>JAXFQM010000189.1:0-19397 GCA_034178965.1 Bacteroidales bacterium | reverse complement strand
GAACAAATACATCTTCGAAGTCCGTAAGCAATGTACAGCTCCCTTCGCGCAGGACGCTGAAGAACATCCAAAACTATGCGCGGCATGCTGCGGTGCAGTATGTGAACGTGAACGAGGTAACCATCAAGGTCTGCCTCAATTAAGCCAACCATCGGGCAATCCTATTTTTTCTTCAGGGTTGCCCGATGTTGTTTTTCTCCTCCAAGGGTATGAATCGTCGGCTCTTTCACTTTTTCCCCTGCGCGTCCACCCATTCCTTGATGCGCTGCTCGTCTTCCATCCTGCACACAAGTAGACTTTTGTCCCGAAAAGCAACTAAATATCCATCCAAACCCTGAACGATGGCTTGCACGCCATCCTCAACATTCACTATGCTTCTTGAGGTTTGCACCCTCGTCACATTGCCTCTCAACGCATTGCCATTGGCATCGTGCGGCACGTGTTCATAAAGCGAACCCCATGTGCCGATGTCGCTCCATCCAAAGTCGGCGGGAATGCAATAGCGCAACTTGGCTCTTTCCATCACGCCGTAATCTATGGAAATGTTTTCGCATCGGGGAAACTGCCTGTGGATGAACTGCCATTCCTGCGACGTTCCAAATATCTCTTTCCCCTCGTCAAATAGGCGCGTCAATTCTGGAAGGTGGCTTTGATAGGCTTTAAGTATGCCTTGCAACGTCCATAGGAAAATGCCCGAGTTCCACAGATAATGCCCATCCTCCACATAGCGCTTTGCCGTTTGCAAATCAGGTTTTTCCTTGAAACTCGCCACCCGTTTCACCTCTGTGGGGATGCCAACCTCCTCGTTTGAGTCCGTTTGTATGTAGCCATAACCCGTTTCGGGGCGCGAAGGCTTAATACCTATAGTAAGCAAGGCGTCCTCACCTTGCGGTGTTTCAAGGAAATCAAACCCCGTGCGCATCACACGCATGAACTCCGCCTCGTTGGTCACCAAGTGATCCGCAGGAGTCACCACAATACTGGCCTGCCCCCGACGCGCCCGTATGCGGTAATTTGCGTAGGCTATGCAGGGAGCGGTGTTGCGACGCATGGGTTCACACAGCACTTGATCCTCGCGAAGCTCGGGCAGATGCTCCAATACCAATTGCTTGTACTTGACATTTGTCACCACCAAGAAATTCTCTACGGGCACGTCGTGTATGAACCTCTCGAATGTGGCGCGAATGAAACTCTTCCCTGTTCCCAACACATCTATGAATTGTTTTGGATGGTCATCTTTGCTTAATGGCCAAAAACGGCTTCCTATGCCACCAGCCATAATAACACAATATCTTTCGTTAGCCATGATATTCAAATTACTAATATATTTTACGGAACTTATTTCGTTTTGCAAAGATACGATTTTTTTCTTACATACGCGAAAAAGCCGCCGAACGGCCACAAAAACATACCACAAGAAACGCTATCCCAACCCTCACCTTCCCTCTTCACTCCACAAAGAAATCGGCAACGGCCCTTTAAGCAGCAGGATACTTTCGTTTATACGAAAGCCTATGACAGAGAACGGCAGACATTCTGTGCATGCCATTCTCCCTTATTCGTTTTCGTCCGTTTTTAGCCAACGAAACAATTTGGAATAAGTGATTTTTGAACCGTAATGCAGAATTCCTGCACGGTAAATTTTAGCGGCAAACCACGTGAAAATAGGAAAAGAGACTATTAGCAGCGCAGCGCTTGCCACAAACTGCCCCACCGGCACGCCAAAAGGAATGCGCATGAGCATGGCCACTGGCGAGGTGAAGGGGATGATGCTGAACCAAGTGGCCAGCACTCCACTGGGAGCGTCAAATATCTTCACGCTGAGGAGAAAGGTGACGAGCAGCGGCAGGGTGAGCGGCAACAAAAACTGGTTGCCGTCCGACTCGGGGTCGGCCACGGCTCCTACGGCGGCGAAGAGCGTGGCATACAGTAAATAGCCAAAGAAGAAGTAGAAGAAAAACATTCCTGTTATGAGGCCGAAATTGATAGACGTAAGTCCTTGCATCCACTCGCTGACAGGGGGAGCGGACTGGGCAGCGGCCCATTGAGCGGTGGCATCCGTTCCTTTGGTGGCTATCTGTGTCACATGTTGGCTCTCAACGGCTTGCTGAAACAAATCCGCATGGCTACGTTGGATGATGCCCAACGCCAGTCCACTCAACAGCGTCCATAGCAGCATTTGTGTCACGCCGACGGCGCAAATGCCCACCACCTTTCCCATCATGAGTTGGAATGGTCGCACGCTGCCTATCATGATTTCCACAATACGATTCCCTTTCTCCTCCATCACGCCACGCATCACCAGGTTTCCAAAAGCGAAGATGGCGACAAGGATGAGCAACGCCAACGCCAACCCCAAGGTGGTCTTCACTGCGAGGAAACCATCACGTCCCGTCTCTATATCTTTAGTGTGCAAATTAATGCGTGTTCCTGTAATAAGCGCGTAATCCTCGGCACCGATGTGATGTACATCCAGTAGAATGTTGTTGCGCAGAATCTCCTGCAACTGCCTGTCCACATCACTTTCCAGCCTCACGCCTGGCGCATCGGCGCGGTAGTAGAGAAAAGCGTCGCCTGGAATAGTCGTCTCTCGGGCGGGTATGTACACAATGGCATCAATGCTGTCGTTTTGCGCCAGCAAAGTCTTTGCAACGTCAAGGTTGGCAACGGAAATATAACGCACAGCCTCATTGCTTTCAAACGAGCGAGAGAAGAGTTGCGTGTCGTCCGCCACCAGCACACGCGCCTGTTGCGATGGCCTTGTGGCCAGGTAGACCGGGAGGGCGTAGAGCACCGCAACAAACAGCGGCACCAAAATGGTGAGAATCCAAAAAGAGGGCTTCTTCACGCGGGTAGCATACTCGCGACCGACGACGAGTAGTATCTTATGCAGGACTTTCGTTTTCATGGGTGTTGTTCTTTCACAGCATCGATAAATATATCGTTCATGGATGGCAGTACTTGCTTATACACGGGCGGATGGCCCTTGCCGTAGGCCTGGCGGATGGCTTGTACGTCGCCGCTCAACACCACGCGGCCTTTGTTGACGAGGGCGATATTGTCGCACAGTTCTTCCACAGACGCCATATTATGGGTAGACAACACAATGGTGGCGCCTTCACGGCGGAGCTTCAGCATCTCGTTTTTCAGCAAATCGGCATTCACGGGGTCGAAGCCGCTGAAAGGTTCGTCGAAGATGAGCAGACGCGGTCTATGTAACACTGTGACAATGAACTGCACCTTCTGCTGCATGCCCTTCGACAGTTCCTCCACACGTCGGTTCCGCCATCCTTCTATGCCAAATTTCTCAAACCAAATTTGCAGTCTTTTCTCCGCCTCCTGTCTCGACAAACCCTTTAATCGCGCCAAATAGATAACTTGATCGCCCACCCGCATCTTTCTATACAAGCCGCGCTCCTCGGGCAGGTAACCTATTTGTAGCACATCGTCGTCGACCATGGGACGGCCTTGCAGCAGCACTTCTCCATGGTCTGGGTGAAGAATGCGGTTGATGATGCGCAACAAGGTGGTCTTGCCGGCTCCATTGGGGCCCAGCAAGCCAAAGATTGCACCTTCGCGTATTTGCAGGCTCACGTCGTCGAGGGCGCGGTAAGAATCAAATGTCTTGTCGATATGGTTTATTTCAAGAAACATGGGGTAGCTTGATTTTTCTTAACAGAAACACCTCCACCGCAAGGAACATCAGACTGATAGCAAGACACCAACGCCACAACGGTACTCCCTCACGCTGAACTTTGATGGCGGCGTCTAACGGGCGGCTTGCATCAAGAACGGAGGCGAAGGTTGTAAGATTGTAGTCCTTGGCAGTCTTCGACACCTCGCCGCGAGAAAGAAACTGCATGACACTTTCCACACGACTGTAATTGAAAGCAACAGCTTCGTGCAGGCAATTACCGTCTTGCAAGGCAAGGCGGTAATTGCCTGCCAATGCAACGGCATGGGGCATCAATAGACAGCGCCCGCCAACGCGCCGCAGGTCGGGAATTTGGGAGAAGGCCTGGCTAGACGACGTGAGAAGCGGAACGTCGTCGATTGGGTAATAGTGAGACAAAGTCACTGGAGCCAACGAACCCAGCGTGGCATACGGGCTGCCAGGAGCGACGCTGTATAGGGCCATGTTGTATAGGGTGGGCACAAAGAGCGCCTGCCGCACGAAATCGGTGTTTTGCTCATCCAAAGGGGAGGCCAGGAGATATAGGTTGCCGCTGCCACATGGGGTAAGGGCGAGATAATAGCCGCCGTCGGCAAGGGAAATGAGAGGTTGATATATGGTACCACCATCGTACACCATGGAGTAGGAACCTTTTAGCGTGGGCAATTCCATGGGGTCGTCGTGGCGCGAAAAGACATTAGAATATAGCAATGCTCGAGTATCCACGCCAACAGCCTTGCGCTCGCCTTGCATCCAGCCGCCCAGCCGCGGCGCGGAAAAGAGGGACAACATTGAGTTGTAACTCGCCACGTAGGCGGCAACTGGCGGCACCACAAGTACGGAGCCCCCATCTTCCACAAAGTCGTGAAGGGTCTGGGCCAAGCCGCTGGGAATATCTTTCAAGCCATTGAGGACAATGAAGTTGCTCTCGTTTAGGGAGCCATAGTCTATGCTGCGCTCTCCTGCGTACCGCAGAAAGATGGCGCTGTCGCCAGAAAAAAGGCTTTGCAGATAAGGATTCGGTTCTCCACCGTCCACCTCAAGCATATTGATGCGGCTACGCACGTTGAGGGCAAAGAAAAGGGTGTCATCGAACGTGATAGGGTAGTCCGAAATTTCAACCCGCCCATCCATGGGCCCCGTTGCATCGATAGTGAAAGGCAACTCCACAGCAACGGTGGAATGAGCATCTACTGAGGTCGATGCCATGGCTCGCTGTCTACCGTCGAGAAACAAACGCACGGGAACACTCTCCACTTGGCTGTCGCCTTCATTGCGCAAGTATGCTACCGCAACGGCCAAAGCTCCTTTGTAGAAAACGGGCGCACCCAACGAAAGGGAGTCAACAAAAAGATTGTTCACCCCCTGCGCCTCCAATGGCACCAACGTGGTGGCCACGAGGCTATCTTGCTTTAACGCCCCAAAATCGGATGAGGAGACCTGAAAATCGCTGATAACGTAGGCCTGCCAGTCGTTTGCAGAGACGGAGCGCAGAAAATCGGCTTGTCGTTGCGCCACTTCGCTCAATAAGGGAGTGGCTGAAGATGGCTTAACCTCGTCGAGAGCGGCAAGGAATTCGTCGCGACTGAGCCAACGGAATTGCCGTCCAAGCATGTCGCTGGTGAGCAGTTGGAAACGGTCGCTGCTCTTGTACGCGCTGGCAATTTCGCGAGCCTTTTGCACGGCCTGTTGCAAAAGAGAACCCTCGCGGCCTACGTTGGACATGCTGAACGAGTTGTCCACATAAACGCTCACCGCCGCGCCGCCACGCCGTACCAACTGTTCCTTCCGTAGCAAAACGGGCTGACAAAAGGCCAAGACAAGAAATGTAACGGAAAGAACGCGCGACGCAAGAAGGAGCAACTGACGAAGATTGCGCTGACGGCGAGTTTGCTGCTGCATCTCCTCCAATCGGCGCACGTTGCTGAAGTATTCCTTTCGATAGCGGTGGAGATTGAAGAGGTGCACCGCTATCGGTATCAACACGGCCAATAACGCAAAAAGGAATGCTGGATAGAGAAACATCATGACTGCGGCGTGGTTTTTACAGGCGTTGCAGGCCGTACTCCTACCTCACACTCCTTCAAGAAATACTTGCAAATGTCAGTTATCCCGCAGACGTCGCATTTGGGCTTACGAGCCTGGCATACATAGCGACCATGCAGAATGAGCCAATGGTGAGCTTTAGGAACCACATCGGCTGGTAGATGCCTCACAAGAGTCTCTTCTGTTTGCAGAGGAGTCTTGCTGTTGTTTGTTAAACCTATGCGGTTGGCTACACGATACACATGCGTGTCCACTGGCATACGGCTTTGACCAAACGCCACGCTGGCAACCACATTGGCCGTTTTTCGCCCCACACCAGGCAAGGTCTGCAAAGCCACTACGTCACGGGGCACCTCGCCGCCATAGTCGGCTACGAGTTTCTTGGACATGGCCAGCAAATGACGGCTTTTGCTGTTAGGGTAGGACACGCTGCGAACATAATTCAGTAACTCCTTTTCCGAAGCCTGCGCCATAGCCTCTGCCGTGGGGTAGGCGGCGAAAAGGTTAGGAGTGACCATGTTCACCCTTTTGTCGGTGCATTGCGCACTCAACAACGTGGCAACCAACAACTGAAAAGGCGTACCAAACTCAAGTTCAGTTTGAGCGTTTGGCAGATGCCCCGAAAAATAGGTTACAAACTTCAAATATCGTTCTTTCTGTGTCATGTAGGCATTAGTTCGTTCATTGCGCAGGCACCTTCAACTTTACCGCTATTGGAAAATGGTCGCTGATATCGCTTTTTAACCGTCGGTAGGAATGAGCCTGCAAAACTTGGCTATGCATGACATAGTCTATTCTGAAAGCGGGGAAATTACCGTGGTAGGTGGTGCCAAAGCCCTTGCCACATTCCTTATAACTATCAAGCAAATGAAGTTTGGCGTTCTGATAGAAATAGGACGCCGGCGTGTCATTGAAGTCGCCCGCCATGACACAGGGGTATGGAGAACTCTCGATGAGAGGTGCTATACGCTTCCATTCCTGCTCGTGCACAAGGCTGGCTTGCCGCAATTTCGCAATCGTACCATGTAGGCTGTCCATGGCCATGGCACCATGGCGAGTAGCATTAAAACGCTGGTAGTCTACTTCATCTAACTTATAACTTTCCAAATGTAAGTTAATCAGGCGCAGCGTGTCGCCATTATGCAACATGTCCACAGCGAAGCATTCAGATGAATCGATGTGTATTGGAGCCTCCAACGGTTGGCGCGAAAAGATGACTGTACCATAGGTGTCCATATTGAAGCTGGCCGACATGGTATATTTGTACCCGCGCGTTTTGAGACTGTCAGCGACGCCCGTGTTATGACACACGGGCACAAACTCCTGAAGGAACATCATCAACGGCTGTATGCTGTCCACTATATCGAGGAACTGGCGGGCGTTGCTGTCCATTTGGCTCAGATTCCCGTCCATCGCAGATGCAAAGTTCCGACCCATAAAATTATGCACGTTGTACGTCATCACGATAATCTCGTCGTCTTCTAAGTGACGGCCCAACTCTTGGTTGCCTCCCAATTGGAAAAAGAGTGGTACGAAAGAAAATCGGAGAAAGATGGCGGCAGTGGACAGCAGAAACCACTTGCTGCTTGCCAACAACCACAGCAAGGCAAACGTCACGTTCAACAACAACAGCAAGAAATAACCGTAACTAAACAAGGATACCCACTCGCTTTGGCTGGGAGGTATTTTGCCTGCCAGCGTAGAGAGAAGCAGCAACGCAACGGCAAGCATATTCAACAATATAAAAAGACCCTTCAGAATCTTCATATTTCAACTCTTTATCCTATTAAGCAATATGTTACGACTTTTCGCTCACAAACATACAATCTGCAAAATTACGAAAAAAAAACGACATATCCGTCGTAAGCCAAAAAAATGAAATTGCCAAACATAAAAAAGAAACTCTTAAGACCTCACATCGAAGTGTCCCAAGAGTTTCGTTGTATTATTTTATCTCGAGAGCTTATTTCTTGATGAACTTGAAATTCTTGCCGAGATATTGGGCTTGATCGCCAAGACTTTCTTCGATGCGCATCAGTTGGTTGTATTTACAGATGCGGTCGGTACGGCTGGCGCTACCAGTCTTGATGAGGCCAGCATTCATAGCCACTGCCAAATCGGCAATGGTTGTATCCTCTGTCTCGCCGCTTCGATGGCTGATGATGGCTGTGTATTGGTTGCGGAATGCGAGGTTGATGGCTTCTATGGTCTCCGTGAGGGTGCCTATTTGGTTCACCTTAATAAGGATGCTGTTTGCCACTTGCTTGTCGATACCTTCTTGGAGACGCTCCACGTTAGTGACGAACAAATCGTCGCCCACCAATTGCACCTTCTTACCCAAAGCATCGGTAAGACTCTTCCAGCCGTCCCAGTCATCTTCAGACATGCCATCTTCTATGCTGATGAGGGGATATTTCTTTGCCCAATCCTGCCAAAAGGAGACCATTTGGGCAGGGGTGAGTTTGTCGCCAGTGCTCCACTTGAGGTGATAAACATTCTCCTCGGGAATGTAGAACTCGGAGGCAGCCGCATCCAAGGCGATAAATACGTCTTCGCCTGGGCGATAGCCAGCCTTCTCAATGGCCTCGGTGACCACCTGTATGGCCTCGTCGTTGCTACTCAAATTGGGAGCGAAGCCTCCTTCGTCACCAACATTGGTACTCATACCTTTGCTTTTGAGGACACTGCGCAAGTTGTGGAAGACCTCGGCTCCCATGCGCAATGCGTCGGAAAAAGTTTCGGCCCCTACGGGCATTATCATGAACTCTTGGAAGTCTATACTGTTGTCGGCATGTGCTCCACCATTAAGGATATTCATCATGGGGATGGGAAGCATGTGCGCATTGACTCCTCCAAGGTAGTTGAACAACTCTTGATTGCTTTCCATTGCTGCGGCCTTGGCGCAAGCAAGGCTAACGCCAAGGATGGCATTAGCTCCCAAACGGCCCTTGTTTGGCGTGCCGTCCAGGTCTATCATCTTCTGGTCGATGGCGCGCTGGTCCTGGACATACATGCCCTTGACTTCTTCATTTATGACATTGTTGACGTTCTGCACGGCCTGCATTACGCCTTTGCCCATGTATACGCTCTTGTCGCCATCGCGCAGTTCGCAGGCCTCGTGTATGCCCGTGGACGCCCCAGAAGGTACTGAAGCACGCCCTGTGGCGCCTTGTTCTGTAAAAACTTCCACCTCTACGGTTGGATTGCCACGTGAGTCGAGTATTTGGCGACCACGCATTCCGATTATTTGTGACATATGATTTTGTGATTGATTATATTATTAAAAGGAATGTAGGCCTGCTTGGCAGTGCTCAACATTCCTTTACTTCTATGAATATCTTCAACTGCCTCTCAAGACATTATTCTGCCTTTGGGGCTTCTTCTGACTTTACCTCTGCTTGGGGAACTTCTGCCACTACAGCGTCCGCGGCTTTCTTGCTGCGGCTGCGACGCGTGGTTTTCGTTTTCTTCACAGTGGCCTCTTTCAACATGTTCTCATTGTAGTCCACAATCTCCATCATGCACATCTCGGAATTGTCGCCATGGCGAATGCCAGTCTTGAGAATGCGAGTGTAACCGCCATTGCGGCCAGCCACCTTGGGGCCCACCTCGCTGAACAACTCATGCACAGCTTCCTTGTTGTGAAGGTAACTGAAGACGACACGCTGATTATTTCGCATGACAGCCACGTCGCTGCCTGCGCTGGCTAACTTGGCGCGATTGATGAGAGGCTCCACATAGCCGCGCAAAGCCTTGGCCTTGGCGAGCGTGGTTTCTATTCTTTTATAAAGGATGAGCGAAGCGGCCATGTTGGATAACATCGCTTTCCTGTGTGCGGATGTTCTGGACAGATGATTTACTTTGCAACCGTGTCTCATTTTCTTATATTTATTCTTTTTCTAATTTATACTTTGAAACATTCATGCCAAACTCGAGATTCTTTCCAGCCACGAGGGCATCCAATTCGGCCAACGACTTCTTGCCAAAATTACGGAACTTAAGGAGGTCGCCCCTATTGTATGACACCAAATCTCCCAGCGTTTCCACATCGGCTGCTTTGAGGCAATTAAGGGCACGGACGGAGAGGTCAAGATCCACCAACTTGGTCTTGAGAAGCTGACGCATGTGCGCTGTCGTCTCATCATATTCCTGAACAGGCTTCTTGGGCTCCTCGTCGAGCGTAATGCGCTCATCGGAGAAAAGCATGAAGTGCTGAATAAGAATGGCGGCAGCCTCCTTGAGTGCCTCCTTGGGATGGATAGATCCATCAGTTTGGATGTCGAAAGTGAGCTTCTCATAGTCTGTCTTTTGTTCCACGCGATAGTCGCTCACCTCATATTGCACTTGGCGGATGGGGGTATGGATTGAATCGATAGCAATGACGCCGATAGGATCGGAAGCGTGCTTATTTTCCTCTGAAGGCACATAGCCTCGACCCTTGTCGATAGAAAGTTCTATCTTCAGGTCGACGGATGGCTCCATGTGGCAGATCTCGAGTTCAGGATTAAGCACCTGGAAACTGTTTAGGTAGTTGTTTAGGTCGCCTGCCTTAAGTGTTGTTTGACCTGTAATTTCAAAGCTTACGCGTTCGCTGGTTTGGTCCTCAATCTGACGACGGAAGCGAACTTGTTTCAACTTGAGTATGATGTCGGTCATGTCCTCAATGACGCCAGAAATAGATGCAAACTCATGGTCCACACCTTCGATGCGAACTGAAGTAATCGCATACCCCTCCAGCGAAGAAAGAAGGACGCGGCGTAAGGCATTGCCTATTGTGATACCATAGCCAGGCTCCAAGGGGCGGAATTCGAATTTTCCACGGAAATCGTCCGCTTCCAGCATGACAACCTTATCTGGTTTTTGGAAAGCTAATATAGCCATTTTTTTCCTTTCTCGTTGTTTCTGATTAATAATATGGTGTACCTGTCGGCTCAGACTTAGTTAGTTGAAAGTTTCTCCGGTTGTTTAACTGCGATGGCGGATGACCGCTATACAGCATAACGAATAACAACCTATACTAACTATTATCTCGAGTAGAGGTTAACGATCTGCTGCTCGTCGATACTCTCAGGGATGTCGGCACGTTGGGGATAATTGAGGAACTTGCCGCTCATCGCATTACCATCCCATTCCAGCCACGAATAGTTATTGGCGCGGCTTGCAAGGGCATCATTGATTATCTCCAGAGACTTGGAACGTTCACGAACAGAAACAACGTCACCTGCCTTAAGCAAGTATGATGGTACATTCACCACCTTGCCATTGACGGTTATGTGGCAATGGCTTACTACTTGACGGGCTTGCGCACGGCTGCGGGCTATGCCGAGGCGATAAACCACATTGTCAAGCCGACTTTCAATGAGTTGCATCAGCACCTCACCGGTAATGCCACCTCGACGCGAAGCTTCCGTGTAAAGTTTGCGGAACTGACGTTCCAATATACCATATGTGTATTTGGCTTTCTGTTTTTCCTTAAGTTGCATGCCATATTCACTAACCTTGTTGCGACGCTTGTCGTTGCCATGCACTCCAGGAGCATATTGCTTTCGTTCGTAGTACTTGTCCGGACCGTAGATGGGTTCGTGGAACTTTCTTGCAATCTTGGTTTTGGGACCTGTATATCTTGCCATTTCTAAATGATTCTTTTAATGTTTAACCTTGTCGCGACCTTATGTCCAGCGGGGGAGTTTCTGCTACAGCCCTTTCAGACTATGCCACAACATTCTGTTGTTCTTATACCTTACGACGTTTTGGAGGACGACACCCATTATGGGGCAGCGGGGTCACATCCACAATCTCGGTGACTTCAATGCCGCATCCATTGATGGCGCGTATTGCGGATTCGCGTCCAGAACCAGGTCCTTTTACGTAAACCTTAACTTTTCTTAGGCCCAAATCATAAGCAACTTTGCCGCAATCTTCCGCTGCCATTTGCGCTGCATACGGAGTGTTTTTCTTCGATCCGCGGAAGCCCATTTTTCCTGCAGACGACCAAGAAATCACTTGACCGGCATTGTTCGTCAATGAGACGATGACGTTGTTGAAAGAGGCAAACACAGTTGCTCTTCCTTGTGCTTCAACTTTTACGACTCTCTTTTTAGTCGGTTTAGAAGTTTTTGCCATTTACTTTTCTTTTTGCTTGATTTTACTTATTACTTACTTCCAGCTACATCCAATAGAAAATGAGGTAATCCGTAGCCGGCGCTCACAAAGAACGTTATGCCTTAGGAGCTTTCTTCTTGTTGGCGATAGTCTTTTTCTTACCTTTACGGGTACGGGCATTATTTTTGGTGCTCTGACCTCTTACGGGCAGACCTAAACGATGGCGGACACCACGATAGCAACCAATATCCATCAACCGCTTGATATTCATCTGCACTTCGCTGCGCAGAGCACCCTCCACCTTATACTCATCGTTGATGATGTTACGAATGGTATTCTGCTCGTCATCTGTCCATTCGCCCACCTTTTTGGAGGCTTCGATTCCCGCTTTCGTTAAAATCTCTTTAGCCAGGCTGCGACCGATGCCGTAAATGTAGGTAAGGCCTATCTCGCCTTGTTTGTTTTTAGGTAAATCAATACCTGCAATTCGTGCCATGTACTTTTTCTTTTAGACTTTTACTTAACTTAACCCTGTTGTCTCATCTTGAGTTTCGGGTTTTTCTTGTTGATTACATACACAACCCCGTGACGACGCACCACTTGGCACTCTGGGGTTCTCTTTTTTACAGAAACTCTTACTTTCATTTTATTTCTTATTAAATTTCCTATCTGCTGCAAACTGATTACGCGACCACTATGGTTTTGTCACCGTAATAAAGGCTAACTTCCGATTCTGACCCATTCAACTCTTATAGCGATATGTGATGCGTCCTTTTGTCAAATCGTAAGGCGACATTTCAAGTTGCACTCTGTCTCCTACCAATATCTTGATATAGTGCTGGCGCATACGTCCCGAAATGTGGGCCAAGATGGTGGCACCATTTTCCAACTGCACGTGGAACCGTTCGTTACCCAATGCCTCAATGACTGTCCCGTCTAATTGTATCGACTCTTGTTTTGCCATATGGTTTTTTCTAAAAGTTATATCTTGACGTATTGCTCTATCTCATCAAAACTCGATAAAATATCGGGCCCGTCCTTTGTAATGGCCACCGTGTGCTCATAGTGGGCTGCTGGCTTTCCATCGCGTGTGCGCACCGTCCAGCCATCTTCTTTGGAAAAAGTGACGTTCTTCGACCCCATGTTTATCATCGGTTCTACGGCCAACACCATTCCTTCTTTCAAAAGAGCACCCGTGCCCGGTGTTCCATAATTGAGCACACTGGGCGATTCATGCATCTTGAAACCTACGCCATGTCCACATAAATCGCGCACTACACTATATCCATTTTTTTCAGCATGCATTTGCACTGCACTGCCTATGTCTCCCAAACGGTTCCCTTCCTTACATTTTTCCAAACCCAAGTAGAGACACTCCCTAGTGACACGCATCAAACGCCTTATTTCAGGACTGATTTCGCCCACGGGAAACGTGTAGCATGAATCACCCACATATCCATTTAACTCCACAACGATATCCACGCTCACATTATCACCATCCTTGATAAAGATATCGTTGGATGGAATGCCGTGTACCACTACGTCGTTTACCGAAATACATGTGGCAGCGGGGTATCCTTCAAAGCCTTTCTCAAGAGGGATACCTCCATTATCACGGATGAACTGCTCTCCTATCTGATCGAGGAAAGCAGTGGTGACACCTGGACGTATATGGCGCCCGACTTCGGCAAGTGCCTTGCCCACAAGCAAAGCTGCTTTTCGGATGTGCTCTATTTCTTCTTGGGTCTTGAGCAATATCATTATTATTAATTTTTGAAGTCAATAATGTCAATGTGCCTGTTTGATCTCTTCAATTATATGCATTCTTTGACGTCAACATTATTGACTTCGCTAAATGCCTCATCCCTTACGCTTGTATTGACATGGATGTGCGACCTTTGATGCGTCCTGTCTTGGTGAGGCCATCATAATGGCGCATCAATAAGTAACTCTCTATCTGTTGCAATGTGTCGAGAATAACACCGACCAAAATAAGCAGCGACGTGCCGCCGTAAAATTGAGCAAATTGCGTGTTTACACCAAACAGGCGAATAAGTGCGGGCAAGATGGCTACGATGGCCAAGAAGAAAGAACCTGGCAGTGTTATCCTCGAAAGGATATTTTCCAAATATTCCGCTGTTTTCTTCCCTGGTTTCACACCTGGTATGAATCCGCCATTACGTTTCATGTCGTCAGCCATTTGGTTCGGGTTTACAGCGATTGCTGTATAAAAGTATGTAAACAAAATAACCAAGATGCCAAAGGTCAAGTTGTACCAAAAACCGTTGAAGTCAGAGAATGCCATTGCAAACTTTGAATCAGTATTGCCATTAAATCCCATGAATGTAATAGGAAGAAACATAATGGCTTGAGCAAAAATAATAGGCATCACACCCGCCGCATTCACTTTGAGTGGAATGTACTGGCGCACCCCACCATATTGCTTGTTGCCGACAATGCGTTTGGCATACTGCACTGGGACGCGTCGCGTTCCTTGCACTAATAATATGACCAACAAAATGACGACCAATAGGACTACAATTTCGAAGAGGAACATCACCAACCCACCGCTCTCTGTGAGACGAGCCATGAACTCTGCCGCCAAGGCAAACGGCAAACGGGCAATGATACCCACCATGATAAGTAAAGAGATACCATTACCAACCCCATTGTCTGTAATACGTTCTCCCAGCCACATCACAAACAAAGTGCCGCTAATGAGGATGATAATGCTGGACACCCAAAAGAATGGAGATGGCGCGCTGCCGTCAAAGGGATATATGGCAGTAGATGAGGCACCTAATTGGTACATCATGTTGGTGATGTATGCCGGAGCCTGCAACGCACACACTGCCACCGTGAGCCAACGGGTAATCTGATTCATTCGGCGGCGACCACTCTCTCCGTCACGCTGCATCTTTTGGAACGCAGGTATCACCATAACAAACAGCTGTACAACGATAGACGCGGTAATATAGGGCATTATTCCCAATGCAAAAATGGACGCGTTGGAAAAAGCACCGCCCGAAAACATGTTCAGCAAACCTATCAAGCCGCTTTCGCCTTGTTGCTGGAGTCCTTTAAGTTGGGATGGGTCGACACCAGGAAGAACAACATAAGACCCTATGCGATAAATGAGTACCAACCCGAGGGTATAGAGTATTCTCTTGCGCAAGTCTTCAGTGGACCCTATGTTCTTCAGTGTCTGAATTAATCTCTTCATTGATTCTAATAATTTAGTTCGTAAAGCCCTCGATGGCGTAATTCGATAATAGTTGGTTTAGTTACCTCGGGAACTTTACGAACTTAATGAAATGAACTTTTTACTTGATGACGTTTGCTTGGCCTCCTTTATCTTCGATGGCTTTCTTGGCTGACGCCGAGAAAGCATGTGCCGAAATGGTCACGGTTTTGTTCAGTTCGCCACGTCCCAATATCTTGATAAGTGCCTTGCCTGAAAGCAAACCGTTTTGTTTGAAGACTTCAAGGTCAAAATTGGTAATACCCTTCTCATCTGCCAAACGATTCAGTGTTTCCAAGTTTATCGCGTTGTATTCCACGCGATTAATATTTTTGAAGCCAAACTTGGGTAGACGACGGTAGATAGGCATTTGACCTCCTTCAAACCCTATTTTTTGGTGGTAACCAGAACGAGCCTTTGCACCTTTATGACCACGAGTGGAGGTCCCGCCCTTACCCGAACCTTGGCCACGGCCAACACGTTTTGAGTGCTTTATTGAACCCTTCGCGGGTTTTAGATTGCTTAAATTCATTATGATAGTCCTTTCTTGTTTTACAGTTCTTCAACGGAAACCAAGTGTTTCACAGCATTTACCATTCCCAACACTTGAGGTGTAGCCTTCAAGTCATGGGGACGATGCATCTTTTTCAGACCAAGGGCTGCCAATGTACGCTTCTCACGCTCGGGATAGCCAATGGCACTCTTAATTTGTCTTACGCGAATCATTTTTTCTTCTGCCATAATTGATAGCCTCCTATTGATTAACCATTAAACACTTTGTCCATCGGAATGCCGCGCAATTGCGATACCATATAAGGATCTTTCATCTGCAACAAGGCATTAATGGTGGCTTTCACCACACTATGAGGGTTGGAAGACCCCTTACTCTTGGCCAACACGTCCTTCACACCAACACTCTCCAACACAGCACGCATGGCACCACCCGCCACAACTCCCGTTCCTGGAGCCGCTGGTTTCAGAAATACCTTTGCTCCGCTATACTTGCCTTCTTGCTCATGAGGAATGGTGCTATTCACAACAGGAACTTTCACCAAGTTCTTTTTGGCATCGTCCACACCTTTCTGTATAGCGGATTGAACTTCCTTGCTCTTGCCAAGGCCATAGCCCACCACGCCATTTTCATTTCCAATAACCACGACAGCCGCAAAGCGGAATGCACGGCCACCCTTTGTGACCTTGATAACGCGGTTAACAGCCACGAGACGCTCTTTGAACTCTATCTCGCTCGATTTCACTCTTTTTACGTTTACTTCTGCCATGATAATATTAGAATTTTAAACCACCTTCACGAGCTCCGTCTGCCAATGATTTTACACGACCGTGATAGAGATAGCCATTGCGGTCAAAAACAACCTTGCTGATGCCAGCGGCCACAGCACGCTCTCCAACAAGTTTACCTACTCTTGCGGCTACTTCAGCCTTTTTTCCACTCTTATCTACACCCTTCTCCAACGAGCAGGCTGCTGTCAACGTCATTCCTTTTTCATCGTCGATAATCTGTGCATAGATCTCTTTGTTACTACGAAACACAGACAGGCGTGGCATCTCGGGAGTACCGTTCACCTTATGACGAATTCTATACTTAATCTTCTGTCTTCTTATTTCTTTTTTTGTTGCCATTTTATTAGCTATTTATTTGTGTCTTCTTGGACTTCTTGTAGAAGAACTTACGTTCTCTCTTTAGCAACTATTACTTGGCAGCAGCCTTACCTGCTTTCTTACGGATTTCTTCTCCCTGGAAGCGAATACCTTTGCCCTTGTAGGGTTCTGGCTTGCGCAACGAACGAATTTTGGCAGCGGCCAAACCCAGCAATTGCTTGTCACAACTGGTCATGGTAATAATGGGGTTCTTACCTTTCTCAGTAACAGTCTCAACGTGAATTTGTTCTGGCAACTCCATAAAAATCTTGTGACTATAGCCAAGATCCATTTCTAAAACCTGACCTTGTGCCTGCACTTTCCAACCCACACCGATGACTTCCTGAACGGTCTTGAAGCCTTCGCTTACACCCAAAACCATATTATGAGCCAAAGCGCGATACAAACCATGCATGGCCTTCATGACTTTGGTGTCATCGGGACGTGAAAAAAGCAGATTGCCTTCCTCCACGTTCATTTGGATAGCAGGATTCACTTGCTGCGTCATGGTACCCTTGGGGCCTTTCACTGTCAGCACATTGTCGTCTGAGACGGATATTTCCACACCCTTGGGCAGAGCTATGGGCAATTTACCTATTCTTGACATTTTTTGAATCTCCTCTTATAATTTATTAGCTGACATAGCAAATAACCTCGCCGCCTACGTTCAGGTTGCGAGCCTCTTTGTCGGTCATCAGACCTTTGGATGTAGAAATAATAGCGATTCCGAGACCGTTCATCACACGCGGCATCTCTTCAACAGAGACATAACGGCGCAAGCCTGGAGTGGAGATGCGTTTAAGGTTGCTAATTGCACTCATCTTGGTCACGGGATGATACTTCAGGGCAATCTTGATGCCCTGATTGGGCTGACCCTCGTTTTCAAACTTATAATTAAGGATATAGCCTTTCTCGAATAAGATTTTGGTAATCTCTTTCTTCATTTTGGAAGCAGGTATTTCCACCACGCGATGCTTGGCCATAATGGCGTTACGCATGCGTGTCAAATAGTCTGCGATAGGATCTGTTACCATTTTCTTTAAATTTTAAGTTTTGCAGTATTGACATTCAGTCTGTCAACTTACAATACTACATAATATTTCATTATTTACCAACTTGCTTTTTTTACGCCAGGAATAAGGCCGCTTACGGCCATCTCGCGGAAATTGATACGCGAAATACCGAATTGGCGCATATATCCCTTGGGACGGCCCGTGAGCTGGCAACGATTGTGCATGCGTATTGGGCAAGCGTTCTTGGGGAGCTTTTGAAGTGCAATGACAGCTTTGTCCACTTCTTCTAGATCACCTGTTCGCACAATTTCCTTCAAGGCAGCGCGCTTGGCAGCGTATTTTGCCACCATCTTGGCTCTTTTGCGTTCTCTCGCTTTGATCGATTCTTTTGCCATTATCTCTTTCCTTATTTTTGATTTTTAAACGGAAGGCCAAAATTCTTCAACAAACTCATGCACTCCCTGTCAGTTTTCGCTGTGGTGACAAAGGTGATGTCCATTCCCTGGATGCGGTCTATCTTGTCAATGTCGATTTCAGGGAAAATAATCTGCTCGGAGATACCGAAAGTATAGTTTCCACGTCCATCGAAACCTTTGTCGTTTATGCCACGGAAGTCACGGATACGAGGGATAGAGGCTGTAATTAAACGCTCAAGGAACTCATACATTCTCTCTCCTCTCAACGTTACGCGCACACCAATGGGCATGCCTCGACGTAACTTGAAGTTTGAGATATCTTTTTTGCTTTTTGTAGCAACGGCTTTCTGGCCAGCAATGGCCGTCATCTCTTCGATGCCCTTGTCTATGACCTTCTTGTCATTAATGGCTAACTTACCCAATCCTTGGTTTAGGGTAATTTTCTCCAAACGCGGACACTGCATGACAGTCTTATAGCCATATTCTTTTATAAGAGCGGGCTTTATTTCCTCGTTATACTTGGTTTTCAGTGTCGGAATATAACTCATTATTTGATTTCCTCCCCAGTTTTTTTAGAATAACGTACTAATTTACCAGACTTTTCGTCCATTTTGCGTCCGATGCGTGTGGGGGTCTTGCCTTCCATGACCATCAAATTGCTCAAGTGGATAGGGGCTTCCTGCTCCACAATTCCGCCTTGAGTATTCTTGGCATTGGGCTTGGTGTGCTTCTTAATGATGTTTCTGCCCTCCACGATGGCGCGGTTCTTTTCGGGATACACCTTCAGTACTTTACCGGTCTTACCTTTGTCGTCTCCGGCTATCACCATTACGGTATCACCTTTCTTAACGTGCAGTTTCATTTCTTCTTCTTTTTCTTTTTAGCAAATAACAACAAATAATTTGCAATTTGCTCTGACTTTTTACAATGATTAGAGGACTTCTGGGGCCAGCGAAACAATCTTGGTAAATTGCTTGTCACGCAGTTCGCGCGCCACGGGGCCGAATATGCGCGTGCCCCGCATCTCGTCTTGTGCGGTAAGAAGCACACAGGCGTTGTCATCGAAACGGATATAACTTCCGTCCGGACGGCGAATTTCCTTTGTGGTACGTACCACGACAGCTTTGGAGACAGAGCCCTTCTTCACCTGTCCGGAAGGGGTTGCATCTTTAATGGCAACAACAACGGTATCGCCAATGGAAGCATAGCGTTTCTTCGTACCGCCGAGGACGCGAATGCACAGGGCG
>JAXFQM010000086.1:0-10004 GCA_034178965.1 Bacteroidales bacterium | reverse complement strand
CAACCGTTTTCTCCGAAACATGGTACGCAGCGTTACGGGCACATTGCTTGACGTGGGTCGCGGCACGCTTTCGTTAGAAGGCTTCAGAGCAGTTATTGAGAAGAAAGACCGTTGTGCCGCTGGCGTTTCCATGCCAGCCTGTGGTCTATTTCTCGCTAAAGTGAAGTATCCACAATCGAAGTTCGAACATTTCGATGCATCGTTGAAGAATGGTTAATGGTCAAACAAGAAAAATCCTGCGCGTTACGCCCCAGCCCCCCTTCCGCTGCCAGTCTAAATAAGCAGGCTATCGTTCTTGCTTGCACTTTACACCCATCTCACAGGTCTTAATGTTAAACTGAATCAAAAAATAGAACAAACCCCAAGAAACCTTAAACATAATGGAATACATGCAAGTAACCATATGCCTAAACCCCATTGTACCCTACCGAGACATAGTGGTGTATGCGCTGGGCGATGAAGGACCTTACGATAGTTTTGAAGAGACGGATGAAGGTTTGAAGGCCTACGTCCCCAAGAAGGATTTCAATGAAGCTTGGCTACGGAAGACGTTGGATGAGAACTTGGAAAACTGCAAATGCTCCTATACCTTCGAGTTGATGCCCGACAAGGATTGGAACGCCGAGTGGGAGAGTCATCACGAAGCTGTCCTTATCGGGGGTGGTTTAGGCGAGGTGTGTTATGTACGTGCCCCTTTCCATCCAGTGCGCGAAGATGTGACATACGACATTGTCATAAATCCCAAGATGGCTTTTGGCACGGCGCATCACCCCACCACTGGCCTCATGCTTTCCCAATTGATGGATATGGGTGAGACCGTGAAAGGCAAAGTGGTGCTCGACATGGGATGTGGCACGGCGGTGCTTTCCATATTGGCCGCTAAGATGGGCGCATCGTACGTGGATGCCGTGGACGTGGACGAATGTGCATGGCGCAATGCGGAGGAAAACGTAGCAACCAATGGGTGTGAAAACATCGTTACCTGCCGTTTGGGCGATGCAACCACGCTGACCACGCAGCCAACCTACGACATTGTTTTGGCCAACATCAACAAGAATATCCTTCTCAAAGACATGTCGTCCTATGTCTCTGCCATGAAGGAGGACGGAATACTACTATTGAGCGGATTCTTTGAAGCAGACATACCTGATCTTGAGACGCGTGCAACGGAACTTGGGTTAGAGAAGGTGACCGATTCCGTCATGGAAGAATGGGCGCAAATCTATTTGATGAAATAATGAAATGGCTTAGAATGATTGGGTTCATGATGTGAGTTGATCTCTATTACATAAAATGCATCACGAATGGGTATGACTTCGATAAGTTATTGATTTATATGTAATATTTTTTGTTTACCGGTGGTTTGTGCAGTTTGTTGATGCCCTTTTTACGAAAGGCTTTTTTCATAATGCCAGTCACAAAAGCATATCAAATATCAATCTAAGCCTGGTTAATTGAAGGCATTGTTATCGTGAATACTTGTTATTATGATAGTGTGCATAGCCGAGAAGCCCAGCGTAGCAAAGGACATAGCCCGTGTGTTGGGTGCAGCAACACCCCATGACGGGTACATGGAGGGGAACGGTTACCAGGTAACGTGGACTTTTGGCCATTTGTGCAGTCTCAAGGAGCCCGAGGACTATACGGAACGTTGGAGACCATGGACGCTGAGCCGCCTACCTATGATACCAGAGCGTTTTGGTATCAAGTTAATCCCCAACAAGACTTATGAACGTCAGTTCCACATCATAGAAACTTTGTTGCAGGCGGCCGATGGCATTGTAAACTGCGGCGATGCGGGACAGGAGGGTGAATTGATACAACGCTGGGTGATGCAAAAAGCCAAGGCTGCGTGCCCAGTTCAACGTCTGTGGATTTCGAGCCTCACTGAAGAAAGTATACGAGAAGGGTTCAATACGTTGCGCCCACAAAACGACTATTTGCCGCTTTACCAAGCAGGATTATGCCGTGCCATTGGTGATTGGCTATTGGGAATGAATGCCACGCGCCTTTATACGCTCAAATACAGCCAAGGCTCACGGCAGGTCCTATCTATTGGACGCGTACAAACGCCCACATTGGCTCTCATTGTCAATAAACAACACGAAATTAATTCTTTCAAACCAGAGCAATATTGGCTCCTTGCCACAAAATATAGAGAAACGCTTTTTAACCTAAAAACCGATGGCGACTCGGAAAGCGATGATGCCACAAAATTACCCAAGGGGCGATTCTCCAAACAGGAAATGGGATTGAACGCTCTCGAAAGCATTCGTGGAAAGGAATTCCATATAACAGTCGTAAGTAAAAAGGACGGTATAGAGCATGCTCCGCGCTTATTCGACTTGACTTCCTTGCAAGTGGAGTGTAATAAAAAATATAGTTTCAGCGCTGAAGAGACTTTAAAGTTAATACAAAGCCTATACGAAAAGAAAGCCACCACATATCCCCGTGTTGATACCACGTATCTCAACGACGACATCTATCCCAAATGCCCACAGATATTGGAAGGTCTTGTTCCTTATGCCGACTACGTTGTTTCGCTAAAAGGGAAAGCGCTACCCAAGACAAAGCGTGTCTTTGACAACAGCAAGGTCACTGACCATCATGCAATAATACCAACCGGAGTAAATCCAGTTTCCGTGTCGATGAGCCGTGAGGAAAAAATGGTTTTCGACTTGATAGCGCGTCGCTTCATTGCCGTTTTTTATCCTGATTGCAAGGTCTCAAATACCACGGTAATGGGAAATGTGGAGAATTTGACGTTTTCCGCTACGGGCAAGCAAATTTTAGTTTCAGGTTGGCGAGTCGTTTTCGACAAAATGGACAAGAACGATGACGAGGACGGGAATATGAAAGAGGAAAAGGCTTTACCAGACTTCAAGAAAGGTGAACATGGCCTGCACGAGCCAATCCTGGCCGAAAAATGGACCACGCCCCCTAAGCCCTATACAGAAGCCACCTTGTTGCGAGCCATGGAAACGGCGGGGCGTTTTGTGGAGAAAGAGGAACTTCGCGACGCTTTGAAAGAGAATGGCATAGGACGTCCATCCACGAGGGCGGCCATCATAGAAACGCTTTTCAAGAGGGGATATGTTCGCAAGGAACGCAAGAACCTCATTGCAACCCAAACAGGCATGGATCTAATCGGCATTATCCACGAGGAACTTCTAAAAAGCGCGGAACTCACAGGGCAATGGGAAAAAAAGTTGCGCGAAATAGAGGCATGCAACTACAGTGCGGTTCAATTTATTGAAGAACTCAAACAGATGGTAACTCAGTTGGTGCAGCAAGTGCTTAACGATAATTCCACTCGCCAAGTCGCAGCCATGGTCGCAGTTGAGGAGCCGCACAAAGTGGCAAGGAAGCTGGCTATCTCTAAGGTTGAAATTCCTTCTATGGCACCGTCTCAAAGGTCCCGCTCCCGCGTTAAGCTCGTGAAAGAGGGAGATGCTTGCCCTCTCTGTGGAAAGGGGGTCGTCATTGCTGGTCATTCTGCGTTGGGTTGTAGTGAATGGAAAAACGGCTGCATTTTTCGCCAGCCTTTCCCAAAACGCAAAAAGGGTGTTTAGCCGCCCTTGATAGGCCTTAAAGCGGGTTTTGGTTGCCGAAATTAGGCCAGTAAGGGGTGATTTTACATGGCATTCCAGCCAAAAAAACGTGTCAAAAAGTGTGTCCTATGTTGATAAATAGGTTGAGACCGTTGGAAATATTGCTGAAGCCCAGTCCTGTGCTAAGAGGACCAATAACGGAAGTATAGACATATGCCATGCGGCAACCAATCATGGGAAATCCCGTAAACAAATTCTCAATTTCATTTGCGGCGTTGCCCAAAGCCAGTGTGAATAAGACGTAATGGTCCTTCAAAATGTGGTATCGCAACTCGGCTTCCGAGGCAAGAAAATAGCGTCCAACGAATTCCAAGTGCAAGGTACCAGCGAAGGGTAATTGCTGGTTAATAGAATGGCCAAAGAAAGGGCCACCTATGTAGTTGGATAGCAAAGCAGGTACTTTGTCGTCAAAAATAGCGCGCCCGTATAACAGTGGTTCAAATGACAAGTTTAGGTTCAGTGGAAAAGCCTTTTGCAATCGCACAGAGGCGATAGAGATGGGCGCGGCTCCTTGGTAATGGTGGAAATTGTCGGTGTGCAGGGAGTATTCGGCTACGAAGTCGGTACCTTGCGTTGCAAGGAAATTATGGTTTTGGTTGTTATAATGCAAGCGTCCATAGTAGGAGAAAAGATGCGTGCCTGCCATGTGGTTGAGATTTTCGTTGGAAGAGGAGAGTACGGTGCTTTCCGAAATCCAATCCCAGCGGCAGAAGAGGTCAAGGAGTAAGTTCTTAAAGCCATATTCCTTTATTCCAAAATCTGCTTCGTGCAACGCGTAGTCGATGTTGTAAGAGCGCAGCCCCTCCTCGTAAACGTCCAGCCTGTTGTGTTGAAAGAGGTAGGAAAGGCTCAACATGCCAGTGGTGAAAGGGCTTATGCTGGTGGCAATCATTATTTCTTGTTTTTCGCCCAGGCGTAAAGTGGGTTGCAGGATGATGGGCACCTTTTCCCAAGGCAAGGGAATGATGCTGGAAATTTGCATGGCCACGCGGTCCAAATTGTCGTAGCGCACACCAAAGAACAGTTGCGCGGCTTTTTTGCCTTCCGTGTTTAATGAAAGGGAGTAACTGGAGTCTGGCAGTCGGCTAAGCAGGTAGGACGGGTTGTTATAGAGAAGTCTTTCGCGCAACATGCCCACCAAGTTCTCTATTTTGGAAATAGAAATACTGTCCTTGCTTTCTTTCAAGAGATGCTTGGCGAGGTGGATGCTATCGTAACTGTACATGCCATGCGTCTTAAGCTGGCTTATGTATATTTTGTCGTTGTTTTTGAGTGCATCGTAGTGTGGGTGTTGTGGCTTTGCGTCGCCTAACAGATGGCGTATTTCCGCCAACTTGTCAATATGTTGCTGTGCGGCCGAATAGCCTCGAGCAATAAGCGTGTCGATGGCGTTGCGTGAGAAACTCATGGTGGAAAATCCTTTCACGTCCACTTTGATATGCACGTCGCATAACTTTGCATTCTCGTCCGTTTTAGCAACGGTCATTCCATCCACAATAGCGCCTATCACGCTCATGGTACTGCGGAAATCTTCTACATGCCGTGGTTCGTCGTTTTGCACGCTGATACCAATCACGATGTCTGCTCCCATCTGCCGTGCCACATCCACAGGGAAGTTGTCTTTGAGCCCCCCATCGGCCAGCAGCATGCCTTTGTATAGCACGGGAGAAAATACCAAAGGAATGCTCATACTGGCTCGCATGGCTGTTGCTAGACGCCCCTGCCGCATCACCACCTGGCTGTCGCGCACCAAGTCGGTGGCAACGGCAGCGTAGGGTATGGGCAGCGAATCAAACGAGATGCTATCATGGTATTCCTTGGTCAATTGAGCGAAAAGGTTGTCAATATTAGTGCCTTTTACCAGTCCTTGGCTGTCCCAGCGAAATGAGTGCCAATTTTCCAATGAGGCGGAAAAAAAATAACGGCTATTGCGTCTTCGCTCCGTAAGGTTTTGTTGCAAGGGGTCCGCTCGGTCGAGGAGCAGCATGTCCCAGTCTTGAATTTTCAGCAGCGAGTCTATTTGCTGTGCTCCAAAACCAATGCTGTATAGCCCACCTATCAAGGCTCCCATGCTGGTGCCCACTACCATATCCACTGGTATACCCATCTGCTCTATCATCTTCAGCGCTCCGACATGCGCGCTGCCCTTGGCACCGCCACCACTGAGCACCACAGCCACCTTAGGACGTTTTGCATCCGTGGCGCAATATTTCGTTTGCGCCACGCCTGGATGAAGAACCAGTAGGATAGCGGTTAATAAGGCAAGAAGCCGCTTGTTTGTCATCGTTGTTTCGTGGCGTTTATGGGATTATTTCGAGCAAGGCACGCACCATATTTTCTGCACCTTCAAATATTTCGCTGATGCTGGTTGCCACCATGTATGCCGGTGTTGTTAGAACGCGGTTTTTTGTGTCGTGGCACACGTCGGTGGGGCCGCAAACTCTTGTTTGGGCACCCAAAGTTTGTGCCGTGCGCGCTGCATCGTTTTGGCCGCCCAAAGTTAGTATTACGTCATATTTTCCCAGCGTTTTGGCCAGCACCATTGGTGCTATGCACATGGCCAATACAGGTTTTCCCGCATCGTGGGTGGCGAGGATGGCTTGTTCCACAGAGGGCTCCACGGTCATTTTCTCGCCGTCGAAGGCATAGGAGGATAGATTACGAGCAGCCCCCATCCCTCCAGGCAGGGCAAGTGCATCGTAGTCAGCGGGGGTATAGTCTGTCAAGACTTTTAAGTTACCGCGGGCAATGCGTGCCGATTCTTCCGGCATGTCGCGTTTTTCGCCAGTGTCGCCCTCCTTAAGATATGAGGCTACTCGGATTTCTCCTTTCGGGGCGAAGCATTGATAGGCCAGTCCATTGCGGTCCAACGCAAGCATCAGGGATAATGTTTCTTGTAGTTCGCTGCCGTCGCGGTTGCCGCAACCAGACAGGATGATGGCTACTTTCTTCATCATGGTTTTATTTTTGTTCATCTGATTGTTTGTTTTGAAAAGAATAGATTGGTGGGTCTATTCTTTGATGTTAACGATATGCGTTGATATTAAAGATGCTTGCTATGTGGCTTGAGCCAAGGGGCGGGGGAAAAGATGATTTCAAGATTTTCTGCTGTCCAATATGAGCCTAATTTTTGTAGGATCCCTCACGCCTTGGAAACGGCGATTGTATTCCGTTCGTTCGTTGGATTGGATGATGTTTATGAATTGTCCTTGCAGCCGTCGTTGACGTTCCTGGTATTTGGCATATTCATCCAGGTCGCTTTCCGCGGTTATGGTGAAGTCTTGCTTCATGTCATGGCGCAGTAGTTTGTATGCGTTTACTGTGTGTCTGTTTGCTTTTCCCATCAATTTTAGTCGTTGCTCGTCATTATCAATTTCCAATTGGGAGTATGCGATGGCTTCCACCTTGCCTTGCAGACTGATGAATTTTTTTAGGCCGTCGATGAACAACTCTCCGCGGGCCATGGTACTAAAGTCAGGTTTGATTTGTGTTAAGCCTTTAATGAGTTTGTATCCCGACCTTACTTCTCGTGGCAGTTTTTTGTTGTCTAACAGTTTGTCGTCCTGTGTCTTGATGGTTTGCCTTAAGTCGATGATTTTCAAGTAGGCATCTTGCATTTCTTCGAAGTCATCTAACGTTTTGTCGTAGAATGCGGCTCCCTCCGAGGTGGTGAAGGAAGGCGAGAAGTCATAGGTGGATGCCAGTTCATTGTATGCCGCCGCTACGTCCGCGAAGTGCTTGCCACAGGCATAGACCACCTCTTTTCCGCGTAGGTCTATGCTGTCCATGTGGTCCATCACGACGATGTATTGTTGTTGCGTCTCCACAAAATCCTCCAGTTTTCTCAAAAAGGCGTCGCCTTCCTTTGGCGAGACAAATGCTGGCACTTTGTCCAAAGAAGCCAGTGCTGCCTTGTACGAGGCTTGCACATTACGCCTTTTGGCTGCCCTGTGCATCACGGTGGCAGTGCCGCGGTCCATCTGTTCCAAAATATCCACGGAGCGCAAATAATATTCTTGCACGCATATCATTTCTTCCAGTTTGTTGACAAAGTCGCGGTATTCCGCTACGTTGCTGAAATTTACTGGTATCTCCGTGCCATGAAAGTTTTGGTAGTATGCCTTGCTTACCTCTTTGTGTCCTGTTGCACAGCGTTGCTTGATTGTGTTCACGAAGGCCGCAATGCGTCTGTCATAACTGTTGGGTCCCAATAAACTGTCTGTAATACTGCGCTGTACATTCAGCAGGATGCGTAATTGTTGCAGTTGCACGCTGGTGGCATATGCGGGTGAGAGGTCATATTTATTGTAGAGTGAGAGATAGCAGAAATAAATATCCTTTAGCCTTGCTTGGCGTCTTCGGTCGTCAGTGCTTTCCCCGTCTGTCAACTGGCTTATTTGCCGGTGCATTTCGATGATGGCTGTTTTAAGCGCCGCCAAACTGTCATTGCGTGCTTGTTGTTCGGCTTGTGCTTTGGCGCGTGCTTCCTGTTCTGCGACGCGCAGCTCCGTTAGAATGCGTTCTTGTTCCCTGCGGTCATACTCCGCCGCCTTGCGCATGAGGAACTTCGACAGCGCAGAGAGTTTCAGCGCGTAGGTTTTGTGGTCTGTAATGCAGGTGTTGCTGTCTATCCATAGTTTGCCGTCGTGTTCGGGATAGGTGTTGCGCAACGACGACAGCATATGTTGCACCTTGGTGTTGAGCAAGGCGCATTGTGTGCCCCTGTTGCCAAGACTGGTGTCGGGTAGTGTGTTCAGCCACTGCGTCACTTGCGTAGTATCTTCCACCAGGGCGCTATCAATGCCGTAACTGGAAGCAATAGCATAGCAAGGCAGCACGGTTTGTGCATTAAGCCCCATGCTGCCTATTAGAAGGATCGAAACAATGATGAGCAGTTTTTTGGACAAGGTCGCTTTAATTGAAATCAAGGTGCAATTGCTTGGCTTGCTTGACGGTATAACTGCTGCCATCGAAACAGTGGGTGCAAACCTTTTCGGTGGGTAGGCCGATGGCGTCGCACACGGTTTGCAGGTTATTAAATTTCAGTGTGTCCACGCCCAAATGCTTACGTATCATTTCCACCATGGCGGCATATTGTGGCGTGGTGTTGTCTTGGTATAGTTCTTCGTTTCTCACCATGCCTCCTTCCAGCTCTTCTATGCAGCGCCGTGCAATCATTTCCATGTCTGTTTTGCTTGCGCTGAAGTTGATGAAGTTGCAGCCGTGCACCAGCGGCGGGCAACTGATGCGCACATGAATGTGCTTCACACCTGCATCGTACAGCATTTTCACGTTGTCCCTCAATTGCGTGCCACGTACAATGCTGTCATCGCAAAACACCACTTCCTTTCCCTCTAAAATAGCCTTGTTTGGGATGAGTTTCATTTTTGCCACCAATTGCCGGGCTTCTTGGTTCACGGGCATGAAACTGCGGCTCCACGTGGGAGTGTATTTTAGCACGCCTCTTTTGTAGGGTATGCCTTTTCCCATGGCATAGCCCAAGGCCATGCCTATGCCGCTGTCGGGTATGGAACTCACGAAGTCAGCCTCCACGTCGTCAGTCTTTCCCATGGCGCTTCCCAATTTGTAGCGCACTTCCTCGGCGTTGATGCCTTCGTAGTCTACGCAGGGGTAGCCGTAATATATCCATAGGAAACTGCATATTTGCATCTTAGTGTTGGGCTCCACCAGTTGGTGCAGGCCGTCATGTTTGATGTAGATGGCTTCGCCTGGGGCCACAAAGCGTACTGTTTGGTATTCCAGGTTAATATAACTGTGGTTTTCGCTGGCTACGGCATAATCGGTACCCCTTCGTCCGATGACTAACGGCGTGCGCCCTAAGAAGTCGCGAGCCGCAATGATGCCTTCGGGTGTTAAGACCAAGAATGTCACACTCCCGTCCACTTGGCTGAATACGTTGCGAATGCCGTCGGCGAAATCCTTGCCTTGCGTAATGAGCATGGCCACCAATTCGGTGGGATTGGTGCCCCCCATGGAGAGTTCTGTGAACTGCTGGTTTTGCTGGAAGCACATTTGCTCCAATTCCTCCATGTTGTTGATTTTACCCACGGTGACCACGGCGAAGCGTCCCAAGTGGCTGTTCACCACGATGGGTTGCGGGTCGGTGTCGCTGATGACGCCGATGCCTTTGTCACCTTTCATTTCGTGCATGTCCGAAGCGAATTTCGTGCGGAAATAGCTGTTGGAAATGTCGTGGATGTTGAGGTGTACGCGGCCTTTTTCGAAGGTGCTCATTCCGGCGCGGCGTGTGCCGAGGTGCGAGTGATAGTCGGTTCCGTAGAAGAGATCGGTTGCGCATTCTCCTTTGGAAACGATGCCAAATAGTCCGCTCATGACTTTTTGTTTTAATGAATTATATTATTAAATTTTAAT
>JAXFQM010000021.1:0-2879 GCA_034178965.1 Bacteroidales bacterium | reverse complement strand
TGTTGGCCCCAAGACGATTGAGGCGTTGAACGGTGTGCCTGACTACAAGCAGTTCTTTGATGAGGTCAAGGTGCAGCGTGAGAAGTTCTTTGATGACATCGTGCGCCGAGACCCTTCGCAGAAACGCTTTATCAAGGGCTGGAAGCGCAGACTTGGAAACATCGGCTGGGGGTCGCTGAAATACAGCAACAACAAGGTCGTTGAGTTCTCAGAGGCAGGTAAGCCAGGCGCGGATGTTCCCCACATCTATAAGTGCCACCTCAAATGAAAGGGCATACCAAAGGGCGAATGACGTGTACAAAAAACGGCGATTTTGTAACATATAGGACGTAATATGTTCAAAAAATGGCAATTTTTGTACACGTTATTGCAAAAATCGAACAAAAATTGAAATAAGACATCATGAAGAAACTGATATTCGCAATAAGCATCATCTTATTGGCATCGATGATATGTTCATGCAGAGGCTCACGGGAGTTTGTGAGCGTGACTGACACCATCGTTGAGCAAGTCCATGACACAACGGAGGTGTACCTCCATGACACAACATTAGTGACGGACATCCGCTATGACAGCGTGGACCGATTCGTTGAGAGGATTACCTATGTAGATACGAATGGCGTTGTGCATGAGCGCGAGGTCGAGCGTCTGACGAAGGTGATAAGAGAGACATCGGAGGAATACCGCGCGAAAGAGAGTTACTACAGGCAGCGCATAGAAGAGTTGCAGAGGCAGCTGTTGGAGATACAAGGCGAGACGATTGTAGAGGTGGCGAAACCTGTTCCATGGCCAATCAAGGCATTGGCATGGATTGGCGGTGTCGGACTGTTGGCGTTCATCATTTGGATTGTGTTCAAGGTATGGCAGAGGTGAAGGACTGGACGGGAAACACGAACAGCGTCTATAAGACCATCGCAGCCTCAAACCATGCCGAGGGCGAGAGGCAGTGTGATGACTATTACGCCACAGACCCTGTAGCCATTGAGAAACTGCTGCAGGTGTATGACGTTCCTCACCATGTGTGGGAGTGCGCATGTGGGGCAGGTCATCTGTCAAAGGCACTCATAGAGAGTGGGCGCGAGGTGGTCAGCACGGACATCAAGGACAGGGGCTATGGATATGTCGGCATTGACTTCCTCAAAGAGCCGTTGCCGGAGTGCCTGGCCGATGAGGGCAATGTCTGCATCCTCACCAATCCGCCGTACAAGTTTGCCACGGAGTTCATCGAGCATAGCCTTGCCGTGCTTCCGCAGGGTCAGCCGTGTGTCATGCTGCTTAAGACTACGGCATTGGAGGGCAAGGGGCGCTGGGAGCGCCTGTATCGGCACGGATGGCTACAGGCGGTCTATCAGTTCAAGGAAAGGCTGATGTGTGCCAAGAACGGCGATTTTGGGTGCGTCAATGGGTCGGCAGTCAGTTATGGCTGGTTTGTCTTTTCCAAAGTACCCAATCAGAGGGCATCCATAGAGTGGATTTGAGCAGCGATGACCTACTTTTGGGGAACTTCTGGGGAACAAAAACTGCAACTGACTAAATATCAGTTGCAGTTCGCGGAGAGAGAGGGATTCGAACCCCCGGATCCCGAAAGATCAACGGTTTTCGAGACCGCCCCAATCGACCACTCTGGCATCTCTCCGTGTTAGCACTCAACCATTTGCAGCGATATGGGGTTTCTGAAACGGTTGGCTTTTCGGTTTGCAAAGGTACAAACTTTTTTCTTTGTGGCCAAAAAAAAGTGCTATTTGGGTGGAAAGTTTCTCGCATGTGGATTTTTTTTAGTACTTTTGCAAAGAGATTAATGACGCCAAAACAAGAGTAAACTACTGTTAGCATGAAGAAAATGACAATATTGGCTGGCATGATGCTGCTTGCATCCATGGCGCTGGCGCAAGGATTGAAGTCCATTACGTTGGAGGATATATGGCAAGATGGCACCTTCAGCATGAGCGGCATTGGAAGCATACGCAGCATGAAGGACGGTGAACACTATTGCATCCTAACCCGTAACGGCGTGGAGCAGTACAGTTATGCCACAGGCGAAAAAATCAAGGATGTGTGCCTTTTCGGCGCCCCGACACAAAAGCCAGGTGATGGACGCATAGCCGGAAAGGCTCGGCCACTGCCTCCCATGGAAAGTTATGCCTTTGATCAAGACGAGAAGCAACTGCTGTTCTCAGCAGGCTTCGAACCAATATACCGCCACAGCGGCGTGAGCGACTATTATGTATACGACATAGCCAGTGGCGAGATGAAGAAGATTACCCAAGGCGGAAAAGTGCGTTTGGCCACTTTTGCGCCCAACGGCAAGAGCGTGGCATACGTGCGCGATAACGACCTATACCTCTACGACATCGCGTCGGATCAGGAAACGCGCATCACTGCCGACGGCAAGGCAAACGCCATCATCAACGGTACCACCGATTGGGTGTATGAGGAGGAATTTGCCATAACGCAGGGTTTCCTCTTTTCGCCCGATAGCCGTAAGATAGCATTCCTGCGCTTCGACGAGAGCAAAGTGAGGGAATACTCCATGCAAATATGGGGTAACCTCTATCCCGAGGAATACAAATATAAGTATCCCAAAGCGGGAGAGGCAAACAGCGTGGTGGACTTGTTGATATATGACATTGCTAGCGGCAAGACCCTACAATTGGACGAAGGCAGTCAAAATGACCAATACATTCCCCGCTTTCAATGGACGCAACATCCAGGTCAGTTGTGTTTCATGCGAATGAACAGGCTGCAAAACCACCTCGAACTGGTGCTGGTGGATGCCGCCACTGGCGCTATGCATACCCTTTATGCTGAGGATGACAAGGCCTACGTGGAAGTGCCTGAAACATGGGTGTTTCTCAAGGATGGCAAACAGATGCTTATCA
>JAXFQM010000020.1:0-9094 GCA_034178965.1 Bacteroidales bacterium | reverse complement strand
CAACGTAGCCGCTACAAAGAGGCGGAGCAATGGAGCCCCTCCATAGCGCCCACCACGCGCATCCTGCGCACCCCCGACGTGTATGGCTACCTTGCACTCTGCGTAACCCCTTTCAACGCCTTCGATATCGATGTCACTGGAACATACACCGGCAAGATGCTGGTACCACACCTGGCCAGCAGCGGCACGCCCACAGACACACAAATAGAAAGCGACCCTTTCTTCGATTTAAACCTGAAAGCTTCTTACGAATTGCCACTGGCCGACAAGACCCAATTGGAACTCTCCGCCGGTGTTGTCAACCTGTTCAACAGTTTCCAAAGCGACTTGGACAAAGGCATCGACCGAGACAGCGACTACATTTACGGACCCGCGCTGCCACGCAGTTTCACGTGTGGAGCCACGCTGCGCTTCTGACCGACAAGCCACGTGTTTGCCTATCACGCTCACGAGACACACGAGGTTTGCGCGCATGGTGTATTATAACGCGCGTTAGACAGGAACATCCTAACATGAAACAAAACAAAACCAACGCCGCCCGTCTGCTGGACCAACGCAACATACCTTACCAACTTCGAGACTATCCCGTGGACGAGCTGGAACTGGGAGCAGAACACGCTGCACAAGCCTTGGGCGAAGACCCCTGGCGGTTATTCAAAACCATAGTGCTAAAGGGCGACAAGGGCGGATATTTTGTTTGCGTGGTGCCCGCACCTTGCGAAATAGACCTCAAGAAAGCCGCACGCATCAGCGGCAACAAGAAATGTGAGCCCGTACACCTGCGCGAACTGCTGGGACTGACGGGATACATACGCGGTGGCTGTTCCCCCATTGGCATGAAGAAACTTTTCCCTACCTATATCCACAAAAGCGCGCTCCGTTTCAACACCATCCTTTGCAGCGCCGGGCAACGCGGCCTTATGTTCCAAATCGCACCGCAGGACCTCATGCTTGCCGCTTCCGCCACTGCCGCCGACTTAATTATCGACTGTGAACACATGGGTGTGTGACTGCGACGATAAAAGGAAAGCAGCATGCACAGGAGGGCTACCTGACAAGCATCCCTCCAACATCAATGACCATTTGACGATTGTTCCTTGCCTTCGTCGAGGGCAAGGCCACCAAGCGCCGTCTCCTTGTATAAGCTTGGGAGGTCCTTTCCAGTGAGGTTCATGGTTTCCACCACCTTGTCGAAAGATATCATGTGATTGCCATCGCTTATGGTGGCATACATGTTCACGTCCAAGGCACGCAGGGCTGCCATGGCGTTGCGCTCTATGCAAGGCACCTGCACCAATCCACACACAGGGTCACAGGTAAGCCCCAAATTATGCTCCATGGCCATCTCCGCGGCATACTCTATTTGCGCCGGCGTGCCGCCAAACAGTTGGTTGGAAGCCACGGCTGCCATCACGCACGCGCTGCCCACCTCGCCCTGGCATCCCACTTCTGCACCGCTGAGGGAGGCATTTGTTTTAATGACATTGGCAAACAGGCCTGCCGTGGCCAACGCTTTCAAGATGGACAGGTCGCTGAAGTTATGTACTCTTTTCAGGTGGTAAAGCACTGCGGGGAGAACCCCCGCACTACCGCATGTGGGAGCCGATACCACCTTGCCGCCCATGGCGTTTTGCTCGGCGGTAGCCAAGGCATAAGCGATGACAAGGCAACGCCCTTGCAGATTTTCGCGGTAGGAGGTGGCGCGCACGTAGTATTGGCGCGCCTTGCTATGCAGGTGCAGTTGTCCGGGAAGAACGCGGTCGGCGTGCAGCCCCGTATGGATAGTCTGTTGCATCTGCTCCCACACTGTGGCAAGGTATTCCCACAAATCCTCATCTTCGTGTCGCTCCACATATTCCCACAACCAAAGACCCTCCTTCGAGCAATATTCCATAATTTGGCGCATCTTGACATGCTCGTATATGTGCCGCTCGTCGGAAGGCGTGCCATCGGAAAGTTCCCCACCACCTATGCTGTAGAGGGTCTGGCTATCCGACACCGTGTTGTCAGCGTCCAGCGCCTCGAACGTCATCGCATTGTTATGGAAAGGGAGAAACGTATCTGGCTTCCATGTAATGTCCACCGGCGTGGGGGCAAGGGCATTGATGATGGCGCGATCAGTGAGGTGCCCCTTTCCCGTGGCAGCAAGGCTGCCAAAGAGGGTTACGTGGAAGCGCGCCGCAAGGGGATGTTTTTCCTTGAATGTCTCGGCGGCGCGGCGCGGCCCCATGGTGTGGCTGCTGCTGGGGCCGAAACCTATCTTGTATATTTTTCTTATAGATTCCATAGTCATGTTGATGGGACGTCTTTTTCGACTTTCTTCGCAGGCTTGCGAACTACAATGGACAAGACAATGCTGGCCGCAAGGATGGCAACAATGGTTAACAAGCTTTGAACTGCCGTAATGTCGAACGAAGTGAACTCGTGCAACACCATCTTCAGGCCGATGAAGGTGAGCAACACACCAAGCCCATATTGTAGCAGCCAAAACTTGTCGCTAATGTCGCTCAACAGGAAGAACAGGGAGCGTAGCCCCATCACGGCGAAGATATTGGAAAAAAAGACGATGTAAGTATCGGTGGTCACGGCAAAGACAGCCGGAATGCTGTCTACCGCAAAAATGACGTCGGTAAACTCAATGACCAGCAAGGTAATAAACAACGGCGTCATGTAACTGCGCCCGTCTATCCTGCTGAAGAACTTATGTCCATCTATCTTGGGGGTGGCACTAAAATATTTGGTGCAAAACTTCACGACGGGATGGTTGGCGGTGTCAATATTCTCCTCTTTCTTCTTGAACATCCTTACACCGCTGAACACCAAGAATGCGCCGAAAACAGCAAGCAGCCAACTAAACCTATGCACCAAGGCTCCTATTCCGAAGATGAAGATGAAACGCATGACGATGGCACCCAAAATACCCCAAAACAACACGCGGTGGTAATATTCCTTGGGGATGCCAAAAGAAGTGAAAATGAGAATGATTACAAAGATATTGTCAATGGAGAGCGACTCTTCAAGGAAGTAGCCTGCCAAGTATTGCGTCGCCATCTCCTTGCGGTAAATCTTTAAGGCCTGGTCGTAGTCGGTGACGCCGTTCAGCAGAGCCCCCCAACTCGTTCCATTTGCCAAGGCAAGCAAATCTTCCATGTTGTGAATACCGTGCACCCATTCGGCATGGAAATAGATGAGTGCTGCCATGCCCATTGACAGCAACACCCACATGATGGTGTTTCTTGCGCTTTCCTTAACGCCAATGACATGGTCGCGTTTGTTGAACACCCCTAAGTCCAAAGCCAGCATGGCGAAGATGAACATCATGAATCCCACAAAAAAAATAATTCTGCTCATATCTCAATTTATCTTCTTATCTTTGCAAAATAATTTACGTATGTAAGATAACGAGGAAAATGGTAAAATATTGCGACTTATTTAAAATTTTCATGAAAATAGGCACTTTCACCATTGGTGGCGGCTACGCCATGATTCCGCTTATGCAACGCGAAATCGTGGAGAAAGAGGGCTGGCTGTCACAACAGGACTTCTTGGACTTGTTGGCCGTGTCGCAAGCCATGCCAGGGGTATTCGCCGGCAACATGGCCTGCGCGGTGGGATATCGCCTAAAGGGCAAGCGAGGGGCTTTGTGCGCCGTGGCGGGCAACGTGGCGGCTCCTTTCGCCATCATCCTTCTTTTGGCCATGTTCTTCCGTTTCTTTCGCGGTAACGTGGCTATAGAAAGGATCTTCATGGGCCTACGCCCCTGCGTGGCGGCCTTGATAGCAGCCCCAGTTTTCAACATGGCATGCACGGCTGGCATCACGTGGCGCAACGCTTGGATACCCATTGCGGCGGCAGGGCTCATTTGGTTGTTGGGCGTGTCACCTATCTTGATAGTGCTTGCCGCTGGCCTGCTTGGCTACCTCTACGGCAAGGTTGTCCAGCGGCGCCCCTCTCAAACCACTGTTCGAAAAAAACGGCCTTAACTTTCCACGCCATGTTGTTCCTGCAACTGTTTTGGACTTTCCTAAAAATCGGTGCCTTCAACTTTGGCGGCGGCTATGCTATGCTGGCGCTCATTCAAGGTGAGGTGGTGACGAAGCACGCCTGGATAACCAACCAAGAATTCACCGATATCGTTGCCATTAGCCAAATGACGCCGGGCCCCATTGGCATCAATGCCGCCACATACGTAGGCTACTCCGCTGTGGCCAACGCTGGCTTTGGTGCGCCTGTGGCCACAGCGGGAGCTGCTTTATGCTCCGCGGCAGTGCTCACGGTGCCTTTTGTCCTTATGATTGTGGTGATACGTTTTCTTTTGAGCCACAAGGAAAACGCCGATGTTAACAATGTGTTGCGCGTGCTGCGTCTCGCCGTGACGGGACTCATCGCCGCGGCCGCCCTCTTGCTGCTCACTCCTTCTAACTTCGGCAAAATGGGCTGGAACATGCAATTCGTTCTCTCGTGCTCCATTTTCGCCATAGCATTCTTTGTAACCCTCAAGACGAAGTTCAGCCCCGTATGGCTATTGCTCATCAGCGGTGCAGTGGGATTGGTAGCTTACAGTTTGTAATCCCTCCTCCACGATAGCCTTCCACTACGAAAGATTGACATTAAGGGGCACGTTAATCCTCCGGCATGCCTTCTCCACCTCGCATGAGCGACTGCACCATCTTCTGCGTCTCCTCCGAGGGAAACACCTCGAAAGCGGGTTTGGGCTCGAGGGCAATCGACTGCCTACCGTCGGCCGTGCGGGTTAGTCCTTGTATGCACGCCACATTGGCTATGATGCGGCTTTTTTGGTCAATCAGCACAAATTTTTCGAAGCCGATGCGGTCCGAGAGGGTTTCCACCGTCTCGTTACACACTATTATTTTGCCGTCCATTAGGAAAATAGCTGTCTGCTGTTGTCGGGGATAGATGTAGGCGATGGAGGTGGTGGCAACGTATTGTTTGCCGCTGGGCGTCGTGGCCAATATGCTGCGGGAGACGAGGTTGCCATTGCTCCAATGCTCATCCACCGTCAGCACTCCATTGTCGAAGTATTGATATTTGCCCTCCTTTTCGCCATTTTTGTAATTGCCGTCGCGGCACAGTTTGCCGTTCTCGTCATATTCCACCATGCGCCCGTCTGGTCCGCCGTGGCGGTATGTTCCCGTGATGTAGCCCTTCTTGCCTACGCGCTTCCACCAACGCCCTTCACGGTGGTTGTCGCGCCACGTGCTGTATTCCGCCGTATCGCCGTCGCTGTTAAAGATGACCTGTACGCCCTCTTTGATGCCCATTCTATAGGAACCTATCTTCACCAGCATGCCCTTTTCGTTGTAGAAACGCCACACGCTATCTCGGTTCTTTTGGTTATAGAAGCCTTCCGCCAACATGCGCCCCTCCTCGTCGAAAGCCTCGTGGCGGCAATAGATTCCAGGCACAGAGAACGTGTTACGCAGGCGCACTTTCCCGTTTGGGTAATAGTAGGTGAACACGCCGGTCTCTTGGCCGTCCTTGAAAGTGCCTTCGAACATTTTGTTGCCGTTCTTGTCGGTCTTCAGCCAATATCCTTGGCGGCGACCCTGTTCGTCCATCTGGTTCTGCGCCGCTACGGATAGCACAAAGGCCATGAGCGTGAATAGGATAAGTGTTCTCTTCATGGTTTAGTCTTCTACTATGATTGGTGTTTTATTTTGTTTCACGTCCTTGCCCGTCGTGCCATGATTTTCGGCTTGTTCAACTTGCTCCTTACGGGATTGTCGCCTTTCTCTTTTCTTGGCAGCCTTTTCCTCGTCTTTTGCCTTTAATTGCCTCAGCTCATTTTCCTTATTGCGTTCTGTGTCTGCAAAAGGCTCGCCATACCATCCACCCTCCTCCCATTTGTCCTTGCCTTGTTTCACGTATATGCGTTCGCGCACTGGATTGAACAGCACAGCATACTGTGTTTTGTCCTTGTTGGGCCTTATGGTGGCGGTGGCGGCTATCTCGAAAGGGTCATCCATCACAATGCGCACATGGTAGCGTTTGTCCTCAAGGTTGCATAGGGTGATGCTGCCCGTTGACTTTTTGTTTTGCAACTGTCCGTTGAGGTAGATGAAGAACTTGGCCTCGGTTTGCGACGTGAAGGTCATCGACAGCCCCTCGCCCGTCGTCTTTTGAGCAAAACAAATAGGCATCGCCAAGCAGGCAAGCATAAAAAAATACAATTTCTTCATTTGAAATAATAACGCCGTTTAATCCTTATTATTGCACTGTGCTGGAAAAAAATGTTGCCTACACAATATTTGCTTGTCACTGGCGTTAATATATTATGCGTTTGAATGCTTTTTCGCGGGGTGCCTTTACCGCCTGCTTTCTTTTGCTCTACGCCGCAGGGGGCGCAGACGCGCAAACCCTCCTGCGGGGCGTGGTGCGCGACAGGGGGAGCGGCGAAACGCTGCCCATGGCCAACGTTTCGCTGCCCCACCACAAGGGGAACAGTAGAGTTCTGGGCGGCGCGGCGGACTGGAACGGACGTTACAGTTTTTCGGTTCCCGCCACCGACACCGCCACCGTGCGCTGCCAATTTGTGGGATACGCCACGGTGGACACACTGGTTTACTTGAAAGGAAAGAACGTGGTGGCGCTCGACTTTTTTCTGCTGCCCCCCGTGCTGGAGACGGTGGAAATAGTGGACGAGGGCCGAAGAACCAACTCATTCACACGTCTCGAAAAAATAAACGCGCAGCACATGACAGGCCCCGCCGGAGGCATTGAGGCCATGCTGAAAACCCTGCCCGACGTGAACTCAAACAACGAAATGAGTTCACAATATTCCGTCCGCGGAGGCAGTTTCGACGAAAACCTGGTCTACATCAACGGCGTGGAGGCATACCGCCCCATATTGGTGCGCAGCGGACAACAAGAAGGCTTGAGCATCGTCAACCCCGACCTCGTGGACCGTGTCAACTTCTCCCCTGGCGGATTCGATGTCAGTTATGGCGACAAGATGTCATCGGTTTTGGACGTGAGTTACCTTCGACTGGTGGAACACTTCGGCGGCACGGCCAGCGTATCGCCCTTGGGCGCCAACGTGGCCGTGAGGGGAAACACGGGCAACATGTATTATGCCACAGGCTTGCGGCTACGCAGCAACCAATATCTTTTCCGCTCGCTCGACACCAAGGGAACCTACCACACCCACTACACCGACCTGCAAGTGTTGGCAGGCTACACGCTAAACGAAAAGTTCAGCGTGGACGTGCTGGGCCTGCTAACCCGAAACGTGTATGGCATATCACCAGATAGCCAGGCCACTACATTCGGCGGCTTTTTCCAAACATTGGAACTGGACGTCTACTTCGATGGACAAGAACGCGACCAATACCGCACCGCGTTGGGTGCCGTGGCATTCAATTACCACCCCCACCCGAATTGGTGGACAAAATGGACAACCAGCTTACAATGCAACAACGAAAGCGAAATCTATGACGTGCAAAGTCAATATTGGCTTTATGAACTGAACGTCGGTGCCGTGGACACTGGCGACCAACGTGTGGACCGCGGCGTAGGCAGTTACTTGGAACATGCGCGCAACCACATGCGCACACAAATATTTTCCTCTGAGTTGAGTGCGTTGACCTACGGGAAGCACTCCACATGGAAAATGGGACTAAAGTTGCAACACGAGCGCGTAGACGACCGCGTGAGAGAATGGAAATGGGTGGATAGTGCCGGGTTCTCCTTTCCTTTCGTGCACCACCAGGCTGGCGTGGACGACACCGTGCCCGAAAGTCCCGTGCTACAAAACTTCTGTGCAGCGCACAATATGCTGTCTCACACGCGTCTGATGGGCTATGCGATGCGTGAACAAAACTTTCGCACGCAAAATGGCGACTTTGTGAACGTCACCGCCGGCCTACGTGCACAACTTTACGGCCTTTCGGCCGACACCTCCCTGCCAGCCGGATACGAAAGCATCTCACACCGCCTGCTGGTAAGCCCGCGCGCCAGTGCAAGCCTGCGTCCACGCACCAACAAAAACATCCTGCTGCGCCTCGCTGCGGGTTTGTACATACAACCCCCATTCTATCGCGAATATCGTCACGACGATGGCAGCCTAAACCTCAACCTGCGCCCGCAAAACTCCTACCAAGCCACAGGCACCTTGGACTGGGACCTCAAAATTTGGGACCGCCCGTTCCGTCTTACCACAGACATCTATTACAAATACATCACCCATCTGACACCCTACCGCATCGAAAATCTGCGCATGCGCTACGATGCCAACAACGATGCCGTGGCCTACGCCGTCGGTCTCAGCGTGCGGCTGAACGGCCAATTTGTTCCTGGCGCGGAGTCATGGGCCAGCCTAAGCCTGATGCAGACGAGGGAGGACCTTTTGGGCGACACCCTCGGCTGGCTGGCGCGCCCCACAGACCAGCGCATCTCTTTCAAGGTGTTCTTCCAAGACTATGTACCACGTGTACCCTTCTGGAAGATGAGCCTAAACTTTGTGGCCGCCAGCGGACTACCCGCCAATTCGCCTTTTTCAGGACACACGGAACGCATCTTCCGTCTAAAACCCTATGTGCGCGTGGACTGGGGAAACAGCATTGAACTAACCAAATTCGACAGGATACGCAACTGGATGCCCCTGCGCAACATCGCCGCTGTGTGGCTGTCGCTGGACGTGTTCAATCTCCTTGACTACGACAACGAGGTATCCTACATTTGGATTTCTGACTACAACAGTCTCTACTATCCCGTCCCAAACAAACTCACTGGCAGACAGGTTTCATTGAAACTGACAATAGACTTCTAATAATAATACCGCCATGCTCGACATCAACGCCATAGACCTTTCCGGGCTTGCACCCGAAAGGCGAGATGGGATAAGCCTTTTCCCCGACCCGAACCTGGAAATCCTAAAAATAGACCTCTATTTCGATGCCGGTGCAGCCTACCAGCCCAAGTTGCTTGTGGCCGGTGCTGCTAACGCTCTCTTCACAGAGGGCACACCATGCCACACCGCACACGAAATTGCCGAGTTCCTCGAATACCGAGGCGTGGAAATAGACCGCACTGTAGGCCAAACCTACGCGGGATTTTCGTTCTTTTTGCTGCCCCG
>JAXFQM010000013.1:0-5346 GCA_034178965.1 Bacteroidales bacterium | reverse complement strand
GCTGCGATGATGCCAAGCGTTGGCCACCACCGTCTCCGAATGCTCTTCCTTGCCCGCCCGTACCGTGAAACGATACGTCCACTCTTTGGACACGATGCTGAACAGCGCCACAATAAAAGCCAACATGCCTGGCGATGGCAGCACGCCGCCGCCCGCCACAAACACGATTTTGCGCACGCCTCCTACTGCTATCAGCACTCCTACCGCCAGCAACGTCACACCAATAAGGAACGTGGCCAACGTCTCAAACTTGCCATGACCATAGTCATGGCTTTCGTCCCATGGCTTTGCTCCCAACTTCACGAATATCAACACCACCACGTCTGTGGCAAAATCGGAACATGAATGCACGGCATCAGCCAACATGGCTGCGGAATGTCCCACCGTGCCCGCCACGAACTTCAGCGTCACCAGCGTCAAATTTACCACACTGCCTATGATAGTCACCTTCTGTAGTCTGCGTTGACGCCGTTCCATGTTGCCACTCAAAGACCCATCTTTCATCTTTTGCAATATTTCTACATTGACTTATTAATAATAACGCCATTGAATAAATAAAAGTATGCCTACTTGAAAATATTTTCAAGAGTTTTCGGCATTAGAACGCCCCACTCAAACCTTGTGGATATGTGCACCACACGTTCCAAAAACAGCAAGAGAAGGCTGTTTTGACCAAGCCCATGCGCAATAAGCCTTGTCTTCAAACAAGTGCACCCCACCTAAATAGCGCCTTAATATTTGCATTATGCCACAAACAAGGCCACAAGTTCGGCCTGATGGTTTCAGAGGACTTCGTGCTGCGTTTTGCTACACGGCTGCTGAAGGAAATGCAAAAGCAAAGGGGTCGGCGGCGAATGTGCCATGCGTAGCCGACCCCTTTGCTTTGAAAATACAACAACTACGCTTTGCCATCCGTCTGCAGCAGAGTCTCGTTTCTTAAGAAACGATAGGTAATGTCCTGCGGTCTCCCATTGGGGAGCACACGGTAAAAATGCTGGTTGGTGGTTCGCTTGTTCAGCGGGCCACGACTGGGTATGTAAGGTCCCAGCTTGATATAGTCCCAATGGAGTGGACTTACGCCTTTGGGCAAATGTGCACGGCCGCTATACCAAGCACGCCGCAACTCGGGGTATTGGCGGCGCACGTAATCCGTCAGTTCAACGAGACTTTGTGTGTCGCCGTCACCTCCCATGAAACAAATGCAAGTAATTCCGCTTCTATAACGTCCCACCAGATTATCCAGACGCTCCGGTGTCAACGGCTCGCCGATGTCGCGCCATAACTGGGGACTGTGGCATCCTTCGCATCGGTTTGGACATCGAGAGAGGTTGAAGGCAAGGGTCACTTCATCTGGCACTTCGGCAAAAACGATGTCATAGTCAACAATCTTAAGCATCTTCTTCCATTTTCGTTGTCGCAATAACAATCTGATTTAAGACAGATAATATCGGGATGCGTGTGAAAAGAATTAACATACCCCTTGCTCTTTCCTGACTCTTTCGCATTCTCCCGCGTTATTCCCATCATGCGCCCCTTCCTCATGCATGTTTATAGGTGCATAGTAGCGCTTTGCAGCTTCCTTTTGGCGTGCCATGCTAAAGTTGGAAACTCTCTTCATATATCCTATTACACGCGTTAGGTAATCCACTTCATGGCTATGGCACTCTGGACATTCCGTCAAATATCGCTTGTCGATATGCCCACATTTGTTGCAGATTGTATTGGGGATGTTGAACGTAAAGTAATTGCAACCCTCTTTTGCCGCTACTCTCAACAACTGTCTGTATTGCTCCTTGCTGAGGTGCTCCTCAAGGTTGCAGTGCAGGGCACTGCCTCCAGTGAGATGTTGCACATAGCGTCGTCCGTGCAGACGAAACTTATCCAACACGTTGACGGTGGGGTCCTCCACCACATAAAAATAACTATTATAGCAGTCGCGCGGCACTACGTAGCCATCCTCTTTGTCCCACTTGGCATGCTTTACGCCGACATTTTCGGCTGGTATCATCTCGCAGTTGAACATGACTTCCTTGGTACGGTATTTTTTATTGTATTTTTCCACCAACCCCAGCACATTCCCCACGAACTGCTCATATTTGGGATTATCGTTTATGGTTATGCCGAGAAACTCAGCCGCTTCAACCAACCCGTTCACCCCTATGGTTAGGTACTGACGCGCTATGTTGATGTATCCTGCGTCGAAGAGTGGCAACATTCCTCTCTTTTGGAACTCCTTGAGGTTCTCGTTGTAGCCGAGTTGTACCTTATGGCATAGATCTATCACATCGGAAAGGTAATCCATGTAGTTCAGCCCGCCCTTGACGGCGTATTGTACGCACCTGTTGAGGTTTATGGTCAATACGCTTTTGCTACCCGTGCTCACCCCTCCAGCGCCAAGGGTATAGGAAAAGCCGTTATCTTGTATTTCGTTGCGCAGGCGGCAGCAACTGGAGAGGCTGTCAGCATTGTCGCTCAAATAGGTGAAAAAACTATGACCTTCGCTGTACATCTCGGCCGCGAAGTTGCCCCATTCCTCATCGCGTACGTCACCATCCTTTCCCAGCAACGCCATGGTTTCCACTGGAAAGGTGAGCGGTGTACGCATACGCTCCTTGTTGAACCACTTCATAAAACGTTTTTGCAGCCACGAGAGGCTATCCCAATGTGGCTTGGTGCCGTCAGGGAATACAAATTCGCCGAAAAGGCTTTCAAAATAGTAACGATCATAGTAACTGATATTCCAAAACACGGCTTGGAAGTTACGTGCTCCCGTGGGTTGGTTCAGCGAATAAACTATTTGCTCAAAGCAATCGGTTATCACCTTATCCAAGGTGCGTTGTCGCAGCCCTTTGTCCACCACCTCGCCCACGCGCAAATAATAGTTTGCTCCATATTCCTTTTCAATAAAATAATTCAAATACATGAGGAATTCAGGTGTGGCGCATGCACCGCTTAACATGCTACTTACGATGAACACCATGTTAATAAAGCCTCCGCAAAAACTCTTCAGATTGGTCGGTGCTGTGCTATTGCCTCCTATCGGGCGCGTACCTTCCAACAGCCAAGGGTACATGGTGATGCTGGCGCAATAATTGGCTAAACTTGTTTCATCGTTCTTATAGATGAAGTGTTGGTTCAGTAAACGAAGGTATTTGTCAGAAAGTTCTTTTCCAAACATGTCCTTCAGTCTGTTGGTGAGAAGACGTCTGTTGAGACGTATGAAACCGCTCTTGGGCAGTTCGCCTATCAAGGTAGCAATGTTTTTTTGCTCCACATTGGCATTGGCATCGTACTTGCTGCCCGTGGCTGGATTTTTGGCATTGCAGTAATCCATAAGGAACTGCAGCTTCTCCATCGTTTCGCGGTCTTCGTTGTGGCTTTGTCGATAGAGCATGTAACTTTTCGCCACGGCAAAATATTGTTCGGCCATCAGCGCCACTTCCACCTGATTCTGAATCTCTTCTACGGTTGTAAGGTTCTTGATATTAAGTCGCGAAAGTATGTTTACTAAATCCTCCTCCCCAGCAAAAGCGCCCACACTAAGGAAGGCTTTGCGTATGGCATTCTTTATCTTCTCTATTGAGAACGATTCGCGCTTACCATCGCGCTTCACAATCTGCATTTCCGAACTGCTCATATTTTTTTCTTTATTGTTATACAATATTTCTTTCGTCGCATGTAGTTTTTCGGAGGATAATTTGTTTGCGGATGGATGAAGCGCCCCGCTGCTATGCGGTGACCACTACCCTGCCGCTTCTTCCTCGAAAAGCGTTTCAGTTTTTCGCTGCCACGTACTTGCTTTCTTCTCAATAGTATCTTGGCAGCGTTTTTCCGACTTGGCAGGTCTTCTGACTTCTCCTTGTTGTCAGCCGTCCACCTTCCCATGCTGTCTTGGCACAACACAGTGGCGCTTTTCTTTCAGACGGCTGCTTTTTTTCTCGGGATTCACAGCAGCGGGACTGTCCGGGCCTCTCACCCGATTCCCTTTTCACGCTTTGGGAGTCTGTCGTTCAAGTATCTACACATCCTCACTTAGCGACCAAATCGTAATGCAAAATTACAAAAAAAACCTTTTCTGACAGTCTTTTTTAAGCAGAAGTTTTCAACAGTTTCTGTTAATTGACTTAAACTTCAATCGTTAGGGGATTTACACATTTCTCAAGACAGAACACACCTCGTTTTGATTTTCGATAAAGAGCGACTTATTAACCAACGGGTAATATGTCAGTGCGCTGTTAAACGAAACATGTCTCCAGGCTGGGCAGTCTCACACAACATTCATAAAAAGTGAACTTTTGCGTTAATTGCCCTGAGGAATCTACACACACGCCCTTTCCCATGGTCTCACTTGCACGAAGGCAACTCATCGCTTTCTAAAATAGGTTTGTAGGGAAACATGCGTCGAGCGATTTATCATAACACCATCAACAGTGTGCCGCCAGTAATGAGCAAAGTGGCAAGAGCAGTTTTGACCGTAAATTCCTCGTGGAAAATGACCACCGCGAGCAGGATGGCCAAGATGGTGCTCATTTTGTCTACAGGTACCACCTTACTTACGCTACCCATTTGCAACGCCTTGTAATAGCACAGCCACGATGCTCCCGTTGCAAAACCGCTCAACACAAGGGACAACCAACTGCGGCCTCCAATGTGAACCAAGCCGCCTTGTGCATGCGTAACAAACACCATCAGCCAAGCCATTCCCACTACCACTACAGTGCGTATGGCTGTGGCAAGATTGGAATCCACCCCTTCTATACCTACCTTGGCCAAAATAGAGGTGAGGGCCGCAAACACGGCGGAAAAGACAGCATAGATCAACCACATGTTTTTCGCTTTATTCATATGTTAATAATACGCAAAACCACACAAGATATTGTGTGGTAATAATAAATAACATACAAAAGATAAAGATACCGAGTCATAACTGAATGTCAACATATGGCCGTACTTTTGCGATTGCCAATGATGCGACAAAGTTATGCTCCAAACCTCGCCATGTCATGCCTTGACTACATTCCATAACAGTGAGTAAAGTGAAAAAAAATCGACTTTTCGCCTGCTCCTTTAGTCCGTGTTCCAAGCCACGACGGCAACGTTGCCAGCTGATAATCTATGAACTTTGTTTATCCACCGGGCTTCGCTTTGTGCTTTAGCCTTCAGAAAATCGTTTTGCGTTTTGGTAAACAACAGGCTAGCATTTATTACCCACCATTTATTCGCTATCCCAGCTCTGCGCAAATCTTGTTGCAGCCGCTCGGCTTCAAAAACTGGCGTGGCTTCTGGCAGAGTTATTATTACAACCTCCGTCTCCTTCTCGTTTCGCAAACGTGGCAGAAGATTTTT
>JAXFQM010000174.1:0-11438 GCA_034178965.1 Bacteroidales bacterium | reverse complement strand
AGGACCGGAACTTTCTCGAAGAGGGTGATGTCCATCACAATGTAGACCACCGCACCCGCCAAAAAGCCCATGAATGCCAGCCAAGATATTTTTCTGAGATACCAAATGAAATCTATTTTTTCCATGCCCATGACGGCCACGCCCGCCGCGCTGCCAATGATGAGTAGGCTGCCGCCGGTGCCAGCGCAGTAGGCCAGGTATTCCCAGAATGGATGATTGGTGGCGAAAGCATCTGCATACATGCCCATTGAGGCGGCCACGAGCGGTACGTTGTCCACTATGGAGGAGACCACACCGATGATGGTGGCGATGATGAAGAAGCCGAAGGGTTCGTTACCAATTTTGATGTTGCCGAAGGCTTGATCGAGACTGGTAGCCAGCGAGCCCAGCACGCCGCAGGTCTCAAGGCAGGCCACGGCCATTAGGATGCCGAGGAAGAAAAGGATGGAGGGTGTGTCTATGATTTGAAGGGTGCTTATGGCGGTGGGCATCTTGCGTCCAGTTTCCCGTTCACTGCGGTGGTTGATGAGTTCGGTGACAATCCACAATATGGAAAGACCAAAAAGCATGCCCAAGTAGGGGGGCAGGTGCGTGATGGTTTTGAAGACGGGGACGAACACCAGCGCGCCAACGCCGAGGATGAAGATGAGTTTGCGGTATTTCGGTTCAATGGTGTAGTTGTTTTCGTCGTTGGCTTCGGGTCGGGAGACGTCGCCATGTAAGGTGGCGCCGACTATGAGCACGGGCACCACGAGGCAAACGAAAGAGGCCGCGAACGTTTTCAGCATTATGTTAAAGGTAGTCACATGGCCGCCAATCCACAGCATGATGGTGGTGACGTCGCCGATGGGGCTCCAGGCGCCGCCTGCGTTGGCAGCCAGGATAACCATGCCGCCAAAGAGCCAGCGTTCTTCTTTGTCAGCTATCAGTTTGCGCAGCAGGGCGCACATCACAATGGCGGTGGTCATGTTGTCAAGAACGGCGCTGAAGAAGAATGTGAGGATGGAAATGATCCATAGCAGGCGTCGTTTGTTGGTGGTCTTGATGTGGTCTGTGATGAGGGTGAAGCCTTGGTAGGAGTCTACCAGCGTCACGATAGTCATCGCACCCAGCAGGAAGAACACGATTTCAGCGGTGCTTCCCAAGTGGTGTACCAAGTTACCGCTCAAGGCGGTGCGCCATTCTTCCGTGGTCATGCCCGCTCCGAAAGTGTTCATCGAGAAAGCGTACATAGTCCACAACAGCACGCCCAGTAGCAGGGCGGAAGCCGTCTTGTTCACTTTTATAGGATGCTCGAGAGCGATGCACACATATCCTACAATGAAAGTAACTACAATTAATGCAATCATTATTAAATATTTTTTATTGTTGTTCTATTGCCATAGGTGTCAGCCTATTAACGGCGGCCTTGCTGTTTCTGCATTTGCTCGCTCATCCGTTGCATTTCTTCCAGGCGTTTTTGGAACTTAGATTTCTTTGGGGTCTTGCCTTTGGCGTTATTCTCGTAGGCCACCATACGTGCGCGCACTTTCTTCTCGCTGGTGAACTGCCGAATGAGAATCATCTCCGCCATGGTGATGACCAGGTTGAGCAGATAGTATATGTTAAGGGCGGCGCTTTGGCTGTTGAAGATGAAGAGCATCATAAAGGGCATGAGATACATCATGAACTTCATGCCAGGCATGCCTTGCGTTTGGTTTTGACCTTTCATGGTGTAAAAGGTGTAGAGCATCTGCATGCCAAACATCAGTAGGCAGAACAGCGAGATGTGGTTGCCATAGAGAGGTATGTCGAAGCCGAAGTCGAGGATGCTGTCGTAGGTGGAGAGGTCGTCGCACCAAAGGAAAGGCTGTTGGCGCAGTTCAATGCTGGTGGGGAAGAAACGGTACATGCCCCACAGGATGGGCAGTTGCACAAGCATGGGCAGGCAGCCTGCCAAGGGGCTGATACCAGCCGATTTTTGCAGGCGCGACATGGCCTGCTGCTTTTGCATCATTTGGTCCTGGTTGGGGTATTTCTTGTTGAGGGCGTCTATCTCGGGCTTCAAGATGCGCATGATGGCGGTGGTTTGGTAGCTCTTGAAAGTGAGTGGAAATAGGACAATTTTGATGAAGAGTGTAAGCAGGATAATGATGATGCCGTAGTTGGTGATAAAGCCAGACAAAAAGTCGAAGGCGGGAAGGATGACAAAACGGCAGAACCATTGAGTGAGAAAGAACCCCCACCCGAGGGGTATCATGCGCTCGAAACCTCGGTGCATTCCACGTAGTTCGTGATATTTGCTGGGGCCATAGTACAGTTGCAAGGCCATGGTTCCGTTGCCGTTCTCATAGGGGATTCCGATGGTGCTGCTCATGCTGACGAGGTAGTTGTCCGCAGTGTCTTCCTTGTCGGTAAAGGTCTTTACGTCGGCGTTTTGGAATTGCATGCTGTCCTGCGCCATGAGGATGGAGGTGAAGAATTGCTGCTTGTAGGCGATCCATTCCAACGAGGTTTTCACTTGCTTGTCATCGTCGCGGCTCATGGAAAGCGCGTCGGGTTTGTCGCTCACGGGCTTGTAGTAGAGGTTGGTGTACATGCGCTCGGGGTCTTTTTGCCGGTTACGCGCATTCTTCATGCCAGGATCCACTTTTTCTTGCCTCAAAAGGCGGTTGTTCCATTGGAAGTCCATATAGGGAACGCGTTGCACTACGTTATCCAAGTTGTGGAAGGCGATGTCGAATCCCACTTCGTAGGAGTTTGGCTTTAGGATGTAGCGGAATTCGAGGTATTGGTCTTCGCTCGCCGCATCTTGCATCGTACTGTCGTTCGACAGGGGCTGTGCGTAGGCGCGTAGGCTCAACACGGTGCTGTCTTCTATCTTCCATTCCTTGGCCCCCGTCAACTTATTGCCGTCCACAAAAGGGACGAACACCAAGTTCTTGGTGTTCACCACGCGGTTGTCCTGTGTGCCGAACACAAGGTTCATATTGTCCTCGGAGGGGGTTACGAGCGTAAGCGGCAGGCTGTCGAAACTGAGATAGTCTTTTTCGGCCAACGTCACGCGCTGTACGGACGCGCCTTCAGTGGAGATTTCCAGTGCCATCTTGCCGTTATCTATTTTCAGCATGTAGCGGTTGCCGCTGGCGCTGGCGTTGAATGCGCCCATGTCGGGCATTTTCTTTTCGGGATTCAGGGATGCCAAGGCGGAACTGTCACCCGCTTGTGCGGCGGCCATTAAACTGTCGCGAACAAGGCTGATGCTATCGGCAATGGCTACGCTGTCCTTGTAGGCTTGGGCTATGCTGTCTTGTGTGGCGCGCATCTTGGATAACTCTTCTTTGCTTGGAGACATCCACCACATGTAGCCCATAAAAATGGCAAAAATAAGGATAAGACCAATAATTGACTGCTTATTCATCCGCTTTGAAACGTTCTATGTTACTATTACACTATTATTTGACGTAGGCCAGGCCCTTGGCATGGAATTTGCAAAGATAAGAAATTTATTTGACATGCACGCTTTTGTTAGAAAATATATTCGTCGGGAAATATTACCTATTTCAGCGGGTTTGGCTTGGCGTAACGCCCTTCTTACAGGTCAATTCCTAATTTCATTTTTGTATAGCGGAACAAATGACAAGGGAGGGGGCGTGATTGGATTTCATTAAGATCTTGACACACGGTATTCGTTCCCATAAAAGATACAAGTAAAAGAAAAAAAGTAGTGCAGCTTCCACTTTGAGATGTTTTGCGAGTAACTTGTGCGAGGTATTTGAGAAGCGAGCCCAGCCAACATGGCCAAATAAGGACAAAGGCAGTGCCCAATACCACAACGTGGTAAGGAGTCAATTACCATTATTTCGGAAAGAACGCTTGTCGCTGCACAATCAACTTTGTGCAATGCGGCAAATGGAGATTCTCTGCCGCGCTCAAAGTGCGAGGGGTCTTACATATTAGAACAACCTGGTAATGCGAAATTAGGCAATTAAGGCAAACAGAGTTGGAAGCAGCTTCCCGTAAAGTAATCATCAACTACCCATCAACTACCGATAATTTATGGGTAGTTGATGGGTAGTTGATGGGTAACTTATAGGTAGTTGATGGGTTGTAGGTGGGCAGTAGGTGTATAATGAGGTTGTAGCAATGCAGTTCAGAATAGTGAAACGTTTTTTCCGAGAGTTGCAGGCAACGGATAAAAAGGGCAACGACCCAGTAACTCACAGGGGGTAAATAAGGAACGCCCGTGCCCTTACGGAGACTTTGGGAGACGCAAGAAATACGCATGAGAACAGGGTATGTCTCACGGCAGGTGCCACGTTTTACCACCTTTCACCATTCTCTGAAAAAGATAGGTAGGAGTGAACTTTCAATTCGTGTCACTTATCTTGAGGCTGGTGCTAGAGAAATATCGGTGCGGAAGTGGTTTCAGAAATTACCTAATGCGGACGTTTCTGCCGGCGGGCGTCAGCCGCCGAAGTCGTCAAACATGATGTTTTCTTTTGGCACGCCCAACTCGTCAAGCATTTTGAGGGCTGCGCTCATCATGGGGCCGGGGCCGCAGAGGTAGTATTCTATCTCTTCGGGTTCGGGATGGTTTTTGAGGTAGTTGTCGTAGATGACTTGGTGTATGAAACCCGTGTGGCCGGTCCAATGGTCTTCGGGCAGTGCTGCGCTCAAGGCCACATGATAGGAGAAATTCGGGTTCTCGGCCTCAATCTCCTTGAAATCCTCCACATAGCACAACTCTTGCAACGAGCGGCCGCCATACCAAAAGGAGGCTTTGCGTTTGGTGTGCTTGGTCTTGAATTGGTCGAATATTTGCGAACGCATGGGAGCCATGCCAGCACCGCCGCCAATGAACATCATCTCTTTGTCGGAATCCTTCACGTGGAAGTCGCCGTAAGGACCGCTGACGAGTACTTTGTCGCCTGGCTTGCGGCTCCAAATATAACTGCTGCACACTCCAGGGTTTACCTTCTGCAAGCCGCCATGCACGCGGTCGAGCGGGGGCGTGGCGATGCGCACGTTCAGCATCACGATATTGCCCTCGGCGGGGTGGTTGGCCATGGAGTAGGCACGATAGCAGGGCTCGTCGTTCACCATCTTTAGGTCGAACATGTGGAAGTGTTCCCAATCCTTCCTAAAGCGTGGGTCGCATTCGATGTCTTTGTAGTCCACCGTGATTTTAGGCACATCGATTTGGATGTAGTTGCCCGCCTCGAAGTGGATGCTTTCTCCTTCGGGCAGTTTCACCACGAACTCGCGCAGGAAAGTGGCTATTTGGCGCACGGAGAGTACCTCGCATTCCCATTTCTTGATGCTGAGAATGCTTTCGGGGACGGCAATTTGCATGTCCTGCTTCACTTTCACCTGGCATCCCAAACGCCAATGGTCCTGTACCTCTTTTCTTGTGAAATGGGGTACCTCGGTTTGGAGTATGTCTCCGCCGCCCTGTAGCACACGCACGCGGCACTGTCCGCAACTGCCCTTCCCACCACAGGCGCTGGGCAGAAATATTTGCTGGTTGGCAAGGGTTTGAATGAGCGTGTTGCCCGTGGAGACGGTCAACTCCTTGTTTCCATTGATATTGATTCTCACGTCGCCCGTCGGCACCAACTTGGCGCGCACCCACAGCAGCAGTGCCACCAGCACCAAAATGACAACAAGGAATACGACTAACGCAGTTACAATTAACATGATTTAGTTTTAGTTATTTATGTGTGGAGGTATGAGGTTTCTTGGTAAGCGGTTTGGACTTTATTCTCAAGTCCAAACAATATCTTAGTGTTTTGTTCGTAGGTTTCTTTGTATAGGGGCAATTTCGTTATGTGTCAGAGGTTATTATTGGCGTTGTTTCGGTTGGAAGGTCCTACACCGCCATCGTAAGCGCTTGGAGAGCCAGGGGGCGGCGTTGCCGTGGGATAAGGGCCAGGATTCTTCTTTACTGTATGGGGTTCATAGCTTTATGCCCATGAAACTCATGAAGGCGATGCCCATGAGACCGCTGATGATGAAAGTGATGCCTACGCCTTTGAGGGCAGGGGGGATGGTGCTGTAGCGCAGTTTCTCGCGTATGGCGGCAAGACCCACGATGGCCAGCAGCCAGCCAATGCCGCTGCCAAGGGCGAAGCAAGTGGCCTCGCCAATGTTGGCGTAGTCGCGTTGTTGCATGAACAACGAACCGCCCATCACGGCGCAGTTCACCGCTATTAGCGGCAGAAATATGCCTAAAGCATTATAGAGCGAGGGGCTGTAGCGTTCCACCACCATCTCCACAATCTGCACGATGGCGGCGATGACGGCGATGAACACTATCAAGGAAAGGAAGCTAAGGTCTACCTCCTTAAAACTGGCACTCAGCCACGCCATGGCGCCCGGGGCAAGAACGTATTTGTTAAGCAAGTAGTTTACTGGCACAGTGATAAGCAGCACAAAAGTAACGGCGATGCCCAGCCCGAACGAGGTCTTCACAGTCTTGCTCACGGCAAGGAACGAGCACATGCCGAGGAAGAAAGCGAAAATCATGTTGTCGATGAAAATCGACTTGACAAAGATATTGAAGTATTCCATTGCTTATTTCTCCTGTAATTCTTTGTTTGCGCCGCGCTGTATCCAAATGATGACGCCGACGATGATGAGTGCCATGGGGGCCATGATGACCAATCCGTTGTTCTCGTAACCAGCAGCATAGAGCGCCTCGGGAACGATGCGCAGGCCCCAAAGGGTGCCACTGCCAAAGAGTTCGCGGATGAAGCCCATGACGACCAATATTAGTCCGTAGCCCAGCCCGTTGCCGATGCCGTCGCAAAAGGAGAGCCAAGGCTTATTGGCCATAGCAAAAGCCTCCAGGCGACCCATCACGATGCAGTTCGTGATGATGAGGCCCACATACACGCTCAATTGCTTGCTGACGTCATAGACGAAAGCCATCAGCACTTGGTTTACCAAAATGACTAATGCCGATACCACCACCAATTGTACGATGATGCGTATGCGCGGGGGGATGGTGTTGCGAAGCAGGGAAACGAGGAGGTTGCTAAGAGCCACCACCACGGTCACTGAGAGCGCCATCACCACCGATGCCTTGAGTTGTGTAGTTACCGCCAGGCAACTGCAAATGCCCAAAATCTGCACCGTGATGGGGTTGTTGCTCCCGAACGGCTCCGTTATTAGTTTCCAGTTTTTATTAGCCATGATTACTTGTTTCTATATTGGTCGAAGAATTTCTGATAACGCTTAAGGTCGGTGGCAAGCATGTTGTTGACGCCGTTGCTGGTCATGGTACCGCCGCTGAGGGCGTCCACCTCATGCAAGCCTTCCTTGTGGGCATGCTTCTTCACGGCGATGGAGACAACCCGTCCTTGCTCGTCCAGGATTTGTTTTCCTATGAAGGGCGTTTGAAACTTATCGTGGTTGGCTATTTCAGCCCCCAGTCCCGGCGTTTCGCCCTCGTGGTCGAAGGTGATGCCCTTTACGGTGCTGCAGTCATCTGCCAGGGCTATGTATCCCCAAACGGCCCCCCACAGACCTGTGCCCCTCAAGGGCAGCACGATGCCGCTTTTGCCGTCCTTGTCAAAACGGTAGATGGGGAAGCGTCCAGTGCCAGCTTTTTGCCTTTCTGTTTTTTGCTCTTCCTTTAGGTTCACGTCGAAGGGGCGCACTGAACCTTGCGTTTGCTTGCCGGCGGAGACGGAAAAGACGTTTTCCACTGCGCCTGCAGTGGTCACCGTCATTTCCTCGGTGAAATACTGCTCGTAGGCCTTCGGGGCGGCATCGCGCTCCACTTCCACGTTAATGGCTTTTAGGAGGCTTTGCATTTTCTCGTTGGTCACGTTAGACTGCTGCTTGTCTTTGAGGCTTGTGGCCACCAGGCTCAACAGCACCGCCACTACCGCCACTAATATGGCGGAGTAGATGAATATGTAGGTATTGCTGAATTTTTTCATTGCTTTCAAAATAGTCTGTGTACAAACAACCTGGGAAAGACGATCATTTTGTTGCCAACGCCCTTTTTTGCCTTTTCTTGATGTTGTTTTGCACCACAAGGTGGTCGATGAGGGGGGCGAAGCAATTCATGAGCAGGATGGCAAGCATCATACCTTCAGGATAGGCTGGGTTCAGCACACGCAGGGTTACGGCGAATGCGCCGATGAGGAAACCGTATATCCATTTGCCGCAGGCGGTCTGCGCGCTGGTGACGGGGTCGGTAGCCATAAACACGGCGCCAAAAGCGAAACCTCCCATTAGGTAATGGTAGTAGAATGGCAGTTGCATATAACCGTTTGCCCCGATGGCGTTAAAGAGAAGCCCCGTGAGGCCCCCGCCCAGTGCCACGGCCAGCAGGATGCGCCAATTGATGATGCCCGTGAGCAACAGCATCGCGGCGCCGATGAGAATGGCGAGGACGCTGGTTTCGCAGGTGCTACCTGGAATGGTGCCAAGAAACATGTCCATGGCGGAGGATGTTGGCTGGCTTCCAGCCATGAGTTCGCCCAGCGGTGTGGCACCAGATACAGCATCGCCCGTGAAGTGGTGTGGTGTGGCAACCCACACATTGTCGCCGCTCATGCGGGTGGGATAACTGAAGAATAGGAAAGCACGCGCCACCAAGGCCACGTTGAGGAAGTTCATCCCCGTGCCACCAAACACTTCCTTGCCAATGACAACGGCGAACGCCACCGCCAAAGCCAACTGCCACAAAGGGATTGTAACGGGCACTATCATGGGGATGAGGAGTCCCGATACCAAATAGCCCTCGCTTACTTCCTCGTGCCGTATCTCGGCGAAGAGGAACTCGATGCCCAGTCCCACCACATAACTCACTACGAGGAGCGGCAGCATCTTTAGGAACCCAAACCAAAAGCAGTGCCAAAACGTGTCGGCGAAAGTGCCTGGATAGGCCAGGGCGGTTTGATGCCCAATGTTCCACATGCCGAACAGCAATGCCGGCAGCAGCGCGATGACCACGAGAATCATCGTGCGTTTCATGTCCACCGCGTCGCGGATGTGCGAGCCTTTTCTTGTCACCTTGTTTGGGGTGTAGGCAAAACTTTCGAGAGCCTCGAAGGTGGAATGCAACTTTTCGTGTTTTCCGCCTTTCTCAAAATTGGGCTTTATTTTGTCAAGATAATTTCTTAAAGTCATGGTTGTGTTATTAGGCATGGCTTTCGGGGCGATCCCTTCTTTGAGGGGATGACGGCCGGAGGCTCAATGCTACTATTAATTCAGTCTGCAGTTTTCGAGTCCGTTGCGGATGATTTCCTGTATATCGGTCTTGCTGGTGTCAACGAATTCACAGAGGGCAAAGTCTTCTGGTTCCACTTCGTAGATGCCCAATTGCTCCATAAGGTCGATGTCGCCAATAATGCAGGCCTTGATGAGTTCCAAGGGGAAAATGTCCAAAGGAAACACCTTTTCGAATTGGTCTGACACAACATAGGGTCTCACGCCGCCATGCAGGCCAGTGTTAAGTTCGCAGCGTTCGAGGTATTTCTTGCTTTTGCAGAAGCCGCTGAGGAAGGTGCGTGAGAAACTGTATTTGCCGAAGCCGGGCATCAGCCAGCCCATAAAGTCGTACTTGTCTCCTTCTGGCAGCACGGTGAGCAGACTGTGGCCAGCGCTCATGAAGCCGTCGTTGCCAATGTTTGTCCCCGAAAGCATGTCGCCGCTAATGTATCGCACATGCGTGTCGGTTACGTTGTTTGCAAGGCTTTCAATGCATGCTCCAGCCAGCATCTTATAGTATTGAGGCTGTCTCACGGGCGCTCCGGCTATGGCCACCAAGCGCAGGGGACGGTATTCGCCTGTAAGGAAAAGGTGGCCTATTGTGAGCACGTCTTGCAGCTTCACTACCCACACGGTGTCGCCCTTGTTGATGGGGTCTATCATGTTGATTTGTGTGCCTACAAGCCCAGCGGGATGCTTGCCTGCGAAGCGATGCACCTTCAAATAGTCTTTGTTGGGAATAGCGGCGTTGTTTCTTGTGGGGTCGATGGAATAATGTATTACGGAGCCTGCCACAGCATGAAGGGCGTCAAGTCCCCTGGAGAATTCCTCCCCTTGGAAATGGCCCAAGATGTAGTCATAGTTCGGCGCCAACGGCGCGCTGTCGAAACCGCTGATGAAGATAGCCTTTGGTTTGTCGCTGGGGCGTGCCACAAGCCCAAAGGGGCGCTGGATGATGCCTGTCCAGGCACCGCTGCGCAGCAGGACGTCCTTCACTTTTTCGGCGCCCATTTCGATGGGGTTCCCGACCTCGAAGGCCTCGTGCTCGTCCTTTTCGTCTTTGGCTACCTCCACGCGCAGCAAGGCGCGTTTCTCTCCCCGAGCTACGGTTACCACCGTACCGCCTACGGGGGAGGTGAACAAGGCTTTCTCATTGTTTTTGTCGTAGAACAGCGGGGTGCCCGCTTTCACCGCATCGCCCTCTTTCACCAAAATCTTGGGTGTGACGGCCACGTAGTCCGTGGGCTTCACGGCATAGCGAACAATGGCGGTGGCATCCACCGTTTGCAATGCCGCTTCGCCTCGTGCACAAATGTCCAAACCCCGCTTGATGCGTATCGTTTCGTTCTGTTTCATTGTTAATTCATAACTTTTTTATCGAATAGTATGCATTTGTTTTTCGCTATAACGAGATGATATTTAGAATAATAAACTTAATGCGTCCATTCGGTTCTATTTTGCAAAGGTACAACTTTTTTATGAATTGCAAGTTAAATTGAGAAAACTTTTCCGCATGTCGTTTTTTTTTCGGAAATTTGCATGGTGTTTCGGCTGGGTTGGAATGACTGCAATGTGCAAGAATACAGTGCGAAACGTAGTTTGAAGATATTTTGGACAGGATGGAAAAGACTGGAGGCGTAACAAAGGAACAAAGATATATCGGCACCTTGTGCGGAATAGGAGCGGCAGTGTGCTATGGCACCAACCCGCTGGGGGCACTAAATCTATATGCCGAGGGAATGGGCACTAACGGCGTGCTTTTCTGCCGCTTTGGGCTGGCGTGGATGATTATGAGCGTCGTTATGGCGTTGCGCAAAGAGAGTATAATCGTGACGTGGAGGGAATTCAAGGTGGTCTCTATCTTGGGAGTGCTGTTTATTTTCTCGTCACTGACGCTTTATCAGTCGTTCCACTTGATGCCCGCTGGAGTGGCGTCCACCATATTGTTTACCTATCCTATCATGACGGTGCTCATCATGTTGGTGGGCTTTGGGGAAAAGGCCAACTTGCTCACGTGGAGTGCTATAGTGTTGGCCACGGTGGGAGTGATGCTGTTGTATTGGACAGGCGAAGGACAGACGTTGGACGCGTGGGGCGTGTTGTTGGTGCTTATTTCGGCTCTCACATATGCGTTTTACATCGTGGTGGTGGGCAAGGCACGTCTGAATGTTCGTAGTTTAAGATTAACGTGTATGTATTTCGGTGGTTCGCCATAGGCCAGCGTTCCTACA
>JAXFQM010000165.1:0-15057 GCA_034178965.1 Bacteroidales bacterium | reverse complement strand
TGGCTTCTCACGTCGCTGCCATCTACTTCTATTAGCGTGCCCAATTCCTGATCGTGCAAGCGCGTCTTCATTTCCACCTGCGCCACGGCTGCTATGCTTGCCAACGCTTCGCCTCTGAACCCCATGGTGCGGATGGCGAAGAGGTCGTCGGCGCGGTGTATCTTGCTGGTGGCGTGACGTTCGAAGCACAGCCGTGCGTCGTTCTCGCTCATTCCGCTGCCATTGTCCACCACCTTTATTAGGCTGCGTCCGGCATCCTTCACGATGAGATCTACCTTTGTGGCCCCAGCATCAATTGCATTCTCCAGCAATTCCTTTACGGCGCTGGCGGGGCGGTCCACCACCTCTCCCGCCGCGATTTGGTTGGCCACGCTATCGGGCAATAAGTTGATAATGTCAGACATTACGCTTCTTCCTTATCAAAAAACAGAATGCAAAGGTACGAAAAAAAAACGACATGCAAGAGAAAGTTTGCATCATGCCCTTTCCGTTATGCAGCATGAGGCTCTTGTTCCCTCAAGTTTTTGCCTTTACTTTTTTTCACCATGTGGTAAGAATTTCGCAACTTGAATCTTCCAACAAGAACTGAATGATTTATGAAAATAGCCATGTGACTAATATATGATCATATTCACTGCCATGATTCTGCCAAACGCAAATACAGACATGACAAAGTCTGCTCTCACGGGATGCACTATATGGCGCATCACGACGAGCAGACTTTCCTGCCTTATGCTTCGGCAAAGCCCTTCATCATGTGGGCTGGTGGAAAGACACTGTTTTTGGGAGAGTTTGCGCAAGCCATTCCAGCTGACATTCATGGCAGGAAATGTCTCACCTTCATAAAGCCCCTCATTGGCGAGGGCTCTCTTCTTGTGGATGATGCAGAACATGCTCAACATGTGACAGGCTGTCATTTACGGCAGAAATAAGGAACTGATAATGACATACCTCGCCACCCATCAACGCCCGATTGAACTTATTTCAGCGCTTCCCACACTACATAACAAATATTTTCCGCTCAATCGAGACTGTCGTAACGACTCTTTCCTAAATGTTCGCAACGAGTAAAGGCGGGCAACGCGCGCCATTCGGACCTGCTGATATTTCTCAATCCTATCTGTTTCAACGAATGATTCCGCGTAAACACTCCAAGTTTCTTCAACGTACCGCATGGCAAATCTGCCACACAAAAATCTGCGATGCCGAAACTGTCATGGTTAACTTGCAACTACTGCCACACATCACCCTTGTGTGTGGCGGTTTTGAGCACACTTCGCAATACCCCACTGCCAATGTCGTTTATTATTTCGGCCCACCCTACAAACTTTTGAGCGACACTTCGGCCTTTCCGCCATATCACAAAGGTGGATTCAACGACAGTGAACTGGATAGCCAAGCCAATGGACAAAGGCACAAAAGTCCACCTGCCGCTTATGCACCGGATTATCGGATGGCGTAGTTCAATATTTCATCAAGACAAACTCCCTACCTTAAGTAAGTTTGCAAAGCAAGCGACGGAAACCTGCCTTGGTTTGCGGATTTCCGTCGTTCATATTACGCTTTTCTTTCGTACCGCTGAGGGGAGTCGAACCCCTGATCCCCACAGTGAGAGTGTGATGTCCTGGACCACTAGACGACAGCGGCATGTCATTATTTGCCTCCTTTGTCAAGGAAACCGATTGCAAAAGTACGTATTTTTTTTCAATTGGCAGAAAAAAAATGTCCCAACGAAAGGTATATTACTTCTTTATTGCTCATTTCCACAACATTCCTAAAGAAACTTTTTTTACCATCGACAATATCCTTGGCTGTTACTTTTGGGCCGATGGCCTATTAAAGCATCTAAAATGCCGTCAAAAACACGCCTTGCCTTTCATCTATCCACATTCACGTGGTTATCAGAACATTAATGTATCTCATACCCTAAAATACGAACATATACTATGCCTCCAGGGCACGTTAGCGGTGGCGCGGCAGGAGGTAGCCAGCACACATCTCCCACTTATCACCTGCCTCGGTGGGAGATAAGCAGGAGATGTGTGCTGCCATGGTGCTTGCACGGCACCATGGGGGTGCCTGCTGAAACTTTTTTTTGCCAAATCAAATCTTCTTCGTACATTTGCAACTTGTTACGCTACGGCTCGAAGGAAGCGGAATTTGGTATATTGCATTGCTTAACAATTCTTTGCTTAACACCGCAGTTTTCCTTTCCGAGACCCGACAAGAGCGCAACGGGGCTAGCGGCATTTTCCAAAAGCCATCGCCTTGCATCCCCGCTCCGTGGTGACTGCCCATTGAAGTCGGGGCACGCTGGCGAGATGTTAATTAAATTATTATAATTTTATGGTAAACTTTGATTATTGGACCCCAACGCGCCTCATCTTTGGCAAGGGCGTGGTCAAGCAACTTCCCGAAACGATGCAGGCCTTCGGCAAAAGAGTTCTCCTCACCTACGGCGGCGGCAGCATCAAGCGCAGCGGCCTTTACGACCAAGTGAAAGAACTACTGAAAGACAAAGAGATATATGAATTGGGCGGCATAGAGCCCAACCCCAAGTACGACCCCAGCGTGCTGGAGGGTGTGAAGATGTGTAAGGAGCACAAAATCGACGTCATTCTTTCCGTTGGAGGCGGCAGTGTGCTGGATTGCAGCAAGGCCATCGCTGGCGGGGCGTGCTACGACGGCGACCCATGGGACTTGGTGCGCGGCAAGGCCGCAACGAAAGCCGCCCTGCCCATCGTGGACATTATCACCATGGCCGCCACAGGCAGCGAATACGACGCCGGCGGCGTCATCTCCAACACCTCGCTCAACGACAAGCGCGCCTATTTCGACCCGCACCTATTTCCTGCCGTGTCGTTCATAGACCCTACCTACACTTTCACTGTGCCTAAAATACAAACCATTGCAGGCGTGGCCGATGCCATCAACCACATCATGGAGCAATATTTCGCTTCTCCCGCCAACGATCTCAGCGATGGATTCTGCGAAGCTGGAGTCAAGACCTTGATGAAGAACGTACGCATCGTGCTGCAAAAACCCGACGACTACGAAGCCCGTGCCAACATATTTCTAGCCTGCACCTACGGCTGCAACGGCATATACAGCCTGGGCATCAAGAACAGCGGGTGGCCCATGCACGCCATCGAACACGCCTTAAGCGCCTACTACGACATCACGCACGGCATAGGGCTGGCCATCATCACTCCCCGCTGGATGAGACACATACTAAACGAAAAGACAGTGGAGCGTTTCGTGAAGTTCGGCGTCAACGTACTGGGCATCGATACAAGCTTAAAACCCATGGAAATAGCTGAAAGGAGCATACAAGCCATGTACGACTTTTACGAGAGCATCGGCGTGCCCATGCACCTGCGCGAGGTGGGTATAGACGAAAAACGCATTGACGAAATGGCGCACCATGTAGCCGTGAACGAAGGGCTGGAGCATGCCTGGGCACCACTACTGGAGGACGACATAGCTGCCATCATGCGCGCCTCGCTGTAAGACATGGCTAAAGACGACGTATACAAAGACGAACCTATAGACCGAAAACAGGCAGTGGAAGAACTGCTGAAAAGGGTGTCGGGGGTAAAACGTGCCGCCGACGCCCTTTGGGATGACATAACCCCCGTGGAGGGTATTAAACCCTTGCAGCAAAGTTTGTTCTCACTGGAGGAGGATTCTTTTTTCAGCACGCCATGGAAAAGTCCCCTCGGAAAGATTAGCCCAGCACAAGCGCAAGCCTTGCAAGTGGACGACGATGCTTTGCGGGAACTGAAGGAGTTGAGACAGCAATGGAAGTCGTTGCGCGGCCAATCAAAAGAAGAGACTTTCTATCTGCAGGCCAAGTTGGCGGAACGTTTCGAGCCCCCGGGACTGCCCGCAGAGCCTTTCGAATGCTATTATCCATGCTACAACGACATGTCGTTGGCGCAACTCTACAGTTATTTCACCTTCCGGGCCGCTTTTCGCCGCGGCGAGCGGGCCAATGTCTCCACCAGCCTTGTCTTCGTACTGATATACGAACTGCTCATGCTGGTAGGGACATGCGACGCAGAGGAGAGCTGGCGCATGCTTTGTCGCGTGAAGGACTACTATAGTGCGGAGAGACGCGCGGTGAGGAACTATTTGTCTCAATGGATGAAGGACTTCGTGGTGGTGAACAACCTCTCAGAACACATCCCCGAGGCTTTCGGCGAACAACTGAAAGAAGACGAGTGGGTGCAGAACCTCCTGTTGATTGGCAAAGGCACGGACGAGGAAATGTGGCGCGCTTTCCCGCTGGCATCGTCGTTCAACATATACAATACGGCTTTCAGCAAGAAACATCCCGACATAGCCATGCGCGTGGCGGGAAAAGTGATGCGAGCCCTGGAGCGGCAAAGCATGGAAGAGACCAAGGTGGGCTTTGCGGAACGTCACCTTGTGCTGCGGCGCAACGAATGCCGCTACATGTATGCCAACGCAGTGGCGTGGAAGCCGCCGCAAAAGGGGGAACGCATCTTCGAGGTAGATAGCGTGCGCCGCTATGTCCTGCGCCGAGGCACATGGATGCTGGAATACTATATTCCCCTCGTGCGCAAACACAGTTACAAAACCTCGTTGGCAGACATCCTGCACGACACGGACTGCCTTCTGCGCCGCGCCATGCGCTTCAAGCCCTACACGGCGACAAGGATTTCGGAGCCCGAGTTCGAAACGCTCGTGGTGAAGTGCATAGCCGAATATGCAGAAGAGGTAAAGGCACGCCGCAAGAAGGAGGCGCTGGACAAGGTGAAGATAGACTTCAGCAAACTGGGCTGTATCAGGAACGATGCCGATGTGGTGAGAAACGCACTGACAGTGGAGGGCGGAACAGAGGACGCAACAGCCCCTTGGCACGCCAACGACGAAATAAAAGAGGACGGCGCCGCCGACCCCCACACACACCACTCCCCACAAGCCCCCCTTGCGGATACGCCCTTGGAGGACGTGCAACTTACGGATGACGAGAGACAATTCCTATCCCTCCTGCTTTCGCACGGCAACTGGAAGACCCTCGCCAAAGAACGGCGTCTCATGCCAAGCCTGCTGGAGGAAAACATCAATAATGCCCTCTACGACCGCTTTGGCGACAACGTTCTGGAGGAAGGCGACAACGGACCGCAAGTGGTGGAAGACTATGCAGAGGCGCTGAGAGCCTTGTTTTTTGCCACCAACAACTAAAAAATTCGTACCTTTGCAAACCAAAACGAGGACATACTATGGTAGGGAAAACGGAATATCCATCTGAAAAACAAGGCGGCCGTGTGCCACGCAGAATAGCGCAAACCGTGCTGGGCTCGCTAAAAGGCGGCGTAGTGCCCCGAATAGGCCTGCCCCACATAGCCGTGGGGCGCAGAAGCGAAATAGAGGCTTTGCTGAGGGACATCGATGTCATAGGCGAAGGCGGCGCTACATTCCGTTTCATTGTGGGGCGATATGGCAGCGGCAAGAGTTTCCTGTTGCAAACCATTCGCAACTATGCCATGGACCGCGGCTTCGTGGTGGCCGACGCCGACCTTTCCCCCGAACGCAGGCTGCAAGGCACGCACGGACAAGGCTTGGCGACCTATCGCGAGCTGGTAAAAAACCTCTCTGTGAAAGCGCGACCCGAAGGTGGCGCGCTGACGCTGGTGCTAGACAAATGGATAAACAACGTGCAGCTGGAAGTGAATGGCGACGCAGATTTGGTGGAGAAACAGATAACAAAAGTCATCCGAAACATGAACGACTTGGTGCACGGTTTCGACTTCGCACGCCTACTCACATTGTACTATCGTTCCTTTGTGGAAGGGGACGACGAGACGAAAAGCAAAGTGCTGAAATGGTTCCGTGGGGAATATGCCACCAAGACCGAAGCCCGGCAGGAACTGGGGGTAAACGTGATTATCACCGACGACGACTGGTACGACTACATGAAACTGCTGGCTTTCTTCTTCCGCCAAGCGGGCTACCAAGGACTGCTGATGCTGGTGGACGAACTAGTGAACATCTACAAGGTTCCGCACGCCATCACGCGGCAATATAACTATGAGAAACTACTGGCCATGTACAACGACGCCCTCCAAGGCAAGGCGCAGTATATCGGCACCCTCATGTGCGGAACGCCACAATGCCTGGAAGACCCCCATCGCGGCATCTATAGTTACGAGGCCTTAAAAAGCCGTTTGCAAGAAAGCAAATTCAGCCGCGAAGGCGGACGCGACCTCTTGGCGCCTGTCATAAGACTGGTGCCGCTTACCAGCGAAGAAATGCTAGTGTTGGCAGGCAAACTGGCCGACCTGCACGCCGACCTCTATGGCTACGGCAAGAGAATCACCGACGACGACTTAGCCGCTTTCATCAAGATAGAATACAGCCGCATTGGCGCGGACGAACACATCACCCCGCGCGAAGTCATCCGTGACTTTATTGAACTGTTGGACATCCTGTACCAAAACCCGGGAATCAGCCTTACCGAATTGCTTTCGAAGAATGACTTCTCTTTCTCAAAACCCGTCGGCGAAAGCAAGGAGGGAGGCCGGTTTGACGCCGAATTTGCAGAGTTCAGCTTATGAGCGACGTTTTTTCGCGCTACGCGCCTTTCATTCAAGACTTCATCTACCGCAACGAGTGGCAAAGCCTGCGCGCCATACAGGCTGCAGCGGGTGAAGCAGTATTCTACACGGACAAGAACGTGCTGCTGGCAGCAAGCACGGCCAGCGGAAAGACGGAGGCCGCCTTCTTCCCCATTCTCACGCTAATGCAAGAAAATCCGCCAACAAGCGTGGGGTGCCTGTATATCGCGCCACTGAAAGCACTTATCAACGACCAATTTTCACGGCTGAACGACATCTGCAAAGAGGCCGGCATTACCGTATGGCACTGGCACGGTGACGTGTCGCAAAGCCAAAAGCAGAAATTGCTGAAGCATCCGTCTGGCATACTGCAGATAACGCCCGAAAGCCTTGAAGCCCTGCTGCTGCACAGGCACAACGCCTTGCCACACCTTTTTGGCGACTTAAGGTTCATCGTAATAGACGAGATACACAGTTTCTTGAGAGGTGATCGAGGAGGACAAACGCTTTGCCTCGTAGAACGGCTGGCACGGTTGGCGGGGGTAAACCCTCGCCGCATAGGATTGAGCGCTACGGTGGGCGACCCCAAGGCGGTGGCGCAGTTTTTGAGCGCAGGCACTGGGCGAGGCACCATAGTGCCTCGCCTGCAAGGGCCACGCACAAACTGGCGCATCAGCATGGAGCATTTTTTCAACAGCGCGCCACAAGCCGACGAAGGCCGTGTGGACGACTTCAAACCACTCAAAAGAAAGCCCTTGTATCCAAACCGCTTGAACAGCAAGGACATCTCTCCAACGTCCAGCGGAAAAGATGGTGACCTCATATTGGACAAAACGGCCGACCCAGGGCTTCTATACATTTTCCACAACACGCGTGGCCGCAAATGCTTGGTATTTTCCAACTCGCGCGAGGAATGCGAGGCTGTGACCACAACGCTCCGGCAATATTGCGAGACCGTGCACGAACCCGACCGCTTCCTCATACACCACGGAAACCTCAGCGCATCGTTGCGACAAAGCGCGGAAGAGCTCATCAAAGACGACGGCAACCTCTCCTCCATTTGCACCACCAGCACACTGGAACTGGGCATAGATGTGGGGCGACTGGAACGCGCTTTCCAAATAGATGCACCTTACACCGTAGGCAGTTTCCTGCAGCGCATGGGCCGCACGGGCAGAAGGGGCAACCCTTCGGAAATGTGGTTTGTAGTACGTGAAGAGCACGGCGAGGCAAGGGCGCTGCTGCCCGCCACCATCCCTTGGCGCATGCTGCAAGCCATTGCGCTAGTGCAACTCTATGTGGAAGAGCGCTGGGTGGAACCGCCACGCACAGAACGCCTACCCTACAGCCTACTATATCACCAAACGATGAGCACCTTGGCCAGCGGAGGCGAGATGAACCCCGCCGAACTGGCACACCGTGTGCTGACGCTGTCTTACTTCAGCAACGTGAGCCAGGACGATTTTAGGGTATTGCTGCGGCACTTAATTGCAACAAGGCATGTGGAACAGACCGAGAATGGGGGACTAATAGTAGGGCTGGCGGGGGAGCGCGTGGTGAACAACTTCAAGTTCTACGCCGTCTTTCAAGAAAACGAAGAATACCACGTTCGCTGCGAGAGCCAAGAACTTGGCACCGTGGTGAAGCCACCTCCCGTGGGCGACAAATTGGCCATCGCCGGGCACACCTGGGTGGTGGAAGAAGTGGACGCGAAGCGGCACCTCATCTATTGCCATCAAGTGAAAGGCAAGGTACCTGCCTACTTTGGCCTGGAACCAGGCGACCTGCACACACGCATCCTCGAAAGAATGCGCCGCGTACTGGGCGAAGAAACGGTTTATCCCTACCTCCTGCCCCACGCCAAGGCGAGGCTTGCGCAAGCGCGACATGTAGCAGAATGCGGCGGCGTGGCACAACAATCGTCCACCCTCGACTTGGTTTCGCTGGGCGGCAACATGTATTGCCTGATGCCTTGGCTGGGAAGTTACAGCTTCCTGGCCTTGGAGCGCTTCCTCAAGATACGCTGCGCCGAAAGGCTGGGACTAAAAGGGCTTGACTCGCTGCGCCCCTACTATATGCAGTTTACGATGAAAACCACGCCAAAGGAGTTTGTGGCCATATTGAAAGACGAAGCCGACAAGCCCTTGAACCCCTTGGATCTGGTTTATCCCAACGAAGTGCCAATTTTTGACAAATACGACGACTTACTTCCAGAAGAACTGGTGCGTAAAGGCTTTGCACTGGGAGTGCTAGACGTGAAAGAGATGGTGGAATGGATTGAAAAAACATGACGCAGGCTACCCTATATGCCCCATTACCCTTATGAAAAAGAAAATATTGCTGATAAACGACATGGCTGGCTACGGCAAAGTGGCCACAGCGGCCATGCTGCCCATATTGAGCTACATGGGCGTGGAGACCTACAACTTGCCCACCGCATTGGTGTCGAACACGTTAAGCTACCCCAACTTCACCATCCTCGACACAACAGACTACATCAAAAAGACGCTGCCCGTATGGGAAGAACTAGGCTTTAGGTTCGACGCCCTTTCCACTGGTTTCCTTGCCTCACCCTTGGAGGCAAACATCATCTCCGAATATTGCCAAAAACAAGCCGACCGAGGTGTGACGATTTTCTGCGACCCCATCATGGGCGACGACGGCGAACTGTACAACGGAGTGGACGACATCATCATAGCCAGCATGCGCAAAATGGTGGCCGTGGCCGACGTGGTCTTTCCCAATTACACAGAAGCATGCCTGCTCACAGACACGCCTTACAAGCCCGAAGGTCTTTCCCGTCAAGAAGCCTTTGAAATGGCAGACAACCTGCGACAAATAGGCGCAAAAAACGTCGTCATAACCTCCTGTATAGTATACGAAGAGGGGGAACAACAGCATTGCGTCATCTTATTCAACGCCAACCAAAACGAATGCCAAATTCTCCCCTACCATGAAATTCCTGTATCGTTTCCTGGCACTGGCGACATCTTCAGTGCCATATTCATTGGCAACCGCCTAAACAACACCCCTCTGCTGCAAAGTACCCAGGCCGCCATGGATATTGTGGCAAAACTCATATACCTTTGCAAAGACCAACACGACAAGAATAGAGGCATACCTTTGGAAAAATATCTCGGCCTGCTGAACAGAGGCTGATGCACTGTCTTTTGCAAACATAACAGTTGGTGGAATACTGTCAACTGCTCTTTTCACTTGGCACAATAAGTCACTGTCCACTGAAAGCACACCCATGAACCTACCCGACAAGAGCCTCGGCTACAATGGCAGCGCACTGCTCCAAGCCCCACTTATCGTCGGGCGAGAAATCGTTGAGTTTGTCGCTGTCCACATCGAGCACACCAACGATGTTATGGCTCGCATCAAAGAGTGGAACCACTATTTCGCTGCGAGACAAACTGCTGCAAGCGATGTGCCCTGGAAAGGCCTCTACATCTGGCACCACAATAGTCCTCTCCTCCGCCCAGGCCGCGCCACAAACGCCGTGCCCTTTGTGGATGCTAAAACAGGCTATGTCGCCTTGAAAAGGCCCCAGCAAGAGACGGTCGCCAGGCAATGCACCTTCGCCAAACGGAACCGCCGAGGGCGAAACAGGCTGACGCACCGTCGGTTCAACAAGCCATCCCTTGTCGCAAAGGAACCCTTCTGTGAGGTAAAAACCTACCCAAAAGAAGTGGAATGCCTGTCTCAATGCCGCCGCCGCATTGGCCAAGACACCCATTCGGTTGCCTTCACCAGATAACAATGCGCACAACTGAGGAACAAAAGATTCATAGCGTTGGCGGGACGTATTTCCTGTGATATTAAGACTTTCAGCCATAAAGCGATGCAATACTTGTGAACTATTCGTGTTTAACGTGCAAAGTTACTAACTTTTTCACTCATGGCAACAAAAAGTTGGCTACATGGGCAATATTTTCCCCTTTTTGCAGTTATTAATTATAATGCAACGTGAATCTATCATGAAGACCAAACTTGCACTTTTTGCCTGTTTTCTGCTAACGGCAGGCCTGTCGCAGGCGCAGTTTACGCACTACCGCTTCGACTTTGTAATGCCTCCCAACGCAAGCGGACGCTATTATCTTGCCCAGCATTTCCAAGAAAAGTACATTTACATAGACAGCGGTTTGGTTTTCAAAAGCCATGTCGTCTTTCAAGGCTTGGACAAGAACTTTCCGCGCGGCATATATACCCTGCTGGACGCGAAAAGAAATTCCGTTACTGACTTTGTGGTGGACAACGATGCCGTTTTTCTCATTGCGATTGACAGCACGCACAGCAACAAAGGGATGAAGGTGAAAGGCAGTAATGCAAACTCCAAAATGTTTGCCTATTTAGCCCGGCAAGACGAAGCCAACCAAGAAGCCCTGGCATTGAAAAAACAGCAAGAAAACGGCTCAGACACAGAAAAGAAAGAGGCGCAAAAGAGGTTAGATAAGTTGAATGTGGAAATGCAGGATTTCGAGACGGACTTCTTCAAGGAAAACAAGGATAACTATTTCGCCCGTGTGGTGGAAATGACACGCATGCCTTCTCTTCCTAAAGACCTGGTCACCAACGAAGAGAAAATCCACTACGTGCGCAACCATTATTGGGACAACGTCGATTTCAACTTTCCAAATCTTGCCCATACGGCCCAGTTCTTCAACAAAATGAACTATTTTTTCTTCGGCCTGCTCTATTATGAGGAAAGCGACACCATCACCAAATATGCAAACCAAGTGCTCCGACGAGTGGAAAACGACAGTGCCATGCTGCGCTACTTTCTCGACTTTATCTGTCCTCGGTACCAAAAATCCACCAAACACATCGGTTGGGACCAAGTGTATGTGAATCTTGTAAAGGATTATTATCTTGCTGGCAAATGCCCCTGGGCCACCGAGGCCGACCTCTACAACAAGAGACAAGAGGTGGAATTCTTGAGCCAAAGTTTGATAGGAGCCCATGGCGCCGAACTATGGATGGCCGACACCAATCAAAGCAGTGACCCTAAAGATTGGATTAGCAGCCACCGCTTCCCAACAAAATATGTCATCCTGTGGTTTTGGGACCCTGATTGCAGCCATTGCCAAACGCAAACAAGAGAACTTAAGGATTTGTACAATAAGATGACGTCAGAGGCAAATAAACGCTTTGAGGTGTATGCTGTGGGGTATGAAAGCGACGTGCCCAAATGGATAAAATATGTGCGCGACAACCAACTTCCTTGGGTGAACGTAGGCGGCACCAACGTCAATGTGGACTACCAAAGCGTTTACAACGTGCACGGAGCCCCCACGATGATTATCCTCAACGAACGACGTGACATCATCATGAACAAGACTTTGCCCATCAGCCAACTGATGGACTTTCTCGACAAATACGAAGAAAAGCAAAAAACGATACAGAAATAACATCAAATTCATTTACCAACATGAGAAAACACATTGTTGCAGGCAACTGGAAGATGAACCTCACGTTCTCCGAAGCCGACGACCTGCTAAACGAACTAAAAGAAAAATTAGAGAACGATACGCCTGCGGACACACGGCTCATCGTTTGCCCCCCCTATCCTTACCTTGAAATGGCATCGGACTATTCCGGCGAAAGTTACTTCATGGTTGGCGCTCAAAACGTGAACGACAACGAAAAGGGAGCCTACACGGGTGAAGTGAGCGCCGCCATGCTGGAAAGCATGGAACTGGACTACTGCATTGTAGGCCACAGCGAACGACGCACCTACTACCACGAAGACAATGCCACGGTGGCAAAAAAGGTGGATACACTGCTGCGGCACGGCTTGAGACCCATTGTTTGCGTGGGCGAGGTGCTGGAGGAGCGCGAAAGCGGCCACTTCAAAGAGGTCATACGCCAGCAAGTGGAGGAGGGGCTATTCCACCTTACCAAAGAGCAGATGCTTCAGGTGGTGATTGCCTACGAACCCGTATGGGCCATCGGCACCGGCAAGACCGCCACGCCCGAACAAGCCCAAGAAGTGCACGCGTTCATACGTGGCCTACTTACTGAGAAATACGGAAAAGAACTTGCAAACGAGACTAGCATCCTATACGGCGGCAGTTGCAAACCAGACAATGCCAAGGAACTGTTTGCCAATCCCGACGTAGACGGGGGACTCATTGGCGGTGCTTCGCTCAAAGCCGACGACTTCCTCACCATAGCAAAGGCGTTCTAACACCACTTGCCGCTCAAAAAGACCTTAAGACAGATATTTGCACGCCTTACATGGCAATACAAATATTTGTTTTAAAACAACTTTCCTCGAACCCCTAATCCACACAATACCATGGAAATTGAAAAATGGAAAGACAATACCAAAAGGCTAACGCTGGGCATCGGTTTCGCTGTTCCTTTGATGCTAATGTACAACGTGTTAATATTTATGCCCGAGGGCGGTTGGCGTCATGGCGCCGAGGCAAAGTCAGGTGACATGCTGCTTACGGTTGGTTTCATCGCCCTTGTGCTTTCTCTGTCCTACATCTGTGTTGTGAACTATACGCGAGGGTTGAGCCGCTTTGCCGCCAATTTCGAAGAGGGCGGCAAACGGTCTCTATGGATGATACGTTGGGGGTTCATTCTCACTGCGGCTGGTATTGCCCTACAGTTGTTCGTATTCCGTTTCTTCAACATGAGGGTTGCTGGATTTGGTCAACTCATCTTGGGCAACATAGTGTTGATAGCCGCTGCGGCACTCGGCATTGTGGGCTTCGCCAGTTTGGCTACCATAAAAGGCTTGGCCGACGAAGGACGAAAAGGCGCCATCAACATGACGTGGACAACTCTCGTGCTGCTAACTGGAGCCTGCCTGGAAAGTTATGTCATCCAACGCCACAACGTACCCCTCGCTTGGTTTTGGAAAGCACTTGCTTTGGCTGCCAACATCGTGGGTGCCTTTGCATTCTTCCTCCAATGGAAGCACATCCTTGCAGCACCTTCTGAAGCACAGCAAGCGACAGGTGCAAAAGCGCCTGTTGCAACGGCGGGTGAACAAAGAACCAACGACGACACGCACACAATGGAGACAGGCTCAACCCAACCTTAACTCCAGCTCCCCAATCCCATGCGCTATGAACGTCTGATAGCATCTCGCTTTCTGCAAAAAGGCAAAGGCAACTTCTCCCGCCCATTGGTGAACATTGCCACCTGGAGCATCGCCTTGGCGGTGCTCGTCATGGTGATGGCGGTGAGCATCCTGCGCGGTTTCCAGCACAACATAGAACATAAGGTGGTGGGTTTGGGGAGCCACATCGCTGTAAGGAGCCAGGAGGTAGGGCACTATTATGAAGAAGTTCCCATTTTGCGCAACCGCATAGATTCTTTGCTAATTGCCAACACCAACGGCGTGAAACACGTGCAAGGTGTGGCGCAGATTGGGGGTATGGTAAAAACGGACGACCAAATACAAGGCATCATCCTAAAAGGCGTAGGCCCCGACTACGACACCACGTTTCTTCACTCATATTTAGTGGCAGGCACCGTACCCACTTTCTCTTCCGACACCACCTCTCCGCCCAGCAACGAAATCTTGGCCAGCCAAACCATTGCAAACAAACTGGGACTGAAGGTGGGTGACAAAGTGAGAGCCTATTTTTGGAGCGGCGACACCTATCGGGCTAGAGCCTTCACCCTCGTAGGCCTATACAACACCGACCTGCCTGAACTGGACGAGCACTTCGTCATCGGCGATTTGCGCCATGTGCAGCGAATAAACGGGTGGAAATCAAACGAGGTTGCAACATGGGAAGTCGCCCTCGACGATTTCAACCGTCTCAATTCCATTGCCGACATGTTATACAAAAACTTGGGCTACGATCTAAATCTTTCCACCATTGTGGAAGAAAACCCAGCTCTTTTCGCATGGCTGGACCTCTTGAACTCCAACATTGTGCTTATCCTTGCCGTCATGGCAATCGTTTGCGTCGTGGCCATAATAAGCGCGCTGCTCATCATGATATTTGAAAAAACGCGCATGATAGGGGTGCTCAAAACACTGGGTGCCACCAATGGCGGCATAAAGAAAATATTTCTCATAAAGACTATCTCGCTGGCCGCAAAAGGCATTGTGGTGGGTAGCGCCGCAGCCTTGGCGCTGAGTTTCGTGCAAAGCAGGTGGCACGTAATAAGGCTGGACAGCGAGAGTTACAGCATAGGCTACGTACCCGTTGAAATCAGTCCAAGCATCTATCTCGCCATTGCAATGGGTACATTGTTGGTATGCCTGTTTGCCATGCTGCTGCCCGCAACATACATTTCAAAGATAGAACCAGCCAAAACCATTAGATTCGAATGAGAAAGAACCGCAGACTTCAATGGATACTCCTTGCCTTCACCATTGTGCTGGCCCTTGTTGCGTTGCTTTCCATCAACAGCATGGCGGTGCAGATACGGCAAAGCGAGCAGGATAAGGTACAGATTTGGGCGGGTTCCATCATACAAAAGACAGAGTTGGTGCGCC
>JAXFQM010000163.1:0-3895 GCA_034178965.1 Bacteroidales bacterium | reverse complement strand
ACCCATGATGATATATCCCGCCATTCACTACACAATGGGTGGCCTTTGGGTGGACTACGAGTTGCAGACCACCATACCAGGTCTCTTTGCTGCTGGCGAATGCAACTTCAGCGACCATGGGGCAAACCGTTTGGGCGCGTCCGCTCTGATGCAAGGGCTTGCCGACGGCTATTTTGTGCTGCCCTACACTATTCAGAACTACCTCAGCGACCAAATCTACGTGGGCAAAATTTCGGACAAGACCCCCGAATTTCAAGAGGCCGAACAACATGCCTTGCAAAAGCAACAGCGTCTGCTCGACATAAAGGGAACCCATTCCGTGGACCACTTCCACAAGGCTTTGGGCAAGGTAATGTGGGAATATGTGGGAATGGCCCGCAACACCGAAAGCCTTTACAAAGCTAAAGGTTTGGTCAAGGAACTGGAGGGCGAGTTTTGGAAAGACGTGAATGTGCCGGGGACCATATCTTCCTTCAATCCAGAATTGGAGAAAGCCTACCGGTTAGCCGACTATTTCGAATTAGCGCAACTCATTATCGACGATGCCATGCAACGCGAAGAAAGTTGCGGCGGACACTTCAGAACCGAATACCAAACCGAAGACGGCGAAGCCCAGCGCGACGACGACAAATTCATGTTTGTTGCCGCCTGGAACTACCAAGGGCACAATGTCCCCGAGACGATGGAGAAAGAAGAACTTGATTATAAGTTCATCAAGGTACAAAAGAGAAACTACAAATAATTCTTGAATATGAAATTCACACTTCATATATGGCGCCAGGAGAACGCCCAGGCTGTGGGAGGTTTTGAGAAGTACGAGGTTGACAACATCTCACCAGAATGTTCCTTTCTCGAAATGCTCGACATCCTAAACGAGCAATTCATCAATGACAGCATCTCCTATCCAGTTTGTTTTGATAACGACTGCCGAGAAGGTATCTGCGGCTTGTGCGGACTTTATATTAACGGCCGCCCCCACGGCAACGATGACGGCGTGACTACCTGCCAACTTCACATGCGCCATTTTCACGATGGCGAGGAGATTTGGATTGAACCTTGGCGCGCGAAAGCATTCCCCGTCATACGCGACTTGGTAGTAGACCGCAGCGCTTTCGACAAGATTATTCAAGCGGGCGGATATGTCAGCGTAAATACGGGTGGCGTACCTGACGCCAATGCCATAGCCATTTCAAAAAACAAGGCCGACTTGGCCATGGACGCGGCGGAGTGCATTGGTTGCGGCGCGTGCGTAGCAGCATGCAAAAACGCCAGCGCCATGCTGTTTGTGGGCGCTAAAGTAAGCCACCTCGCCTTGCTGCCACAGGGACAGCCCGAGGCTTTGGACCGCGTTAAGAAAATGGTGCATCAAATGGACGAACTCGGCTTTGGCAGTTGCACCAATACATATGCCTGCGAAGCTGAATGCCCCAAACAAATCAAGCATTTCAACATCAGCCGCATGAATCGACACTTCATCGGCGCCACATTGGGAAGAGATAAAAAGAAATAATGCAGAGAAGGCTGCCACCCCCAAATGGCAGCCTTTTTTTTAGGTAGGTTCTATCAATGGTATCCTTTTTTGCACCACAGTGAATGGGTATTGAACCCATCTCAAGGGAGAATGGCGCCCTTTACTACAATCTTGCCCATCAAGGTGAGTGGACATTCAGATGGGGATAAGCCATGGCCGAATAATAGCCTATCCGTACTGAACCCATCGGCCAACGTTGGCAAACTGCAAACTTTTTTTTGCGCCGCCTCTCCCCCTGGGAGCGGAAAAGCATGTTTCACGCCATGATGTTGCCTGTTACTTGTTTTGCAACATGCCTACAACTACTTTGAAGATGCTTTCGGCATCAATGCCGCAGTCTTTTTGCAACTGGAATATAGAGCCATGCCTAATAAAATGGTCGGGAATGCCTAATACGCGAATGTCAAGGGAGACGCCCTTTTCATTATAGTACTCTACCACGGCACTGCCCAAACCGCCTTTCACCACGCCATCTTCTATTGTAACAACGTGCTTGTATCGTTGCGCCACTTCGTCCAATAGCGCGGCATCAAGCGGCTTAAGAAATCGCATGTCGTAATGTCCAATCTTCTTGCCCGTGGCTTCTTCCACCTTCTCCACGGCCGCGATTGCGTTGTTTCCAATATGTCCTAAACTTAAAATTGCCACCTCCTCGCCATCTCTAATCTGGCGTCCCTGGCCGAAAGTAATTTCCTCAAAGGCATTTTTCCATTCCACATTGACTGACGCGCCTCTGGGGTAACGTATCGCCACGAAGCCCTTGTCTGGCAGTTGTGCTGAATACATCATGTTTCGCAATTCATGCTCATCCATCGGCGCGCAGATAGTAATGTTGGGGATGGGGCGTAGATAGGCCAAATCAAACACGCCATGGTGCGTGGGGCCGTCGTCGCCCACAAGGCCTGCTCTATCCAAGCAAAGTATGACAGGGAGTTTTTGTAAAGCCACATCGTGAATTATTTGGTCGTAGGCGCGCTGTGCAAAACTACTATATATGTTGCAGAAAGGTATCATGCCCTGCGCTGCCAAGCCCGCCGCGAAAGTCACTGCGTGCTGTTCAGCTATGCCCACGTCGAATGCGCGGTCTGGCATCTGCTCCATCATCATGCACAAACTGCTTCCCGTTGGCATTGCGGGCGTAATGCCTACAATGCGTTCGTTCCGTTGTGCCAACTCCACGATAGTGTAGCCAAAGACCTCTTGGTATTTTAATGGCTGGTCTGCTTCCTCGTTTATTATTTGCACTCCTGTTTCGCTATCATATTTTCCTGGTGCATGGTATGTCACGGGGTTTACCTCGGCTTGTTTCAGTCCCTTGCCTTTCTTCGTCACAATATGCAACACTCGAGGACCTTTCAGGTCTTTCAGTTTGGCAAGCATGTCCACCAAGTCGTCAATATTGTGCCCATCAATGGGTCCAAAGTAGCGGAATCCCAAACTCTCGAACATGTTGTTTCGCCCAATGAGTAGTCCCTTCGCCATTGCGGTAAGGTGTTGGAAAAAGCCAATACGCCTATTGTGCCTACGCGGCCCTGCTTCGTTGCCGCCCAAGTTGTTCCACGCCTTGCGTTTCAACTCGTTGTAACGATGGCTCGCTATGAGACGCGTGAGACTGCGGCTGAGACCGCCCACCGCCTTGTCTATGGAGATGCCATTGTCGTTTACGATGACGAGAATATTCGCTTTCGACACACCTGCGTTGTTCAGCGCCTCAAAAGCCTCGCCTCCTGTGAGCGCACCGTCACCTATCACGGCAATGTGTTGCCTTGAAGGGTTGCCTTGCAACTTGCTTGCCGTCGCCATTCCCAATGCCGCACTAATGGAGGTGCTGCTATGTCCCGTTCCAAAAGGGTCAAATGGACTTTCGTCGCGGCGAGGAAATCCGCTGATGCCCTCATAGGTGCGTATGGTGGGAAACACTTCTTTTCGCCCGGTGATGATTTTGTGGGCATACGACTGATGCCCCACGTCCCATATTAATTTGTCATCGGGTGTGTTGAAGACATAGTGCAACGCCAAAGTCAATTCCACCGTTCCGAGGCTTGAAGCGAGGTGCCCCGGGTGGTTCGAGAGCGTGTCTATGATGTAGTGCCGCAATTCTATTGCCAATTCCGAAAGGTCTCTTGGGAGTAATCGGCGAAGGTCCTCCGGCGAATTGATGCTGTTTAATATTACTCCAATCATTATTTCGTAAGAGCAAAATGTAGTATTAGAAAGTGGGGGTACCGCAGGTTAATCGTGTTTTCCATTCAGTTGGTATGCAGGCTGCTCCTTGTGTAACGGTTCAAACTGCTTGTTTAGTTTTACATTAGGGTCTTCGCCAAAGGCGTATTTTTTCAAGTTCCACTTGCCCTCCTCAAACAG
>JAXFQM010000058.1:0-19127 GCA_034178965.1 Bacteroidales bacterium | reverse complement strand
AGGCTTCAAGGTCAAGGTTGTCGTATCCGGCACCGGCGCGAACCACGATTTTCAGGTTTTTAGCGTGGTCGATGACTTCCTTGGTGACTTTGTCGCTACGCACGATGAGGGCATCGGCGTCTTCCACGGCCTTGTACAGGTCGTTGACGTCGGTGTATTTTTCCAGCAGTGCCAGGGTGTATCCGTTCTTTTCCACCACGGTGCGTATGTCGTCTATGGCTGCTTTTGCAAAAGGCTTTTCTGTTGCAACTAAAACTTTCATGTTATGCTTGATATTATATTTAGTTCAGTCCTTTTCGTGTTGGGGGACGAAATCCCACAAGCGACGGGTGTCTGAACGGTTAATGGTTATGCAAACAGGTTTACGTGGCAAGGTGAAACCCGCCACGCAAACCTTGCTTCGCTATTATTTATGGGCTTTTTCAAAGTCTTGCATGCACTGCACCAAGGCTTCCACATCTTCGATGGTGACGGCATTGTAGAGGCTGGCTCGGAAACCGCCTACGCTGCGGTGTCCCTTGATGCCAATCATGCCGCGTTCTTTGGCGAAAGCCATGAAGGTGTCTTGTAGCGCTTCGCGTCCGTCGGCCATCACCCAGCAATGGTTCATGATGGAGCGGCTGTCTTTTTCCGCGGTGCCCTTGAACAAGCTGTTGCGGTCGATTTCCTCGTATAGCATGTCGCTTTTCTTGCGGTTGATTTTGTACATTTCGCTCACGCCGCCGATGGTGTTCTTGACCCATTTCAGCGTCTCGTGCATGGCGAAGATGGCACTCACGGGAGGTGTGTTGAACATGCTGATGTTTTTAGCTTCGTCTGCGGCGTGTGTGGCGTAGTTCACCATGGTGGGCAGGGGGTTCATGTAGGCGCGGTCGCCGATATTGCCCAGCAAGTCCTTGCGCACAATGACGAAGGTGACGCCTGCGGGGCCCACGTTCTTCTGTGCGCCGCCATAGATGCAGGCATATTTCTTCACATCCACGGGACGGCTCATAACATCCGAACTCATATCGGCAATCAACTTCACAGGGCAGTCTATATCGTTATGTATCTCGGTGCCATAGATGGTGTTGTTGGTGGTGATGTGGAAATAATCGGCGTCGGTGGGAACCGTGTATCCTTTGGGGATGTAGGTATAGTTTTTGTCCTCGCTGCTGGCCACAATCACGGTCTCGCCGAACAGTTTGGCTTCCTTGGCGGCCTTCTTGGCCCACACGCCGGTCTGCAGATAAGCAGCCTTGTGAATCAAGAAGTTGGCGGGAATGGTGAAGAATTGGGTGCTTGCGCCGCCGCCCAGGAAGAGAATCTCATATTCTGCGGGGATGTTGAGGAGATCGCGCCACAGTTGGCGGGTCTCTTCCATGGTGCGTTCCCAGCCTGGAGTGCGGTGGGAGATTTCGAGAAGGCCTACGCCGGTGTTGTCAAAATCCTTGATGGCTTCGATAACGGAGTCGACGGCCTCTTTGGGCAGTTTGCAGGGTCCTGCATTGAAATTATGAACTTGTTTCATTCTTTGAATTTAATTTAAGATGTTATGTATTAATTTATTCCTTTCTCTCTTCGTTCATAGGAACGTTGGATATCTTTTGCAAAGATACGAAAAGAAATCGACATGTAAGTAAAAATGCGCAAAATATTTTGCGCTCGACGGAAGAATGCCGACATAACGAAGACGGCCGCAACACATGATCTCCATATTGGCCTGTGGCGGCGATGGGTGGGTCGTGATGAATGCAGACGCGTCTCCTTTTCCGCCACAGGGCAAGGAGGCGCGGGACGGGTAGAAAAGGATGGCGTCGGCTATTCATTCAGTTGTGAGAACATGAGGAAAAGCCGTCGCTGCCAGAGAGGGACAACGTGTTGTTGCCCGCGTTGTAGGTCTCCGTGTTGCTTTCCTCGCCAAGGGTAAGGGTGTCATTGGGGCGCGTGTAGGTGTAGGTAAACGGCCATGTTTCTTCCACGTTACGGGCCGTTGTCGTGTACTTCATCGTCATGGTTCCCGCCGTTGCGGTCTCAAACCTCACGATGTTGGTCTCTACAGCCTCTTGCCTTTCGTCGTTCTCGTCCTGACCTCGTATACGTAGGTGTTTTCGTTGACCCACAAAGTCCAAAATACGTCGTTGTTTATTGCGTCTTTGTCAATCCCTGGGCCGCAGGAGAAAGCCTGCAGCGTAGCAGCAATCAATAGCACACTGTGATTTTTCTTAAGGAGGGTTCTATAAATTGTTTTTCTGTAATTTTGATGGAATTGTTGAACAGATGGCTGTGTGGAACGAGGGCACATAGCGGGTTATGCAACAGATGACAAACAGTAAGATACAAGCAAGGCTTCAAAAGCGCGGAAAGTTGTTTTTTGTTCATTTACGATTTTTTACAAAACGGTGAATAATATTGCCCCACCTTAATGCCTTGACCAAAAACTTTGGCCACCGTGCTAATGTGATTGTCACCGAAATTGAGGTGCCCAGTGTGGGCCATGTCTTTTCGCCGTTCATCTTGTGGGATAACAGACTATGTTAGATTGTTGCAAACGCACAACCCAGCAAAAAGTAGCAAAATAGGCCCAAATGATGTCTGCCCTTGTGGAAGTGGACTGTGGACTAAAGTAAAATAAGTGTTGCGGAAAAAGTCCTTGTCGACTGGATACGTCAGGCATAGGAGTCCGGAGTGGCAATCTTGCGGGGAATGGCCGAGACAATTGACAAGCACAAGGACGGTATCCTCGCCTGGTACGACTACCGCACCTCTACCGGTAAGATTGAAGGCATCAACAACAAAATCAAGACCATGAAGCGACAGGTTTACGGATATTGTGACATGGATTTCTTCAAACTCAAGATCATTGCCCTACATGATTCCACCTACGCTTTTGGCGGAAGAACCCAAATAATTTGGTCGTTATAGAATTGATTCGTATTGTTTGCAAAACGATACGCTGGTGGAGCAGGATGACAACGCGTGTTTTCGAGGAATGCCCCTCCCACTCATCTACTTATTATTTAAAGGTGAAGAAAATCGGGGCAAAGCGACGGAATTTTGCAACCAAGAAGAAAATTTTTCGTAATTTTGCAAACTGAAAAGAGAGAACATGAAAGAGCGTAAATCGTTAAACATACGGCTAATATCCACCTGCTTGGCTTTCGGTCGTCCAGGCGGGCTCCCAGTGCACGGTTTAGGGGAAGGAGGCGCTTGGTGAAAAGCGTGGACACTTCCTTGTGGTATCGGCTGCGTATCCTGTGGGCACACAAGGATCTGTTGCGTTGCCACGTGCCGCCGCTGTTTCGCCATTATGTGGCGGCATTTCGCAAGAGCCAGTTGGCGGCGGCGCGGTGCCTGAAGGGTAAGTTGGAACGCGGCGAGCGGCTGGAGACGGCTTTTTTTCTGTCTGTACCAGGCATGTGGAAGAGTGACTACCTGTTTCAGGCCATGCGCAACGATGGACGTTTTCATCCTTATGTGGTGGTGTGCCCCTATAGCGTGTACAAAGGCTTTGGGTGCGACGAGGTGGAGTCCACGCTGCGCCGCACGCAACAGTTCATAACTGAGAAAGGGTTTGAATGCGTGGTGCCCCGCGACGGCCAGGGCCGCTGGATAGATGTTCGTCGCAAGTTGAAGCCCGACATGGTGGTGTTCACCTCGCCCTACAAGGACGCGCTGCCACAACACTATATCTATCACTACCGCCACACATTGACATGCTATGTGCCATACAGCGTTACTGTGTTCAAGACCTATGGCAGCAACTACGACCTCATATTCCACAACGTGGTGGGTCTGCATTTTGTGGAAACGCAGGTGCACAAGCAGTTGGCGGCGGCAAACGCCCGCAACCAGGCGGTCAACGTGGCAGTGACGGGATATCCTGGCACGGAAGTGTTTTTTCGGAAAGACTACCGGCCTCGCGACACATGGAAGCCGCAGCCCCCTGCCCCCTGCGGAGAACGCAAGAAACGGGTGATATGGGCGCCGCACCACACCATTGAGGACCCATCGAACCTGCCGCTCTCCACATTTTTGGCCTATGCGGACGACATGCTGCGGCTGGCTGAGAAACACAAAGAGGACTTGCAATTCGCATTTAAGCCCCACCAACTGCTGAAATTCAAGTTGTATGAACTTTGGGGCAAGGAACGCACGGACCGCTACTATCGTCGCTGGGAGGAGGGCGAGAACACGCAATGCGAGGAGACCTCCTATGTGGACCTCTTCTTGACCAGCGATGCAATGGTGCACGACAGCGGCTCATTCACAGCGGAATACCTATACACCCGAAAGCCAGTGATGTTCCTCCTGCGAAACGAACAGACGAGGAGCCTGTTTTCCCCTTTTGGTGCGCTCGCCTTCGAACAGCACTACCAAGGCCGCTCGGCAGAGGACATAGAACACTTCCTAACAGAGGTAACGTTGCAGGGCAAAGACTCCATGCGGGAGGGCAGGGAACGATTCTTCGAACAAACCCTTGTTCCAGGCGGATTGCTGCCCTCGCAAGCGATAATTAAGACGATAGAGAACATCATACAAGACAAGAATCAATGAAAGAGAGGCAAGGCAACGACAAGGATTTTGTCATAGGATACACCGCTGGCGTGTACGACCTGTTCCACATAGGGCACCTAAATTTGCTGAAAAACGCCAAAGGCATGTGTGATAAATTGATAGTGGGTGTCACGGTGGACGACTTGGTACTTTACAAGGGCAAACGAGCCATGATTCCTTACAGCGACCGCGCAGAGATAGTGCGCGCGGTGCGATATGTGGATGCGGTAGTGCCGCAGGAAAACATGGACAAACTGGAGATGTGCAAAAAGTTAAAAGCCAGCGTGATGTTTGTGGGCGACGACTGGTATGGCACGCCTAAATGGAATGAACTGGAACGACAATTCAAGGCCGAGGGCATTCGCATCGTGTACTTCCCCTACACCAAGGGGGTCTCCTCCACCAAGATAAGCGAGGCCTTGAAAGCGGCGCGTGGATGGACAAACGAACATCCGGCAAAGAACGGCGCGGAAAACAACGCAAACTCTAACGAATGATGGAAGACAAGAATTTTTGCCTCAGTTCATACATGGCATATCGCTACCTCTACAAGGACGGTGTGGACTTCTTTTCGGGTATGCGCCATTTCACCTTGAAGGCAACACCCCTTGAAAGCCGGCAGCCCGTGGGCAGCGCCGACGAAATAGATGCTGCACTGCGCAGGCAGATGGATGAATATTACAGCCAGTTCGGAAAAATAGGTATCTTGCTCTCTGGCGGCATGGACAGCGCCATCCTGGCCTCCTACCTGAAGCCAGGCACGCATGCCTACACCTTCGTTTCGCCAGGGGCGGCCGTGTTCGACCAAGACATGGAAAGGGCATCGGAATACTGCGAAAAATATGGTTTGGTGCGCCACATAGTGCCTATAGGCTTCGACGACTATAAAGCCTTTACGCCGCTGGCAATGCGGCAGCGCTGTGCCCCCGTGCACACCATCGAGCCGCAGATAGTGAAGGCCGCCATGATGGCCAAGCGAGACGGGGTGGAGATGATGATAATTGGCGATGCGGCGGATTATGTGTTTGGCGGTATGGACAAGCTGATGGCCAAAGACTGGGGCTATGACGAGTTTGTGAAACGATATTACGCCGTGGACCCCGAGGAGGTGCTGGCAACTCCGGTGGATGTGTCGGAGCCGTTCCGTCCGTTTCGCTTGCCGGACGGCAAAATAGACTTCATGGGTTTTCTGGAGGGACTCTTCCCCGAAGAAAGTTACAATTCGTACTACAACGCCTTTGCCGTGGCGGAGATGCCCTACCGCGACCCGTATGAGACGATGACAATGCGTGACAAACTTGACTTGGGACGTATACGCGGCGGCGACACCAAATATTTGGTGCGCGAACTCTATCGCATGAGGTTTCCCGAAAGGGATGTACCAGAAAAAATTCCCATGCCGCGTCCCGTGGACGCCATATTCAAAGATTGGATGGGACCGAGGAGAACGGAGTTCCGCAAAGACATAGATATGAACAGGCTGACGGGAAACCAAAAATGGATGCTGTGGTGCGCTGAACTGTTCCTCGACATCTATGACCCGCAAGAGATGCCGCAGGAGAAAGGGAAGGGTTGCTGAAAACAGAATGTTCAACGCCCCTGTATGTAGGCAGTGGCGCAAAGACGTGCTGCGGCAAATGGCCATGACAACGAAGATGATGAAGTATGACTTTCTGATAGTAGGCAGCGGATTGTTCGGCAGTGTGTTTGCCCACGAAGCCACCAAGCAAGGCAAGAAATGTTTGGTACTGGAACGGCGCGCACATATCGGGGGCAACTGCCACACGCAAGAAGTATGTGGCATTAACGTACATTGTTACGGCGCGCACATCTTCCACACAAACAGCGACCGCGTGTGGCGATACATGGGGCAGTTTTGCGACTTCAACCGATTTGTGAACAGCCCCTTGGCTCTTTACAAGGGCGTCATGTACAACCTGCCGTTCAACATGAACACCTTTTGCCGCCTGTGGGACGATGTGCACACACCAGCCGAGGCCAAGGCGCGTATAGAACAGCAGCGCGTGAAGCTGGACCACGAGCCACGTAACCTTGAGGAGCAGGCATTGGCACAGGTGGGTTGGCTGGTGTATGAGCGTCTCATAAAAGGTTATAGCGAAAAACAGTGGGGAAGGCCGGCATGCGAGATACCGGCTTTCGTGCTGAAACGCATACCGCTGCGATATACGTTCAACAACAACTATTTCGACGACCAGCACCAAGGCATACCGCAAGGAGGATACTCGCCTATTTTCGACCAACTTCTGCTGGGGTGCGACGTGAGGTTGGGGGTGGACTTTTTGGACGACCCTGACTATTGGAAAGAGCAAGCCGAAAAGATACTGTTCACAGGTGCACTGGACGCATATTTCCACCATTGCCATGGGCAGTTGGACTTCCGTTCGCTGCGCTTCGAACACAAGACAATGGAGAGTGTGAACGATTATCAAGGCAATGCTGTGGTGAACCACGCCGATGCCAGCGTGCCATACACGAGGACGATAGAGCACAAGCACTTTGAGTTCGGCAAGCAACCTGGCACGGTGGTGACCTATGAATACAGCGTACCTTGGCACGAAGGGGCGGAACCCTGCTACCCCGTGAATGACGAACGCAACGAAAGGTTGGCCAAGCAATACAAGGCCATGGCCAGCACGCTGAAGGATGTCTCTTTTGGCGGACGGCTGGCGGAATACCGATACTACGACATGGACGACACGGTAGAGAGGGTGCTTGACCACCCCTGGTTAAGACAGAGGTGAGAGGCATGCTAACAATATGATACGACTAAACATCTTATGAATCCAACAGACATCATCATAGGCGCCGGCATTACGGGACTGGCGTTTGCGCGCTTTGAACGAAACCATCCATTCCGCATTCTCGAACGCTCTGCCACCATGGGTGGGTATGCGCGCACTACGTTGAGAAACGGATTTGTGTGGGACTATTCTGGACATTTCTTTCATTTCCAGGACAACGACATTGAACGTATGGTTTCGCAGCACATGCGGCGCGAAGATATCCTCACGGTGAAGAAAGTGACCCACATCAAATACAAAGACCGGCTGGTGGACTTCCCCTTTCAAAAAAATATTCACCAGTTGCCCCAGGAAGAGTTTATCGACTGTCTTTACGACCTGTTCACCGCGCCCAAGGAAGAGTACCATTCTTTCCAAGAGATGCTCTATTGCAAATTCGGACGCGCCATTTCCGAAAAGTTCCTCATACCCTACAACAGCAAACTGTATGCTTGCGACCTCAATCGCTTGGACAAGGATGCTATGGGGCGTTTCTTCCCATACGCTTCGCCAGAGGAGATTGTGCGCAACTTTCGTCAAAGCGACAATGCCAGTTACAACGTCACTTTCGAATATCCCAAGGGAGGCGCCATAGAATACGTGAAGAGCCTTGTGCACGGGCTGCCAGCAGAGAACATCCTCACACGCAGCGGAGTGGCGTACATCAACCCGCACAGCCACATGGTGACGCTCACGGATGGCACTACAATGCCATATGACAGGCTTATATCAACCATTCCATTCCCTTTCCTAATGAGAATGACGGGGTTGCCGCACAACCCAGACGTGTTCACTTGGAACAAGGTGCTCGTGTTCAATCTCGGCTTCGAGAAAAAAGGGCTGAACGTGGCTGACCATTGGATTTATTTCCCCGAAAGGCAGTATCCATTCTACCGTGTGGGCTTTTACGACAACATTCTTCAAGGGGAACGCATGTCTCTATACGTGGAATTGGGTTTCGAAAAAGACGAGGTGGTTAACGCGCAAGCACTGCTGCCGCAGGTGCTGGAAAGCCTAAAAACAGCAGGCATCCTGCAGGAAGGTAACGACTTGGTGGATCACGAGGTGATACTCATGAATCCCGCCTATGTGCACATCAATCAGCAAAGCATCGCCGAGGTGAAGAGACTGAAGGAGACACTGGCCAGCCTGGATATCTATTCCATTGGCCGCTACGGTAGTTGGACTTATTGTTCAATAGAAGACAACATTAAGGAGGCCCGTGCACTTGCCGCCGAACTGAATGGTTGACGCGGAAGGAGATGCGGATTTGTTAACGCAAAGATTTGCTACGATGAAAGTATCAGTCATTTTGCCCGTCTATGGCGTGGCGCAATATATTGAAAAGTGTGTGCAGTCGTTGCTGGCGCAGACTTTGGATGACATGGAATTTCTGTTTGTCGATGACCATGGACCCGACAACAGCATCGAACTTCTCCAAAAGGCGATTGCGGGTAGCGAACGAGGCGACCAGTTTCGTATCTTAAGGCCGCCGCACAACCTTGGTGCAGGCATGGCGCGTAACTTTGCCATTCCCGAGGCAAAGGGCGAATACATCGCTTTTGTGGACAGCGACGACTGGGTGGAGCCAACCATGTACGAGGAATTGTATGGGGAAGCGAAACGACAGGACAACGCGGAAATATGTTTCTGTCAAATCATGAAGGACTATACGGACGGCAAACCTTCGGAAACGATGTCGAACCCCAGCGTGGCGGCGGGGACATTCACGCACGACAAGCGCGCATTTTTCCTCGCCAATTACGTCTCCATATTCACCTCATACCTATACCGCCGTGATTTGGTGGAGCGTCACAATATCCGCTTCCCCGAGGAGCGTAGCGCAGACGACAGTTTTTTCGTGTCCAGCATTTTGCTGACGGCAAGGAGTGTGGCACATGTGGACAAGCCGTTCTATCACTACATTGTTAGGCCGGGCAGCGTTGTCACCACGAAAAACAGTGCCAAGTACCAAAAGCGCCTATCTGTATTTGGGCATTTGATGCAGTTTGCCAAGGATAGCGGTGCCTATGGCGAGTACAAGGCCGAAGTGGACTTCTTGTACATTAAGAAAGGCTGCCTTTCTTCTGTTTTCAATTATGTGTACAACGCCTCCGAATCGGAGAGGCAACCTGTGTTGGAAATAATGGCAGAGCTGGAACGCCAAGTTCCCGACTACAGGGAGAACCAATATTATCGCAGCCGCTGGGCTGTGAGGGTGCTTGTGTGGCTTTGCCAAAAACATCCCCGTATGGCGTTATGCATCATAGCTTTGTATCTTAAAAGAGCCCATCCTGCGGTATAGCGGGGCGAGTTTTTTTTCTTTGCGCAGCCACGGCGCGGCTTTGCAAGGCCGCGCCGTGGGGCTTACCAGTAACCAAGCTCCGTTTATCTTGCGCAGGGCAGAAGCCTTGCATCATGAAAAGTTTGGCGCGTCATGCTTTCGCTGGATTGTCCTTGCGACCATTGCTCATGTAGTAGAGTGCGATGGAACCGGCGATGAGCAGCAAAGTAAGCACTGAGAATAGGAGTGTGACGGTGTCCAGTTTGTGTAGGCGGGGTGCCTCATTGCGGAACTCAACAAGATGGTCTCCCGCAGGGACTATCATGGCGCGGAGTATGTAGTTCACGCGCAGATAATCGGTGGGTTTGCCATCGATATAGGCGCGCCAGTCGGGGGCGTAGTAGATTTCGCTAAACACGGCCATTTGCTCCGTGGCGCTGTGGGTGGTGTACTTCAGATGGTCGGGATTGTAGGGCGATTGGTGTTGCAAGGCAATGGTTGCAGTGCTGTCGCGAACGAAGGTCTTCCCGTCCACCATTTTGCTCCATTGGCTTTTGTCAACGATGGCAGTTGTGGCAGGGTTGAAGTCGTTCAGGGCCATGATTTCAGCATTGGCGTCTGCAACCGCCTTCAGCGTATCCACAAACCAAGCGTTACCCAAGGCCGCCACGTTGCGTTGCACCGCATAGCCTTGTTGTGGGTCGGGAATAACGAAGTAGCGAGTGTTGAGCATATTCAGCACATTGGTGTTGATGTGTCGGCCGAGGTAAAAGTCGATGATGTCTTGGTAGCGGCGCAGTTTGGCAGCATGGTAGCCGCCTATTTGATGGTGGAATGCGCTGGGTTTGCTGTCGTTGAAGGTGTTCACAGCGAGGTTGAATACGCGGTAGTCCACGTCGCCGTTGGCTTGCGCCGCTAGGTCGATGTCGGTGTCGTACGGATCGGCTCGCAGAGCCACTTTGCGAGGCTCGGCAAAGTTTTCGTCGTTGAGGTAACGTCGGTCCACACCCCACAGGTCTGCCACTATCAGCACGCCCAGCAAGGCAATGGGCCAGCCTGTTTTTTTTGTCTTGCCCCATGCAACAAGCAGTGTTATCGCACTGGCGAGGAGGATGAATAGCAGTGAACGCAACGAATCGGACACGAATAAACTTTTGCGGTCCTTGACAAAAATCTCCTGCAGTTGGGGCCATTGCGCCCCATATTGTGCCGCCATTTGCTGGTCTGCCACGCCACTAAACGACAGACCGCCTTTGAAAATAAGCATCAGTAGGATGAACCCGCCCGTGACTCCGGCGCCCCACAACACCGCTTTCTTGTTTTTAGGGTCGCCCGGATGGGCAAAAATTTCTTTGAGCGCAAGCACAGCCATGAGCGCCATGGTGACATTGGCCAGCACAAGGCTCATGGAGGGCGTGCGAAATTTGTTGTAAAGCGGTAGGTGGTTGAACAGCCAAGTATTCAAACCCAAGTTGTGCCCCCAACTCATTAAGATGGCCGCTACGGTGGCTACGAGCAACCACCAGCGTTCGGGCCCTTTTACCACGAAAAGACCTACCACGAATAGGAAGCAAACTATTGCTCCGAAATACACGGGGCCGCTGGTGAACGGCTGGTCTCCCCAGTAGAGAGGGGCGCGCTTTTGCCTGAAAGCCTTGTAACTTTCGCTGTCCTCGCCCACCTGTTCTGCGCTGCCGCCGCCGCGTGCGCCTGGCACCAAGAGGGTGTAGGTCTCACCCACGCCATAACTCCATTGGTAGGCATAGTCGATATTGAGCCCTTCTGTTGAGGTCACAGTATTTTTCGGTTCGCCGTCCTTGTACAGGTCTTCTGGCGTAACGGTGATTTCGCTTCCGCCGCGCATCGTGTATTTGGCGTATTCTTGGTTCACCATCAGTAGACGTGCATTGCTGCCGAAGGCCAGCCCCGCGCCTACCATCAGCAACAGCGTGCTGACGAGGAAAGGTCTAACGGTTTTCAGGCGCAGGTAGTGGATAGCATAGGCAACGCCCAGCATCAAAGCGGCTATTACGGTGTAGAAAGTGATTTGGATGTGGTTGAACGTGATTTGCAGTCCCAGGGCAACGGTGAAAAGGATGACCCCCCACAGCACGTTTCTTTTGGGATGTCCACTTTTGGGGGCATTGAACGTCATTGCCATAGCGCCCAATATGGGTGCCATCATGCTGATAGCCCACGCCTTGGTGACGTGGCCGGCCTCCACGATGATGAGGTTGTAGCTGCCCAATCCGAATGCCAGCGCGCCCACTAACGACAGCCAAGGGTTGACTCCAAAGGCCAACAAGGACACGTAGAAACCCAGCAGGTACAAGAACAAGATGCCAATGTTGCGTTCAACGCCCAGTGGCCGGCCTATGAGCAAGGACTTTAGCGGTGTGAACAAGGAGTGTTGCGGTTCAACGGCAGTTTGGTAGCCGGGCATGCCGCTGAACATGCTGGGGTTCCAGTTGGGAATGTTATTGCCTGTAGCCTTTGCATACTGTTGTTGTTCGTATCCCATGGCTTCGGCTTTCTGCATATCGCCTTGAACGACGACCATGCCGCTCAGTACAGGCGAAAAATAGGCGCATGCCACCGCCGCGAAGGCGGCAACGATGACCATGTGTATCCACCATTTTGTGCGAGTGGCGGAGGAATGTTGGTTTGCGATGCTTTGTTTGGTGTTTTTCATTGCATTAATGAAATATGATAGGTCTTACTCTTGTTTGTCTTCCTCTTCGCCCACCACGGGATAGGCCACGCGAATGTGATATACGCTCATCATTTTTTCTTTCAATGCTTTGCGCAGTTTTGTGATGTCACCGTATGTGATATTGCAATTGAGGAGTTGGTTTTCCTTTATTTTACCGTCAATGATGTTGTCTACCAAGTGCCCAATGCTTTCTTCCGAGGGTGTCTTGAGACTGTGGCTGGCGGCTTCCACGCTGTCCACCATCATAACCACGGCGGTTTCGCGGCTGAAAGGCTCCGGGCCACTATAACGGAAAGCCCATTCGTCGATAATTTCGTTGGGGTGTTCCTCGCGCCATTTGGCAAAGAAGTAGCCCGTGTGGGTGGTGCCGTGGTGTGTGCGGATGAAGTTGGTAACCTCTGTGGGTAGGTGATATTTTTTTGCGAGCATGATGCCGTCTTGCACATGCTTGATAATGATGTTTGCGCTTTCCTCGTAGTCGAGATTGTCGTTAGGGTTGAAGTGGTTTTTTTGGTTTTCAGTGAAAAACAGTGGATTTTCCATCTTGCCAATGTCGTGGTAGAGTGCGCCGACGCGAGCTAGCAGGGCGTCGCCGCCAATTTCGTTTATGATGTCTTCGCTTATGTTGGCCACTTGCATGCTGTGTTGGAAGGTACCAGGGGCTTGGCGGCTTAGGGCGCGCAAGGCTGGCGTGTTGGTACTGCTGATTTCCAACAGTGTCAAATCGGTAGTCATGCCAAACAGGTGCTCAAACAGGTATATGAGGGGGTAGGAGATGAGGGTGAGTACGGCGTTGAGGAAGAAGATGGCGTAACTTTCGAAGTGAAGGTTTTGAAAGTTGGTGTCCTGCCCCAGTTTGCCAAAGGTATAGATGAGGGAATAGGAGGCGAAAATGACTCCAGCCACAACGAAAAAGTCGCTTCGCCTAACAAAGTTGCGCACTGTGATGATGCTCATCATGCCTGCAATCAGTTGGTAGAACGTAAATTCAAAACTATTGGGCACCATGTTGCCCAGGATGATGACGATGGTGAGGTGCAGATAAAGGGCCACCCTCATGTCGAAAAACACGTTCATCAGAATGGGAGCGATGCAGAGCGGGGCGAGCAACACCCAGTCAGGGTTTATTTTAAGTATCAGCGCTGTGATGCTCGACATGAGCAAAACGATTACCAAGGTAAAAGTTATTTTGCGCTGGTCCTCCAAAATTTCGCTCTTTGTGTATGCCAAGAAAGCGAAAAGTGTGGCGAAAGCAATGAAACACAGGAACAGAAGTCCCACATAGTGGTTGAAAACGTTGAAGTGTTCGCTATAGCGCGCCTTATTTTCCTCTTCCAACGCCGCCAGCACATGCGCTTTTTCATTGTCGATGTATTCGCCCTTCGAGATGACAAGTTCGCCTCGTTGAAACAACGTGTTGTCCGATGCCACTTGCGCCAGTCGGCTGCTCAATTCCAGTTGGCTTTTTATGGCGTCGTAACGTACGCTGTAGTGCAAAATGCTGTCTATCAGCAGGCGTTCTATTTGGTATGCCTTTTCGTCGTTGGCAAAAAGAGGCGCGAATAGATTGTATAGGTTGCCCCTGGTGTAGAAGTCGCTGCTGCGGTGCTCTTCGCCCACGTTGCCGCTTAATATCACCAGTTTATGGCCTTCCATCCCATCGTCCTTTTGTGGGTCTTCCAAATATCCTTTTTTGTATATTTTTTCCAGCACAGGCGTGAGGCGTTGCTTTTCAGCGCGGCTCAAGCCGCTACGTTCCAAAGCGGCGTAGCTGGCACCCATGGCGGCACTGTCAATTGTGAAGTAAAGGATGGCATCTTTGCGTGCAGAGGCGTTTGCGCGGTCTATCTCGCTTTGTTCCTTCGCAACGGTAAAGTCGTATGGAGCGAATAGGTCGTTGTTTGTCCAAAAACTGCCTACGGCATAGTTGTAATGTGTGGAGCGTTCCGCATTGGGGAACATCAGCAAAACGAGAACAGACGTGGTCGCAATGGCTACAATAATGTATAGTTGTGTTAGATGCGCAACAATCCAATCCTGTATCTTCATCATAGGCGTGTCGAAATAAAATGCAAAATTACGAAAAAAATGAGACATGTGTGAAAAAAAATGCGGCGCCGCGGGAAGACAAGGAAAGGCGGGTGTCGCAAACACGTTGTGCAAGCACTGTACGGGCACATTAGCCGCCAAATCCTTTTGTGGATCACCACAATGTGCATACCGTCAAATAGTTAAATTGAAAAAACTGCGACATGGTGTTGGGAATGTCGGCGTCACACACTACAAAGGCGAGAGGTGTCTGTGGCGTAATGCCGAAGGCTTGCACACCCTCTATCCGCAACATTGCAAACTTTTTTTCTCACATTTGAAAAAAAAATAGTACCTTTGCAAAATATTATTAAGATTAAATTCAGTAAGAAAGTATTTATAATTTATTCTCACAGATGAACATAACACGAGAAAACGTTAGCGACACAGAGCTCTCAATTATGGTGGAAGTTGTGGAAAACGATTATGCCGAGCTCGTAAGCAAGCAACTGAAACGCTATCGCAAAGAAGCCACCCTTCCTGGATTTCGCCCAGGTATGGCTCCTATGAGTCTCATCGAAAGACGCTACAAGCCGATGGTTGTCTCCGACGAGGTGAACAAAATAGTCAGCGACCATCTGTTCCAATACTTCAGTGATGAGAAGTTAGACATTCTCACAGCTCCCCTGCCCAACGACGACAAAAACGAGGGCATAGACTTCAATAGCGACAAGGATTTTGCTTTCTATTTTAATGTGGCCGTATATCCCGAGTTCATCATCAATTGGACGGAGATAAAGGAACCTCTCTATCAGATTAAGTCCACCGCAAAAGACGTGAACAATCAAATAGAAGAGATGCAGCGCCGTTACGGTAAGTTTGAGACACCAAACGAGGTGGGCGAGGGTGACTTCGTCTACGGCCGTGTGGTGGAACTTGACAAGAAAGGCGAAGCCAAAGAAGGCGGCATTTCCACGTTCACCTCTTTCGATTTATCCAAGGTGAAAGATGCCGATATTGCAGCAAAATTTGTAGGTAAAAAAGTGGACGAAAAGGTCGTCTTCAACATTAGCAAGGCTTTCACGCCCATAGAGATAGAGCGGATTCTACGCATCTCTGGCGAAGAGGCCAAAAAGCAGAAGAGCGACTTTGAACTCACCGTTAGCGGCATGAGCCACATCACTTTGGCCGAGGTAAATGAAGAGTTTTTCCAAAAAGTGTTCCCAGGTGAGGAGATTAAAGATGAAGCCGCTTTCAAAAAGCGTCTCCAAAAAGAAATCGACGTTAACAACGACGAGCAAAGCCGCATCCTCTACGTGACGAATGTGCGAAGCGCTATCCTCAAGCAGATGACCATGCCTTTGCCAGAGGACTTCTTGAAACGCAGTATCTTGCGCCAAGGTGGCATAGAAGAGGAAAAATTGAACGCAGGGTGGGAAGAGACCTATCTGCCAAGCCTAAAAAGCCAGATAATGGACAATCAATTGTCTAAAATTCATCCTGTTAACCCCACGCGCGATGAAGTGAAAGCATACTTGACGGACATCCTCAAAAAGAGCGCTAAACCGCAAGACAACGAGAGCGACAAGGATTTTGAAAGCCGTTTGAACCGTTTGGCGGACAGCATTGCCGACGACGAGAACAACACCCGACAGATTGTGGACAAACTCTTCGTGGAAAAATGTTTCAATTTGTTTAAGGAACAACTCAAGCCCGAAACGGAGAAAGTGTCCATCAAGGAGTTTACTGAAAAAGTTCAACGATAATATTTATTGTCTGCAAGACGAGATTGTCTGCAGGACGAATCGGGAAATCCTAAAGGGTATTGATGAAAACGCTGTCAACCCTTTAGGTTTTTTTTTATTAGTCAACAGATGAAATGTATTTTTCGTTCCATTCTGCTCTTCGTGGCACTTGCCTTGCCCATGCACGGTATGGCTGAGGGCCGTGGCCTGTGGGGCAATACTTTCGTTTCTTTTGGTGTGGGATCCCATTCCTATTCCAACGACCAATATGGTGTTTTCAGCCAATTTGGGCCACGTGCGCAAGTTTCTTTTGGAAAGTGGATGTTTAATTACATGGGCGTGAAGGCGTCTGTGGTAGGCTTGCAGGCCAAGGGAGGAACGGGAATAGCATCCAACTACCTGATTGCAGAGGCTTCCTTGTTGTTCAACCCCTTGCGCAGTTTCAGCCGCCATTACCATGTGTCATCTTGGGACATGTCGCTCTATGCTGGTGTAGGGTTGTGGAGCCGGCTGAAGAACGAGACAGTTTCGGTTGACCGAGAGTTCATCGGCGTGGCAGGCTGGAACGGAGGCTATGGCTTAAGCAAGTCCCTTTTTCTCACACTCGACGTTGGAGCGCATCTCATACCCGTTGATTTTGATTACAACAAAAAACCCTCCTCCATGTTTTTTGCCACGCTGGGACTTACTTACAAAATAAGTGACAACCCATACCGCGTTGCGCAGCATGGAGAAAGCAGGCGTTTTTGGGAAGATTGGTACGCTGGACTTGCTGCAGGTTGCGGAGTGTGGGCGCATTTCGACGACGGCATCCTCTTTTATCCCGAGGCGAGCGTTGGCCTGGTTTTAGGCAAGCGGCATTCCGTTGTGTGGGAATCGCGTGCGAGACTCTCGGGCGACTATTGCTTCATTGACGACGCCTTTTTCCGCGCCAGCATTATGGTGGACCTCATGTGCAACGTTCTAAATTTATTCCCTTCGCTAACAAGTCGTGTGTGGAACTTTTCTCCCTACATTGGCGCGGGGATGATAAACGACATTTCGATTGAGGAAGCGGACAAGTTCCTCTATTGCATAGAAGGCGGCGTGAATATTAGGCGCCGTCTTTCTGGAAACAACGACATTTATTTCGACTTTGGTAGCATGCTTGTACCGCCGCGTGTGAGCCGAGTGGGTACGGAAATCAAGGCCACCGCCACGTTAGGCTGGATATACAGTTTAGGACGCAGCAATTGCCGATGAAGGCTGCCGTTCATGCAGACGTGCTATTGGTGGGTGCATGGAGTGGAGTCATCGAAGAAAAAGGAGACAACCTATCCTGTGTTGTCTCCTCATGTATCTATTGCTGATAAAGCACGTCTTACTGTCCCCACACGAGGGTTGCCACGTCCTTTTCTTCTTCGGAAAGGGCGCATGTGTCGGGAGGTATGGTCGTGTCGGCTCCAATGAGCAGACGCTCCAATCGTTGTGAGAGGGTGGTGTCGAGGGCGTCCGTGGCCACTTGGGCGTTAAGGATGCGATGGTGTTCCTCGTCCACTTGCAGTGAAAGTTCCACGGCTCCCCAGGCGAACTGTTTTGCGCGCTGTGCCGAGAAGTTGCGCCAGCGAGCAAAGCGCCATTCCTGGCTCTCGAATTTGTTTCGCAGAATCTGCACCCCCTCTTCTTGTGCCAATTTCTCGAAAGAAAGCACGGTGGATTCGCCGCCGTATATTTCGTCAAAGGCATTCTTTAGGCGCGGCGTGATGTCTTCGCAGGTTACGGGGGCCAACTCCGAGAGGTTAACGATGCGGCTGCGCACGCTTGCCACACCATGCTTTTGCAACTTAGCGGGCTTCACTTTTAGGTAGCGTTGCATGTCGGCGGTGTTCACCTTGATGAGTATTGTGCCGTGGTGTAGATATTGGTGCTTGTCGCGCGAGAACGCGTTGCCGCTGAACTTGCGCCCTTCGCACAGTACGTCGTTCCTTCCGCTGAGTTCGGTGGAGAGGCCATAACTTTCCACCGCCTTTCTCAACACTTGGAATTGCTTGTCTTGATTGTATAGTGCCTTTGGCACGATGAAGGAAAAATTGAGGTTGGCCTTGTCATGGTACACCGCACCACCTCCCGTGGAGCGTCTCATAAGGTGCCCCCCCTCACTTTCCAGCAACTCTACGTTGCATTCTGAATAGGGGTTTTGGTTTTGGCCAATCACCACGGTTCGGTGGTTGCGCCACAAGTATAGCGTCACCGCCTCCTTTTCGTCTTGTGCGAGGAGGTAGTTTTCCATGGCTACGTTTAGAAACGGGTCGGTGGAGTTAGATATTAGGAAACGGTTCATATGTAGTAATGCTGTAAGGCATGGTAAGGTATATTCTATAGTCGTGCAAGCAGATAGCCTTTCAGTTGCTCAATTGCCACGCGGTCTTGCGCCATCGTGTCACGGTGCCTTACGGTCACCGTGCCGTCTTGCAGCGTGTCGGCGTCTACAGTGATGCAGAACGGTGTTCCAATAGCGTCTTGCCTGCGGTAACGGCGCCCAATGGCATCCTTTTCGTCGTATTGAAGCATTAGGTCGCTCTTCAGCATGCCGTATATTTCGCGCGCTTTCTCAGGCAACCCATCTTTCTTCACCAAGGGTAGAATGGCGGCCTTGTAGGGTGCTACCTTTGCGGGCAGTGACAGCACGGTTCTCACGCTGCCGTCCTCCAGTACTTCGTCTTTCAAAGCGTGGCTGAAAACGGCCAACACGGTGCGGTCTACGCCAATGGAGGTCTCTATCACGTAGGGCGTGTAACTTTCGTTGCTGTCGGTGTCGAAATATTGTAGTTTCTTGCCGCTGAATTCGCTGTGGCGGCTTAAGTCAAAGTCGGTGCGGCTGTGTATCCCTTCCAGTTCCTTGAAGCCGAAGGGGAACTTGAATTCGATATCGGTGGCGGCATTGGCATAATGCGCCAGTTTTTCGTGGTCGTGATAGCGGTACATCTCTTTGGGAATGCCTAAGGCAAGATGCCATTTCAAGCGTGTTTCCTTCCAATAGT
>JAXFQM010000158.1:0-5706 GCA_034178965.1 Bacteroidales bacterium | reverse complement strand
GGACTGTTTTGGAAGTAGTATCCGTTCGAACAATCGGCGGCATCTGTGCTCGGAGCAAGCAAGTCGAAACCCGCTTTGCACTCCACGCCAATCTCGAGCCCGCTTGTGTGGTAGTCCACCCCCAGCCCTAGAAGGCAGCGGAGGTCGCTGGCGTTGAGCCGCAGGATTTTTTCGCTATTGGCATGCAGCGAGGAGGCATCAAGGCTGTAGCCCAAGCCGCCAGACAGGTAGGGGCTAAAGGCTCCCAGACGGAAGGGACTGAATTTAACATCCACGGGCAAATTCAGGCACACGCTCTCCACTTTCTGGCTGGATGCCGGGAGGGGAAGAACGGCGGCATTGCTAGGTTTCCAGTCGCGACCGAAGAGCGCCATTCCCGGCATTACACGCAGACGAAGGCTGCGTGCCAGTCGCACGTTGGCAAACACGGCAAGGTCGAACCCAGGCACGTAGAACGAGTGGTTGCCCTGTTTCAACGCATGCGCGCTGCCGCCCTGGACGTAATAGATGTCCACCTTGTTTGTGGATAACCCCACGTGGATACCCAACAGCACTTTCTTGCCGTTGATACCCGTGCCATCTTGTGCATGTACTTGCACGGATTGAAACATGAAAAGAAGACCTAGAAGAAAGGCCAAAACACCTATACGCACAGAGCGCCCGCCTCTTTGATCATTTGCAGTCATAATATTCATTGTTTTGTTTAATGATTGTTGCTATAATTGATTGAGCCAGCAATGCCTCCTACAATAATACTGGTGCCAAAAGTTGCCACTGCTCCATTGGGAGAAATTATTGCAATCCCCACTACGGCAGGTATTGATGCAGCACCTCCAATAACACCGCCTGCTACATCGGCTGCAACCCAATTGCCGAGGGTATCCAGCGCATTGGTAACTTTTTCTTTCACGTAACTATATGCATTTCGTAACGCATCCTTAAAAGTTTTTGAAGTATTGTCTATTCCTGAGAAAATTGTCACCCATGCACAAAACGAAGCAAAAGTGATGTTGCCGCCAACACTCATGTAGAAATAATCTGCGATAGTGGATGTTGAATCGCACAATTCACGAAGACGACTCTTGCAAACAGAATCGAACTCGTCGTAGGTATTGCTTTTCAAGAAAGCATCTCTTACAAAGCCATAGTACTCATTCATAGAGTGAGTAATCAAATACTCGTCAACATTGTTAGGAAATTCTACGGAATCCCCATTCGCAATCATACCCCCAATGTTTGAACATATCTCGCCCACTAACCCAATATTATTTGCTTCTTTGATATAGGCTGGCAACAATTTAAGACCCATATAGTCAATGTTACTCCTTAGGTGATTTTCGACATAATCGCATAAATTACTAGCATTAAGATTTATGACCTCTGAGTTGTTGTAAAGTGCAAAAACTTCATAGTTATGTGCCGTATCAATTTCTTCTGCCAGCATATCAATCTCACCTTTTTGCAATGGGATGGAATAAGTGGGCGTTCCTCCGATAACCTTACTGTTATTGCCCGTCTCATTAAAGTCTTTGGAACATGCTGAAAATACAAACATAGCAAATAAGATTGCCACCGACACGAAACTGAGTTCCGCTACGGAATGTTTTTTTAAACTTTCTTTTTTCATAGTTTTTTTGTTAAACATTGAAGTTCACGTAATATTGCACGCCATGCTATTTCATCTACCATAGCACTTCCACATTTTCGACCGGTTGCACCGAAACTTATGGCATTTTTCACAACCCGACCACTACATTATTTTACAACAGAACGATGCCGTTTTTTTCTGTTTTTTTCGGCATAGTATATTGTGTATATACAATCACAACAATCTACGCGACAACATCTTGCATATTCTTCTATTCATGCCATGACCATGACATTGCAAATATACAATTTTTTTTATTACTGCCCGCTAAAAATTCGAGGTATTTTCAAAAAACAAAGGCTGAATCTAAGTAAAAAAGATTCAGCCTTTTTCGTTATCTTTGTTTCTTCCACAAAATAGTATAGTACTCCCAATATTTAAACAGGTTATACAATATTTTTCGTTGTGTCAAGAGTTTTTAAAGGATACTCTTTGATGATGCAAAGATACAAACAATTTTGAATTCTGCAATATTTTATACAGCGATACCATATTTCATTGCGGGCAAGAGTACATCCAAGCTTTGGTGAGGCCTTTGGTAGTTGTAGAATTGGATGAATTCGTCAATCCCCAACCGTAGTTCGTTGACAGTCTCGGCAGGATTCAGATAGATGTATTCCTGCTGGATTGTTCTCCAGAATCTCTCAATCCATATCTTGTCTTTACAGTGTCCTCGGCCATCCATACTGACCTTGATTCCTAAGGACTCTAATAGTGTCGTCCATGTCTGAGAAGTGTATTGGCTTCCCTGGTCGCTGTTGATGATCTCGGGGCACCATAGACCCAGATACAGTCCTTGATCAGTTCATGGTAGTTGGTGGCCGACAGTGTGTTGCTCAGTCTCCATCCTACGATGAACCTGCTATACACGTCAATCACGGCATAAAGGTACATGAATCCTCCCTTCATCGGTATATAGGAGATGTCGGCGCTCCACACCTGGTTCGGCCTTTCCACTACCACATCCCGTAAGAGGTGGGGGCTGGAAATATTGGGGACGGTCTCCTTTTGACAGGCACTTCTTGGGATAGATGGCATTGATCCCCATCAGCCTGATGGGCCTTCTGACTTGCTTCTGATTGACCACTATACCATTCAATGCAAGCATGTTGACCATTGTAAGCACCCCTGCTGTGGGGTGGTCCATATAGTACCGGTCCATCTCCTCCATTATATGGAGGTTCTCCTCGCTCTCTCCCTAGGGCTTGTAGTAGAGTGTACTGCGGTTGAAATGCATCAGCTTGCAGAATCTGTTCCGACTCAGGCCTGCGGGGCGCCACTTCTCCATCTCTGCTATCTCACTATCAGTCCAGCATCCTCGCAGGCTTTCGCAAAAAAATCGCACTCTATCGTCATCTGCCCAACCTTCTTTAAGAGCCTATCGTTATCGGATTTGAGTTTCTTCAGTTCCTTTTTGCTGTCCGTAGGTTTCTTGAAGGCTTGTGCAGCATCGGCAAGAAATTCGGCTTTCCACTCGACTATCTTCGCAGGAGACCCTCGAATCGTTTGGCGAGTTCTGCGATCGTTTCGTTTTCCTTGATTGCCTCAATGGCAACTTTTTCCTTGAAGGCTGGTGTGAATTTGCTCATTCGTCCCATGTTTTAGTTTTGATTTCTGCTGCAAAGGTACAACTATTTTCCAAATCACCAATGCAGTTGTCTAAATTATGGGTAGTTAATAATTTTGACTACAAAGCATCTTTCAGTGTCCGATATTCTCGTTTTGATGTAGAGGCCGCACAGCCCTATCGACTTCCCTCGCACTATGTTCTTGATGCAGACTGCCTATGCAATGTAGTCGAGGAAGGCATCCGCCTGCTTTTTCAAGTTTTCTTTCTGCGCTTCTGTTAGCACCATCCGACCCTCCGTCCAAGCCTCCACATTCAGTTGTATGCCGCACTGGGGGGCTGCCATTACATCAGCTCCGATGAAAGGTAATCCGAGTAGTTCGGCGAGTTTTCCCCTGCAATTGGCCGTAGCCGCCACGCCACCCGCGCCGCTTAAAGCGACTTTCTTGCCGTTGATGGCAAGAGGTGTCTTGCGGTCTCCAGGCACAAGAGGACGTGAGAGCCAGTCGATAAGGTTTTTAATATGACCTGGATAACTGTTGTTGTATTCGGGAGAGAAAATCCAAAGAGCGTTGGCTTCAGCCACTTTTCTCCTCACTCTTGCTACTGCCTCGGGCGCAGGAAACTCAATATCTTGATTGATTAGCGGCACATCCGAATAATCAAGATATTCCACCTTGGCGCGACCTGCAAGCAGTTGCTCCACAGCTTTTGCCAACTTTCCATTGAACGACTCCCGACGAAGGGAACCCACGACAAATAATATTTTCTTCATTGTGATAATAATTAATTATGTTTCAAAATTACGCCACACATTTTGGCTGTTGGCTAACAGTCTTTTCAACCTCATTCATTGATATTATCTGCTTTCAAACGCCCGCATTATTGCATGGACAAGCGGTTTCCTCTGCTTCCGCGCAATCATGTAGTTGCTTCCGCCGTCTTGCCCGTTGTCATCTCCTTTCAACATCGGCACTGTGCATCCTTGTACATTTTGTGAGAAGGCTTGGAGGTTTCCGTCCGCATTCTTCCCCCTCTTCCCAAAAGCGACCAATGCCTGCAAATGCCCCTTTGCGTCGCATTCGAAAACAACGCTTTTCATAAGCGAATGCTTCGATGAGTTCAAAGTGCCGCACTCCTGCTCAACCTATTATTCATCACTCATGGCATTCTATTCATCTATCGCTTAACTACCAACTACAATTTACCCATTACGAGTCTACTCATTACCTGTGGCTTACCTTATATAGATAGTAAAACGGAGAATTACTGTTTTTGTTGTTTTCAAGTTAACTTTTTACACTGATTTTGCCGACGACCTATATCATTCCGTTTGACATTTCATACACCTGCCCAAAGCAACGGTAACCAAGCGCATCAAGCAAGTCGTTTCTCCGCCGATCTTACACGACCTTGAGCGACGACCACATGGCAACGACGACATAACAAAAGCGGCAAGCAGCGGTGGCAGCGTGACGGCATAGTTGGTCATAAGGTCTCGAAGTCTACGAGGCTACATTGGCAAAGCAGACCTCCGAGAAATGGTGATGACAAAAAAGGCAGTGTTGCCTCAAGCCGCAGCGGCTTTATTGGAATGGACTTATTACTGCCACACAACGCATCTGTCTTACCTAAAAAAAGCGTAGCCATCGGCAGAGCCAGGTCTACGCTTGCTTGTTGTTTGTTACAACTTGTTTTTGTGGTCTTTGCTTTTCAGCGTGAACCTCTAAAACCAACTTTCATTGGCAAACAATATCCTTCACACAAGTTTCCCTCATTTATCTCACTTGTTGCAGATTCATGTTTCCACGTCTTTGCACTAAACTTTTTTCTTTTATTTTGCATGGCGCGACGACGTGGCATCCACATTATTTGCCGAAAGTACCTCTTTCTCGGCATCAACATTGTAAAGCCGCTCTGTCGCCACAATATCCCCTTCTTCGTTTAAACGAAAATAATCGCCGTTGCCCTTTCTTTCGTTGAGGGTAAAGACAGCAATGATAAAGCCTACAAACACCATTAGATTGCACACTATCAAGATCTTCTTTTTGCATTGCGAATGCTGGCACTGCACCACCTTATGCGTATGAAGGCTTATGCCTACGCAACAGCATGAACTTGCCATGGCTGCCAGAGACCACGTCATGCCTTTTGTCACCATTCCCATGACACTGCACACCATGGTCATTATGGTTAACAATGCCACAACCCATAACCATAAACATCGTTTGTCCGATTTTGTATTCGTGGATCCAAAATCATCGTATTCCATGATATTGCCCTTAATGATAGTTTTCTTTCACGTCAGCTAAACTTATGCGCCTCATTCCTTTTTCAGTAAACCGCTACATAAATATTGGATCTACCGTTGCTATTTATGATTGCAAAGGTAAGATATTTATTGAAACCCACCAAATAAAATTTATAAATACTTAATATATAGTACTTTACCCCCCCCCCCCACGAAATTTCAAAAAATATGCGTTTTCAT
>JAXFQM010000131.1:0-27950 GCA_034178965.1 Bacteroidales bacterium | reverse complement strand
CAACGAACCATTCAAAAGCCTAAACCCAAAACAAGTGGCCACGCGCGTTGGGGCCTACGACAAAGCCGGCAGACAAGAGGTGGTAAACACCATGCTGCAGATGGCCGAAGAAAACATACTGCTTCAGGAAGGCCGTGGAAGTTACAAACTCAACCCCCAGCACCTAAACGAAGAGTTGCTGCCGGGCAACACCGTGACGGGCACCATCGACATGAAGCAGACCGGCAAGGCATACGTCATACCGCAAGAGGAAGGCATGGAGGACATCCTTATTGCCCCCAACCTCACCAACCACGCGCTGCATGGCGACACAGTGCGTGTGCTGCTGTTTCCTCGCCGCAAGATGCACAAGCCCGAGGGACGCGTGGAGGAAATCCTGCACCGAGCCAAAAGCCGCTTTGTAGGACGCATCAAACGCAGCGGAAAGTTTGCTTTCCTCATTCCCGACAACCGCAACATGGTGGTGGACATCTTCATTCCCCTCAGCGACTTGGCAGGCGCCGAAGATGGAGAGAAATGCGTGGCGGAAATGACCGACTGGCCCGAAAACATGAACAACCCTGTGGGCCGGGTAATCAACAGGTTGGGCAAGCCTGGCAACAACAACGTGGAGATGCAGAGCATCTTGGCGGAATACGACTTCCCGCTGGAATTTCCCGCCGAGGCGGAACAAGAAGCCGAACGCATACAGCAGCCCTCGGAAAAGGATTACGAAGGGCGCAAAGACTTCCGCAAGGTGACCACTTTCACCATAGACCCCGCCGATGCGAAGGACTTCGACGATGCCCTTTCCTTCCGTCACATGCGCAACGGAAACATCGAAGTAGGAGTCCACATCGCCGACGTGAGTCATTACGTGCACCCAGGCAGCGCCATAGACCGGGAAGCCTACGAAAGAGGCACTAGCGTGTATTTGGTGGACCGCACAGTACCCATGCTGCCCGAAAAATTGTGCAACGGCGTGTGCAGCCTGCGCCCCAACGAGGACAAACTTTGCTTTAGCGCTATCTTCGAGATGGACGGAAAAGCGAACATCTTGAAACAATGGTTTGGCAAAACCGTCATCCACAGCGACCAACGCCTATGCTACGATGAGGCACAGCAAATCATCGAAGGGGGCCCAAAAAGCAATCCCACCCCCGTGGAGGACGCCATTCTCACGTTGCACGGCCTCGCCACCATCATACGCAAGGAACGCTATTCCGACGGTGCCATCAACTTTGAAAGCCAAGAGGTGAAGTTCCAATTGGACAAGGATGCAAAACCCATCGGCGTGTACGTAGTTGAAAGCAAGGAAGCCAACTGGCTGATAGAAGAATTCATGTTATTGGCCAACAAGAAAGTGGCGGAATGGGTCGGCACCAACGGCGGCAAGGCAAAGGGCGTAAGAAAGAAGGCGACGGACGATGCCAAGACTTTCGTGTACCGCATCCACGACGAGCCAAACCCCGAAAAACTGACCACTTTCGTGGAGTTCGTCTCCAAACTGGGTTTCAAGATAAATATCAGCTCACGCAAGGAACTGGCGGACAGTTACAACGGCCTGTTCCGCGACATAGCTGGACGCGGCGAGGAATACCTCGTCGACAACATTGCCATCCGTACCATGGCCAAGGCTATCTACAGCACGCAAAATATCGGCCACTATGGCCTAGGATTTCGCTACTACACCCATTTCACCTCTCCCATCCGCCGCTACCCCGACTTGATGGTTCATCGCCTGCTCGAACGTTATTTGACCGGAGGCAGCAGCGTTAGTTCCTCCGAATATGAGGAATACTGCAAGCACTGTAGCCTCACCGAGAAACGCGCTGCCGACGCGGAACGCGCCAGCGTGAAATATAAACAAGCTGAATATTTGAGCGCACGCATGGGAGAAGAATTTCCCGCACTCATCAGCGGCGTAAGCAAATGGGGCATCTATGCAGAAATAGAGGGCAACAAGTGCGAGGGCATGATACCCATAGGGCAACTGAAAGGCGACTACTACATGCTCGACGAAGACAATTACCAAGTCGTGGGACGCCGCACCGGCAAGACATACAAGTTGGGCGACCCTATCACCATCCGTGTGCGCGATGTAAACATGCAGAAGAAGCAAATAGACTTCGACTTGGTGGAGAACGGCAGCAACGGAAGCCGCTCTGCCAAGCCCGCAAAAAGCAAGGCGAAAGGCCTCAATGGAAAAGCAAAGGGAAATGCCGAAAAAAAGGCAAACAGCAAGGCGAGCAAAACGGAAACAGCAAAGCCGAACACTAACAAAAAAAAGAACTCACGCCACGGTAGTCGAAAGCAACGACCAGAAAAGAAAGAATAACCCATCAATAAACAAAGACGTCATGAAACGTATTTTTTTCTTGCTGTTACCTTGCCTGCTTTTGGTGGGCTGCGAAAAAGGCAGCGACATCTATTTCCCCGCCAGCACGTGGGTCCTCGCCAATTGGAACAACTCTAATGGTCGCATGCTGACGTTGGATTTCGACGGCGATTGCAAAATGAAAGTGCGCGATGCCGACATGAAAAAAATTCCATTCAATGAAAGCAGTAACTGGACATACAAGGCATACAGAATATCTGGCGACAGTGTTCTAAGTATTTCGTACCAAAACTACTACTACGACGAACAATACAACACGAAGACCTACAAATTGAACTTCTCAATGCGGGACCATGGACGCACGCTGTTCCTCACCTATCAACCAAAGAACCTCTTTTCGCCCTCCGAAGCCATCACCTACACGTTTGTCAGGCGTTAGCCGCAACGCGCGTCCGCCAAAAGAGACATACCCGTGCAGCGCTACAGTTCTACGCAAAACAGAAAGCGCGCCGCTCTGTAAGGACGGGGGAGGGAATGGTGACCATTCTTTTTGATGTGGCCCCTCCCCCTTGCTTGGACGCATGCGCAGCCTGCCGATGTGACAATCATGCTGCTCCTTTTATTTTCCCGTCATGTACTGAATTTACTCCACGGCGCACAAATATGCGTATCGTGGAAGATGCGACTTTGCACTTTTTTGCTGCCAAAAAGAAAAAAAATCGTAACTTTGCAATCAATATTGGGTAACGTCTTTTTGCCCAAATAAGTGTGTTAATCATTGAAAACTATTAGAATACCATGATAAGCGAACAAGAACAGGTGCGCCGCAATTCGCTGGACGAACTACGCAGTCTCGGCATCAACCCCTACCCTGCCGCGCAATATGAAGTGAATGCGCGCAGCAACGAAATACTCGACGAGTTTCCTAAAGACAACACCAAGTTCCAATCTATCAGCATCGCTGGCCGCATCATGAGCCGTCGTATCATGGGCGCCGCCAGTTTCTGCGAATTGCAAGACCCTCATGGCCGCATACAACTGTACATCAAACGCGATGAGATTTGCCCCGATGAAGACAAAACGCTTTACAACACCGTGTGGAAGCGCTTGTTGGACATTGGCGACATCATCGGCGTAACGGGTTACGTATTCGTTACCCAAATGGGCGAAACCAGTATCCACGTGAAGAGCCTGGTCGTGCTGAGCAAGAGCCTGCGTCCCCTCCCCATCGTGAAGGAAAAGGACGGCAAGACTTTTGACGCCTTCACCGACCCCGAGCAGCGCTATCGCATGCGCTATGTAGACCTCATCGTCAACCCACAAGTGCGCCAAACGTTCGTAGATCGCGCAAAGATTGTGAACACCATGCGCGACTACTTCAACCAGCAAGGCTATCTTGAGGTGGAAACCCCCATCCTGCAACCCATACCTGGCGGTGCGTCCGCACGGCCTTTCATCACACACCACAACGCATTGGACATTGACCTCTACCTACGCATCGCCGACGAACTCTACCTCAAGCGGCTCATTGTAGGCGGTTACGAGGGGGTGTATGAGTTCAGCCGCGACTTCCGCAACGAAGGTATGGACCGCACACACAACCCCGAATTCACCTGCCTTGAAATATACGTGGCATACAAAGACTACAAGTGGATGATGGCCTTCGTGGAGAACCTTTTGGAGAAAATCGCCCTAACGCTGCACGGCACTACGCAGGTGAAGATTGGCGAGCACGTCGTGGACTTCAAAGCTCCTTATCGCCGCGCCCCCATGCTGACGCTGATTAAAGAGGCCACAGGCATTGACATCGCTGACATGGACGAGGCGCAACTGCGCGACGTTTGCAAGAAATTGAACATAGAAGTGGACGACACCATGGGCAAGGGCAAATTGGTGGACGCCATTTTCGGCGACAAATGCGAGGGTAAACTCATCCAACCCACTTTCGTTATAGACTACCCCGTAGAAATGTCACCCTTGTGCAAGCGCCACAGAGACAAACCCGACCTCACGGAGCGCTTCGAACTGTTCGCTTGCGGGAAGGAAATGGCCAATGCATACAGCGAACTAAACGATCCCATTGACCAACTAGGACGCTTTGAGGAACAACTGCGCCTTTCTCAAAAAGGCGACGACGAAGCCATGTTCATCGACATGGACTTTGTGCGCGCCTTGGAATACGGCATGCCTCCCACCAGCGGGCTGGGCATCGGCATAGACCGCTTGACCATGATGATGACTGGAAACGAAAGCATACAAGACGTGCTGCTCTTCCCGCAAATGCGCCCCGAAAAGAGACCCACCGCCGCCAGCGACGACGATTTTCGCAAGCAGGGCGTGCCCGACGAATGGATTGCACCACTGCGCAAAGCCGGCATCAACACCCTTGCCCAACTAAAGGAGGCCAACCCCAACAAACTGCTCAACGACCTTGGCGGCATGCGCAAAAAGTTGAAATTGGACATCCCCGCCGTAAAGAAAGAGGAGATAGAGGCTTGGATAAACGCATAACACAAAGGGAAAAACGCGCAGGGCAAGCCACCGATGCGCAAGCAGCGGCGTTTGGCACGGGCCGCACATGCCCCGTTGGCGCAAAACGTCAAGACCAACTTTCCCCAAGGTCCGCATTTCCACTGAACACCTTGGGAACTTGAAGAAACCATCCCCCTCAAGACAAGAAAAGAGACGGAGGCGCCGCTTGGCACCTCCGTCTCTTTTCTTGTCTTGCTCTCCAGCGGCCCTGCTCATTTGCACAGTTCCTCGCGCAGGGCAGCGGGTTGTCGAAAATCGCGGGTGCGGAAAGTGCGCAATATCCAATAATACCAACTGGCTATGAGGCGGCGGAAATAGGTGTAGACCTTACCCCCCACGGCTGCCAGTGGGAACGCCATGCCAAAGCCAATCAGCCCCCACCAACCATTGCCAATGCTTACCCCTGCCATCTCCAATCGGCTGCCCAGCCACATCCCCCCCGTGCAGCCACACACGATGGCAAACGCGATGACATAGACAATGGACACGGCAAACTTGATGCCAAAAGAGAAAGAACTGCGAAACTGCGTGTCCTTCACCGTTTTTTTGGGGATAAGTTCGAGGGGAAGATACTGTATAGGGAAACATAATAAGCAGAAAAAGAGTATCCAACGCACCCATCCCACCAAACACATAGCTGTAACCACGCCTCCCACGATAAGAGTATAAAGCAACGTCATCCAAAAGCCATAATGCTCGCTGCTGAGTTTCTCGCTCACCTTAAGGTCGCGGCACCGCTTCTGATATTCCCTCGTTTTGTGCATGGTTTTGTTGAACACTTCAGTGGAATTGGTGGTTTGGTTGATAAGGGGATCCGTAAGGCTATTCTCAATAGAGTCATACTTGCCTGCCAGCGCTCGCCTCACGTGGAAGCGGTGCCAGGGCGTGTTGGTTTTGCGGTCGTAACGACGCCAATATTTATTCTCTATATTGCACAGTGTGTTGATTTCCTCATAATGCTCCTTGCTCTTTATATCGTGCATTTGCTTACTCATGGCTGCCGCCACTGCGGAGCGCATTTGGTTTAGCGCCACCGCCTCGTTTTCCTCATACTTGGCCATGTACTGCTTCACAGCTATAGGTTCTCCAATATTCACCACTAAGTTGCTGTAGGGCTGCTCATACTCGTCGAAGTCTACTCCCACTGGCACTATGTACAACGGCTTGTCTCCCATGCGTCTCTGTGTCTCTCCGGCGATGCGGAACATGCCCTTCACCAAGGGGAGCAACTGGTGCTTGTCGTTATGTCTCCCTTCCGCCATAAGGCAGAGGGGGTATCCGTCCAGCACTGCGTTGCGGCTTTGCTCAAAGATTCCAGCATCTTTTGCCAAACTTTCGCGCCCATCGCGGATGCGATAGATGGGTAATATTTTAAGGAAAGTGAAGAAAGCCCTCATGGCTGGTTTCTCAAAAATATCCGCGCGTGCCAAGAACACGGTGGGACGTCGCGTGACACACAAGATGGCCAGCGGCTCCATAAGCGCCTGCTGGTGGTTGGGAGCCAAGATATAGCCGCCCTCGGCTGGCAACTTCTTTCTGCCGCGAATGGTGACGCTATTGTAGTGACATCGGAAAGCGAACTTCACGAGCGGCTTGAGTAAGGTGTATGTTAAGTTGAAATCCTGTATAGGTCTATCCATGCTTTTTCTTTTTATTGTTACATTATATAACGCGCCTTGATTATTTTTAGTATCCGCATACGAAAAAAACTTTTTCGGCGTTAATATTAGCGAAAGACATATTGGCTATAGCCATGAAAACGAGAATATTTTTTATCATAGTTTCACTGGCCCTCCTCGTGGGGCGCGCTACGCCAGCATCGGCACAAGCACAGCATGGTATTGTGTGTCTCGGCACCATACTGGACGGCGACACCATTCCATTGTTCATCCTGGACGAAGTGAAGGTGAGCGTGTCATGGTCGCTGCTCACCAAGGAGGAGATACGGCAGAACCAAAAACTCATTCGCAACATCAAAAAAATGCTGCCTTATGCCAAAGAAGGCAAGCGAAGGATGGAGATTTTGGACCGACAATGCGCCAAGTTGAAGCCGCGACAGCGCAAGGAACTCATCAAGCAAGCCGAAAAGGATTTGCTGGACGACTATACCGAAGAACTGAAAAACTGCACCATAAGCCAAGGCAAAGTGCTGCTGAAGTTGATTGACCGTGAAACAGGCCAAACGAGTTACATGATTGTGGATGAGCTGCGCGGCAAACTGCGCGCCAGTTTCTACCAAACTTTCGCGCGCGTCTTCGGCTACAACATGAAGGAACGCTACGACCCTCAGCACAATGCGCAGGACGACCTCATCGAGCGCATCTGCCTCAGCGTGGAACAGGGTAAGTTGTAGAATTCTGAACTGCAAACGCCCCAAAAAGGAGTACGCCCTATGGACTATGCTGTTGCTTTTTTACCCGCCGCACCGCTGCGTGCAACGCCTTCGGACCGAGCCGAGATGGTGTCGCAGATATTGTTTGGCGAAACCATGGAGGTACTGGAAAGGCGCGAGAAATGGTCGCTGGTGCGATGCTCGGCCGACCGTTTCGAGGGGTGGTTAGACAACAAGCAGTTGCGCCCCATCGGGTTGGAGGAATACATCGTAATATCCGCATGGCCCTATCGTGCCAGCCGTCCGCTCACCCCCGTCTCCACTTCCATAGGCCGCCTGTGGGTGCCCATGGGATCCTCCTTGCCGGCGGCGCACGTTTTCCGCATGGGGCGCCTGTTCCTGCAACACGAAGGCGACAACGCGCAGACTGGAGGCGAGCCACAGCGTTTGGCGCGTCTTCTGTTGCATGCGCCCTACCTTTGGGGCGGCAAAAGTCTCATGGGCATAGACTGCAGCGGACTGGCGCAAGTGGCGTTCTCCGCATGCGGCATACAACTGCCTCGCAATGCCTGCCAGCAGGCACGAATGGGCACTTTGGTGCCCTCCACGGAAGCCTTGCAGCCCAACGACCTTTGTTTCTTCCGAAACGAGGAAGGACGCGTGGTGCACGTGGGCATCAGTCTCGGTCTTGGACAAATCATCCATGCCAGCGGCCGCGTTCGCATAGACCGCATCGACGGACATGGCATATATTGCGGCGAAGAGGGACGCTACACCCATTGCCTGCATTCCATACGCAGGCTGCTGTAGCACGCAAGCGCGATGCCGTGCCAGCCCCATCCCTGCTCCCTGCCAGCACTCATCTCCTGCTTATCTCCCACCATGGTGGGAGATAAGCAGGAGATGAGTGCTCCCTTGGTATTTTCGCAGGTGACGCAAACGGCTGGCTGCCAACAAAACGTCCCCCCACCATGCCCTTCTGCAATGGTATGGAGACGTGGGCCGTGCCTGTTTTTTCGCCGCCATGAAATATTTTTTTCGTATCTTTGCATCAAAATACTTTTGAAAGAAAATCATGGCAAAAACTCTGCAACAGATTATTAGCGATGCAAAAGCCGGCAAACTGGCTCCCGTTTACCTTTTTTCTGGCGAAGAGGGTTACTACCTGGACCAACTGTCGGACTACTTCGAGAATAACATCGTGGAGGAGGCTTACCGCGATTTCGATCAAATGGTGGTCTACGGCCGCGACACCAACATGCTATCCGTGATAGCCGCCGCGCAGCAAATGCCCATGATGTCGCCAAGGAGGCTGGTGCTGGTGAAGGAGGCGCAAGGTCTCCGAAAGGACGAATGGGAGACGTTGGCGCATTATTGCGAACGACCTAACCCCTGCACAACGTTAGTGTTTGTCTACCGCAACGGTTGCTTTGACAAGCGGCTGAAGGCGGCAAAGGCGGTGGAAAAAGTGGGTGTTGTATTTGAGCGCAAGAAAGTGCAGGAACGCGAGGCGGCGGAAGAAGTACTGAAATGGGTCTCGGAGGCGGGATTTCGTATCACGGAAAAAGCGGCGATGCTGCTCACCACATACCTCGGTACCGACCTGGCCAAGATAGCCAACGAACTCTCCAAACTCTGCATCCTGCTGAAGCCTGGCGACACCATCAGCGAAAGCACCATTGAAAGCAACGTTGGCATCAGCAAAAAATACAATGTATACGAACTGCAAAACGCCATCGGAAACAAAGACGCGGCGTTGTGCACACGCATCGTCAACCATTTCTCCGCCAACCCAAAGGACAACCCCCTTCAGTTAGTGACGTCGGTATTATACAACTATATCGTCAACCTAATGATATACCTGCAACTGGAGGACAAAAGCAAAGATGCGGCATCAAAGGCATTAGGCATCAACCCTTTCTTCGTGCGCGACTTTGCCACCGCCGCACCAAATTATTCCTTGGGCAAACTGGCAAGTTGCATTGGCTACCTATACGACACCGACTTGCGCAGCAAAGGCATTCGCAACAGCGGCACCATAACAGATGGCGAACTCCTTAAAGAACTTGTATTCAAGATAATACACTGAATGTAGTTCTATTGAACCTACCTCCTGGGAAATAAGCAACCACAAACATCACATTGACAACTGAACAGCCTTCCTACCCTTTCATCATGAAACACCTGCTTAACCTCACACTGCTCTTTTCCATCCTCCTTTGCTCCATGGGCGCTCAAGGGCAAAACACTATCAGGGGTGCCATCTACGATGCCAACAACGGAGAAGCGGTGCCCTACGCGAACGTCATGCTCGACAGCACCCAAATAGGCACCGCCACTGACCTGAACGGTTTTTTCGTCATCAGCAACCTGCCAAACGGCACCTACACGCTACACGTGCGCTTTGTGGGCTATGACGACTATCGCAAGACGATAAGTCTCAATGGCGGCAGAACGGAAAAAATGAACATACAACTAACACCCGTCAACGAAATGCTGGAAAGCGTGGAGATTGTCAGCACGCGCCAGCAGGAGCGCCAAAAAAGCACACAGGTGTCGGTGGAGAAAATCAGCGCCACACAAATACAGCAAATGCCCTCCATTGGCGGACAAAGCGACATAGCACAATACATGCAGGTGCTGCCAGGGGTGACCAGCACGGGCGACCAAGGCGGACAACTCTACATACGCGGCGGCAGCATGATACAAAACCTGTGCCTGCTGGATGGCATGGTGGTGTACAACCCGTTTCACTCCATAGGCCTATACTCCATTTTTGAAACCGATGTCATCTTCAACGCCAATATCTATACGGGTGGCTTCGGCGCGGAATACGGAGGACGCCTGAGCAGCGTGATGGACATCAAAACGCGCGACGGTAACAAGAAACGCAACAGCGGTAAGATAGGCCTAAACACCTTCGGAGCAAGCCTCATATTGGAAGGGCCGCTGAAGAAAGAGCGCGTGGACAATCCCTCGTCCGTGACATACCTGCTTACCGCAAAAAACTCCTACCTTAGCGCCAGCAGCAAGGCTTTTTACCCTTACATAAACGATGGTCTGCCGTTCGACTTCCTTGACTTATATGGCAAACTGACGTTCAGCACCGGTACTGGCAGCAAGGTTAGCCTTTTCGGCTTTCGCTACGACGACCAGGTGAAAGGCTACAACGCCATCAGCGACTTCCACTGGCAGAACTTCGGCGCTGGAGCCAACTTCGTGCTCGTCACGGGCACCAGCAGCAACGTGGACGGAGCAGTGGCATATAGCCACTACTCCATAAGCCTGGAAGACGCCTCGGGAAAACCAAAAAGCAGCAGCGTGGGAGGATTTAACATGAACTTGGGCGTGACAAACTTCTACCACAGCGGAAAACTGAAATACGGCATCAACATGGAAGGATATTCCACACAATACCAGTTCACCAACCAATACAACGTGCCACGCAACCATGACGAAAACACCACGCAACTGTCGGCCTATGCCACATTCCATTGGGAAAAAGGCAAAACGCTGCTTGACCCTGGCTTACGCATTGTCTACTACGCTTCACTTAATGAGCCCAGCATAGAACCCCGCTTGGCAATGAAATACAACGTATCCAAGAAACTGCGTCTCAAACTAGCGGGAGGGATGTACAGCCAAATACTCCTCGACGCGCGCAGCGACAACGACATTGTGAACCTCTTCAACGGCTTCCTCACGGGCAGCGGCAGTTTGAACATGCCCAACACATTCCTCGGCAACGACGTGGGCGGATGCGTGCAACGCGCGCAACACGCGGTGGCTGGCGTGGAATACGACTTCATAGACCACCTCACACTCAACGCCGAATACTACTTCAAGAACTTCAGCCAGTTGCTAAACATGAACAGCCACCAATATTTCGACCGTACCGACCCTGTCTACCTCCACGGCGGCATCTTCGAGAAAGACCCCTACTATTATACCGACTTTATCATAGAGAAAGGCTATGCCACGGGTGTGGATGTCAGCGCATGTTACGATGTGGAACGGCTTTACCTGTGGATAACCTACTCATTAGGATGGGTGAGGCGGACGGACGAAATACAAACCTATAGCCCCCATTACGACCGCCGTCACACGGTGAACATGCTGGCCACATACTACCTTGGCAAACGCAAGGAATGGGAATTGAGTGGACGAATGAGTTTCGGCAGCGGATACCCTTTCACCAAAACCCTCGGCATATACGAGTTACTGCCCCTTGGAAACGGTATCGTATCGGACTACCGCCATTCCAATGGCGAACTGGGCGTCGTATACGGTGAGACATACGGTGGGCGGCTACCCTCCTACCATAGGCTGGACATCGGCGCAAAAAGGAGATTTTCAATTGGAAGCCGCAGCACACTCGAAGTCAGTTTAGGCGCGACAAACGTGTATAGCCGAGAAAATATTTTCTATTTCAACCGCATCACACACGAGCGCGTAAACCAACTCCCCTTCATGGCCAACTTTGGCGTCACATTCACCTTTTAAACCATGGTTAATCCTAAGATAGAGTTCTCCTGGCTTGAAGTCCTGAAGCCCCAGTTCGAAGCTCCCTATTTCGAGAGCCTGAAGGCTTTTCTTGTGGAGGAACGCCAACACCACGCTTGCTACCCAAAAGGGCAAGATATTTTCAAGGCCTTCGACCTTACCCCCTTCCCAAAAGTGAAGGCGGTGATAATTGGACAAGACCCCTATCACGAGCCTGGACAAGCGCACGGGCTATGCTTTTCAGTGCAACATGGGGTGGATGTGCCGCCCTCGCTGCGAAACATCATCAAGGAAATCAACGATGACACGGGGACACAAATTCCTTTCGACCACGGAGACTTAAGCGGCTGGGCCGAGCAAGGCGTGCTGCTCTTGAACGCCACCCTCACCGTGCGTGCGCACCAAGCTGGAAGCCACCAGCACAGGGGGTGGGAAGAATTTACCGATGCCGCCATAAAAGCCCTCTCCGAACGCCGAGAAGGTATTGTGTTTCTACTGTGGGGAAGTTACGCCATTGCCAAGGCGCAACTCATAGACCGCACGAAACACCACATACTCACCGCTCCACACCCCTCGCCCTTATCGGCCTTCAGAGGCTTCTTCGGTTGTAAGCATTTCAGCAAAACTAACGAAATCCTACGCTCCGAAGGCCTAAAGCCGATAGACTGGACGGCAATCCGTTGACATGCAAACACGACTACTTGGTGCCATGCAGCCCTCCTCCCTTTACCTTATAGGAACGGATTGCTCCTTTTTTCAACGCCTATGGTAGAGGTTTCCCCATGACCAGGAAGCACACTATACTCATCGGGTAAAGTGAGGATGCGCGTGTGGAGATGCTCCAACAAAACGTCCAAATCACCTCCGGGCATGTCGGTGCGCCCGATGCTGCCGCAGAAGAGGGCGTCGCCCGTAAGCACTATTTTCTCGGCATGAAGGACGTAACATACGCTGCCCACGCAATGCCCTGGCGTGTGGCGCACTTCTATTTCACCATCGCCCAATCTCAAGATGTCCCCATCCTGCACAAAGGCCATATTGAGGTCATCCATGGGGTTAAGACCCTCGAAGCCCATATATTTGCCATACAACTGCGCCTCTTTAAGCAAATGGGCCCCATCTTTGTGTAGCGTGGCGGGCAGGCCATAACGCTCCACGGCTCGCCGCAATCCGGCAATATGGTCAATGTGGGCATGCGTGAGCAGAATGAGCGTGGGCTTTAGGTCATTTTTTTGGATGTAGTCATCCAACTTCTGCTCCTCGAAAGGGGCGTTCATGCCAGGATCCACTATAGCACATTGCCCTTTTGTCTTGTCTGCCAAGAGATAGCAGTTCTCCATGAAATGGTTGAAAGTAAACTGTTTGACGCTTATCATAGATTTCCCAATCGGTTAGTATTTTATTGCAAAGGTACGAATAATTCACTAAATGCAAGCATAAAAAAGGGGGGGGCACATCGGTGTCGGTGCGCCCCCTCCTGATGAGTTTTGGCTGGTTATGCTTCTGTCGCTTTCTTTAGGAAAGCGGACAACGGAGCCACCTCTGCATGGCGCAAAATGATTGCCGGGGCAACGGGCTGCAAGTCGTAATTATTGTATTCAAAGAGTTGTGCTGCAGATATTTGTCCGTCGTCTGTAGTGAAAGTCCTCAACAAGGTGTTTGAGGTCACCACGGGCTTAAGTCCTTGGAGCCGTGCAACGTTGCCTGCCGCCATCGCTTGGCGCACGTTTTCCTTCTCGGAATTGGGCAGATAACGTTCCGTCGCTTTCAGTTTCTTGCCTGTGGGACGATAGACATAGTGAAACCTACGACAAGAAACGAGGGCCGCCACTACGCCCACTGCAAAGCAAGACACGCCTAAAAACAATATGGTCGTTTGGAGGCTATCGCTCATCTTTGTGGTGAATGCAACGAAGAGCAGTAGCAAACCTATCACCGCAAGCGCCACCCACAAGATGGGATTGTTGCGTTTGGGCTTAATATCCTTTTCTGCGCCGCTGCGCAAATACTCGTTAATATCTTGAATGTTTTCCATGATGAAATGCTGATTAATGTAATTTACTTGATTATGCTTACTATGTTGCTGATTGGCACTAACTCGCCGCCTCTACTCTCCTGGAGCTGCGCGTATATGACACAGCCAGCCTCATCGCTGTAGTGCACCATCACGAGTTCAGGGATGGAAGTCCTCTTTATGCGGCATATTGCGTCTTCGTCCTTGGCGTCCAAGGCGTGTAACAGCGCGTCCTTGCAGCCCGAGTTGAAATAGAAATATTCTGGTTCCAAAAGTTTCTTCCCTGGCTTGTAATAGGGGCGGCGGCTGTCGCCAAAAAGGTAATAGCACATCAAAAGGAGCAGCGAAAACGCGCCCGTTCCTAAAAGCAGGAGATACAAACCTTCGAGCCACTGCGACGAGGTCTGCGTGGCGTTGAGCAGCCAACCACACACGGCTCCCAATGCGATGAGTATGTAGCATGCCGGCTGCGGACGCAGATGCCGCGTTATTCCAGGCATACTATATATGGATTTCTCTATTCTTTCCATAATGAATATTTATACTGAATTAGGCTGCGCGTGCGCGTGCCAAACGTGCCGATGACGATGCAAAAGCAACGGGCAATAGCGGATCACACTTGCCTATGTTTGAGGAATTTGTTGATTTGCCGGGATGTAGCGATGCATCCCATCCTACGCGCCTGCTTCAACAACGCAGGCGCAATAATGCAAAAACATAATAATCCACCGCGAGACGGGGAACGTTGATATTGTGCCGCTGGCTTGAGCGCCGTGCGCCGGCCTGCTGCGGAGCCTGAAGGGCTGCGCGCTGTTGCAGCGTGCGCTGCTGCGCGGAATTGTTATGGTTGTTGCGTCCTGTGTATTGCCCCGAATTGGTAGGGGGCGAAAAGGTTGTTTCTTCGCATGGGGACAAAATATTGTGCAGTCCCACAGCCTCCCATGAGGGGGTGTCGGCATGCTGGCGACTGAGTTGCTCCACTGCTTCGCGTTGCGGTTGTGCCATGCCAACAGCACAACTGCAGATGAATATCAATAGGGCTAAAAGATGGCGAAACTTCATGGCTTCTCAATCATTGTGCATGCAGCACGGCGTTGTATTCGTCTTCGTCGAAATAAACGCAGTGTCGGAATGGGTTGTCGTCGTCTTTCTTGCGACTGATGTCCGTTTGCTCCACCACGAATCGTTCCAGGTCGTCCCAGCGGCGCAGCAGCTCTTTCCAGCGTGCGGGCGCAATGGCGCTAACGCCCTCCAGGTCAAGCAACACCTTCATGGCATGTGCGTTGACATCCTGCAGATGATGCTGCCAAGTTTGTTCCCAATAGTTGTGTATCTCGTCCCAATCTTTGAGGTCTCCGTCCTCAATTTGGCGGATAAGCTCCTCTACGTCGGTGCGCTTCATCAGAAGTCCGCCCATGTTGATCCATTCGGCGTCGTCGCGTTGCGGCTCCGGAAGTTTGTCAAGCATCCTCAACATGCCTACACAATAGAAATAGAGCATGTCCTCGTAAGCCTTATAGGCCTGCCGTGCCTTTAGAATCACCACGCGTCGTTTGCCGCATTCAAGTCCTTCTGCAAGCACCTCGTTGCCTTCGCCCGCCTTATCCATCCACGACTTCAACAAGATCCGTGCGTGCAGGATTTCATCAGCCGTGTCGGGCGCCAGCAGTTGGAAGTCTATGTGCTGCGCTTTCACTTTACGCTTGTCGCGCTTGACGAACTTGCGCATGCAGTGGTCTAACGCGTACATGTTGTACATCCACCAATAGGCCGGCATCACTTCCAATTGGTCCATTCCAGCATTGTTGCTCACAAGCGAAAAGGGCAACGGGATGTTCATTTCGTTAGGGTAGATGCCTTTTGCCACTAAGCAATAGGAAGCGAAGTTGCTATTGTGCTTTAGGCTGGCATTCAAACCAGGCCAAAAGCCTCTTGCAGCACGTATCTCTCCGTCGGCAGCACGGCTGTTGTGGTTGCTACCCACCGTGGCGCCTGAAGCCAGGTTGCTTTGCCCTTCTACCAGTGCAGCGATGAGGAACGAACTGTTATGGTGCTGCTCGTGGGCGGGGAATATCATTGCGCATCCTACCTCTCCGCACGCCAGCGTGCTGTTGTCTCCCACCACGGTGTCGTTAAGGCGCAGCCCCGATTCCAGGGCGACGTGCTCTCCCAGGAGAAAGCGCTGGGCGATGATGCCATCGTGCAGGTGGCAGCCATAGCCTATCACGCCGTCGCTCAAGCATACGCATTGTTGGACGCTAACGGGCTGCTCCAACGACGACAGTATTGATACATTGTGTACCCGCAGCGTATTAAGGATGACACAACCCTCGCCCACAATGTTCGCCCTGCCGTCTTGCAACTCGCGACATGTCATTTGGTCAAGACGATGAAGCAACTTGTCGCGCCCCCGGAAACGCGCCCAAAGGTAGGCATCACCTATGGTCATTCCCGGGAAGGGACGAATGCGGCGGTTGCCGTTTTCGTTCATGGGAGACATCCATTGCATTTCGCCCGCGCATTGCATCACGCCCACGTTGAACAGCAGGCAATGGCTGCCAATGGAATAGTTGTCCAGCAGATGCACGTCGTGTATGGCGCAATGGTCTCCCACCTCGCTGTTGCGCAGCCAACTATTCGTGATGCCTTCTGGAAGTGTGACGGGGCCATTGCCGTGCATTCTACCTTCCGCCATGGCGCCCACGCGCACTTCGCCTTCAAAGCGGACGTTTCGCACCAGCGCGGCATCGAAGGGGTCTGCCACCATGACGCCGTCCCAATTGGCGGACCAGCAATGTTGCCGCTCCAGCTGCGTTATTTCGGAAGAAGAAAGGTGCCGGTGCATATTTTGTAGGGAAATATTTGGATAATAAGTTCATAAAGCCCTTCAGGAGCACGTTGCCTTGCAACTTTGCGCTCCTTCAGGGCCTTATGAACTTTATCAGAGTTTCATCTTACTTGTATTCGGCAATGATGCCGGGAACCTTGTCGGGTGTGAGGCGTCCGTACACCTTGCCCTCTATCATGACCACCGGAGCCAAGCCGCATGCTCCCACGCAACGCAGGCAGTTGAGGCTGAACTTGCCGTCAGGAGTGCACTCTCCCACTTCGATGCCGAGTTCGCGTTTGAAGGCATCCAGCACCTTTTCCGCACCGCGCACGTAGCAGGCAGTGCCCAGGCACACATCTATGGGATGTTCGCCCTTGGGGGTCATGGTGAAGAAGGAATAGAACGACACTATGCCATACACCTTGCTCACGGCCATGTGCAATTCGTCGGCCACCAATTCCTGCACCTCCGCGGGAAGATAGCCGAACTTGCCCTGCACCTCGTGAAGCACATTGATGACTTCGCCTTCCTTATTACCGAATTTGGCGCAAATGTCTTTGACGACTTTTATCTTGTCGTCTTTCAATTTTATGATTGCCATATATTTATAATATCATTACGTTTATTAGGCCGTCCTGGCATCCTGGGATTTCAGGATGCCAAAGGGCCCTCGGTTCATTGTTAAATTTCCACGGACTCGACCTTGTCGCTCTTGTCGAAATAGTGCGTGTGGAGCAGGTGGTGCGATTTCTCTCCGCAGGGTTTGCCCAAATATTCTTCGTACAATTTGATAATGTCTGGGTTTTCGTGGCTCTTGCGGATGGGCTTGTTGCGGTCTTCTTCATAGATGGCTGCTTGACGCGCACGAATGATGTCTGCGTTGCCGTGGTGGTAAGGCTGTCCCGCGCCGCCTACGCAACCACCTGGACATGCCATAACCTCTATGGCGTGGTATTGCACCTTGCCGTCCCGCACCTGCTCAAGCAGGTGTCGTGCGTTGCTTAAGCCGTGTGCTATGCCGATATGGATATCGGTGCCGTTGAAGTCCACATGCGCGTCGCGTACGCCTTCCATTCCTCGCAGTACTGTAAACTCCACGTTCTCCAACTTCTTGCCAGTGAACACTTCGTAGGCGGTACGCGTGGCTGCTTCAATCACGCCGCCAGTGGTACCGAAGATGACGGCCGCACCTGTACTTTCTCCAAGCGGGCTGTCGAAATCTTCGTCGGGTAGACTGCTGAGATCTATGTTGTATTGCTTGATGAGGCGCGCCAACTCACGCGTGGTGAGGCTGTAATCCACGTCCGGATTGCCGTCCACCTTGAACTCCTCTCGACCACACTCGTATTTCTTGGCCACGCACGGCATGATGGAGACGCAGACTATGTCTTTGCGGTCCAAGCCCATTTTTTCCGCCCAATAACTCTTGGCGATGGCGCCAAACATTTGTTGGGGGCTCTTGGCTGTGGAGGGCACGTCAAGCATGTCTGGGAAGTTGTGCTCGAAGAAGTTGACCCAACCTGGGCAGCAGCTGGTGAGGATGGGCAGTTTTACGTTCTTGTCGCCTTTGATGTAGCGGCCAATGCGGTCCAGCAGTTCAGTGCCTTCTTCCATGATGGTGAGGTCGGCGCTGAAGTCGGTGTCGAACACATAGTCAAAGCCCAGGCGGCGCAGTGCTGCGGCCAATTTGCCTGTGACGATGGAGCCGGGCTTCATGCCAAAGGCTTCTCCCAACGCCACGCGCACCGCTGGTGCGGTTTGCACGATGACAGTCTTCTTGGGGTCATTGATGGCATTGAGCACGGGGCGCGTGTAGTCGTGTTCGGTGAGCGCGCCTACGGGACAAGCCATGACACATTGTCCGCAGAACGTGCAAACGCTTTCTTCGAGAGCCTGCTCGAAGGCGGGAGCCACCACCGCCTTGAAGCCGCGGTTCACGCCACTGAGTGCGCCTACAGTTTGGAACACGTTGCACATGGTCTCGCAACGGCGGCACATGATGCACTTGTCCATATCACGCACAATGGCGTCGGATATATCCATTTTATAATGGCTCTGTTCGCCTTGAACGGCGATGCTGCGAATGCCCAGGTATTGTGCCAGACGTTGCAGGTCGCATTCTCCGCTTTTGGCGCAGATGAGACAATCGGCAGGGTGGTCGGAGAGCAACAGTTCAACTACCGTGCGGCGTGCGTTGATGACGCGGGGCGTGTGGGTATGCACCACCATGCCGTCCGTGCATTCGGTAACGCAGGCTGGGGCCAAGTTGCGGCGTTTCTCCACTTCCACCACGCAGACGCGGCAGCTGCCAGGGCGGTTTTCGAGTTTGAAACCCTTCAGCTCGTAGTGGCAGAGGGTGGGTATGGTGATGCCGTTGGCGCGGGCAGCATTCAATATCGTAGTGCCCTGTTCTACCTCAATCGGCTTGTCATCTATGGTTACTTTAATCATTTTTTCTCTGTTTGAAAGTTATGAGGTTATTTAACCGAAATGGCATGGAACTTGCAAGTATTGATGCAGGTGCCGCATTTGATGCACTTTTCTTTATCTATGACGAAGGATGCCAATTTGTGGCCGGGGGCCGTGTAGTCAGTTCGCGTGATGCAATTGACCGGGCAACTGCGGCTGCAAGCTCCGCAACCGATGCACTTCTCACGGTCGATAACGTAGGTCATCAACTTTTTGCACACGCCTGCGCGGCAATGTTTTTGCTCCACGTGTTCCACATATTCGTCCCAAAAGTTGTCCAAGGTGCTGAGCACGGGGTTGGGGCTGGTTTGTCCCAGTCCGCACAGTGCGGTATCGCGGATGACACCGGCCAAGTTGCGCAACTCTTGCAGGTCTTCTATAGAACCTTTGCCAGCAGTGATGTCATTGAGTATCTCAAGCATACGTTTGTTACCCACGCGGCAGGGGGTGCACTTGCCGCAACTCTCCTCACAGGTGAATTCCAAATAGAATTTTGCGATGGCAGGCATGCAACTGGTTTCGTCCATCACCACCATGCCGCCCGATCCCATCATGGAACCGGCAGCCTTTAAACTATCATAGTCAATAGGCACATCGAGGTGTTTCTTGGTGAGGCAGCCGCCAGAGGGTCCGCCGGTCTGCACGGCCTTGAACTCGCGGCCGCCTTTGATGCCGCCGCCTATCTCGTATATGATTTCGCGCAAGGTGATACCCATGGGAACCTCAATGAGACCCACGTTGTTGATTTGTCCAGCCAAGGCAAACACTTTAGTGCCTTTGCTCTTTTCAGTGCCGATTTTGTTGAACCAGTTGGCTCCTTTGGAGATGATGACGGGGATGTTGGCGAAGGTCTCCACGTTGTTCACGTTGGAGGGCTTGCCCAAATATCCGCTTACTGCGGGGAAAGGCGGCTTGAAGGTGGGTTCGCCGCGCATGCCTTCCATGGAGTGTATCAAGGCCGTTTCCTCGCCACACACAAAGGCGCCAGCGCCATAGCGCAGTTCAATATCGAAGTCGAAGCCACTGCCCATGATGTCTTTGCCCAAAAGGCCGTATTCGCGAGCCTGGCTGATGGCTACTTGCAGGCGATGGATAGCCAGCGGATATTCGGCGCGGATGTACACCAAACCCTTTGTGGCACCAATGGCGTAGCCGCCAATGGCCATAGCTTCCACCACGCAGTGTGGGTCGCCCTCCAGGATGGAGCGGTCCATGAATGCGCCGGGGTCGCCTTCATCGGCATTGCAGATAATGTATTTTTGGTCGGCTTTGTTCTTGGCGCACAAGCCCCATTTCACGCCCGTGGGGAAGCCGGCACCGCCACGGCCACCCAAACCGGAGTTGGTCACCTCGTCGATGACCTGCTGCGGGGTCATTTCGGTGAGCACCTTGCCTAAGGCTTCATATCCACCGCGTTCGATAGACTCGTCTATGTTTTCGGGGTCTATGAAACCGCAGTTGCGCAGGGCAATACGCATTTGCTTCTGGTAGAAACTCATGTGCTTGCTGTCGCTGATACGCTCCTTGTTTTCGGGGTCGGTATAGAGGAGGTCGGTGACCTTGCGTCCCTTGATGATGTGCTCGTTGACGATGCGTTCTGCATCTTCTGGCTTCACCTGTGTGTAGAAAGTGTTGTCTGGCATCACTTTCACGATGGGGCCCTGCTCGCAGAAACCGAAGCAGCCGGTCATGATAACCTGCACCTCGTCTTGCAGATTTTTCTCTTTCAGAATGTTTTTGAAGTTTTCGGCAATCTTATGACTGTCGGAAGAACTGCATCCCGTGCCTCCGCACAAGAGCAAGTGCATTTTATATTTAGCCATGTAGTGGAACCTCCTATGTTATTTGTTGTCGACAGTGTCGTAATTCACGGGGATGATGCCTTCCACGAGCTCACCGTTCTGCACGTATTTCTCGAGGATTTCGTCGGCGCGCTTGTTGTCTACGTAGCCAAACACAATGGGGTCCTTGCCTGGCACTCTCACCTCGAGGGTGGGCTCGGCATAACAGTATCCCATGCAGCCGCTTTGGGTGAAGACGGCTTGAATGCCCATCTCGTCCGCTTTCTGCATCATGTGCTCCATGACTTGTTTGGCACCGGCGGCGATGCCGCAGGTGGCCATCGCAACTTTAACCTGGACCATCGACTCGGGGTTCTCGGCCCTCTCGCGAATGTCAAGATTTGAGTGCAGTTTCTCTCTCATGGCCTTCAGATCGGCCAAAGATTTCACTTTTGTCATATCTATTCTCTTTTAGTTTTGGATTAATTGATTAAATCACATGCTATTGCCAAAGAATTATCTCCACTCTTTAGCGTTGCAAATTTACGAAAAATTTCTTTCATGGAAGAAAAAAAATAAACCGTTTCTTCAAAATGTTCAGACCACGAAAAGGGGATGTATTCACGGACCAGTGACAAGTATTTGAAACAAAACTCAACACACTGCAAATCACATTTCAATACTTTACACTATGCGCGCTGAGCACCCACTTTAACTCGGCCATAAGACTCTTGCAACGCCTATCTATTGGCAAGTCACGGTGCCGCGGCAGCACCATGGCAGCACCGTGGCAGCACTGGCACTTCCTTTTGTGCTGCCATGGCGGGGGAGGCGCTCCCGTGCTCCCCCCTCCAAAGCGAATGGCAAGCCCACGCCCCACACCGACGTCCACATGCAAAGAAGGCCCCTACCGCCGCAATCCCAAGCAGGAAACTACTTTTCAGCACACAGCGCAATATTTTCTATATTCTTGCGTTATCTATGCGCTATGGATGCGGAAAAAAAGACGGCAGCGGCGTTGGAGCGACAGTTGGAGTTGCTGAAGATGGAATGGGACTACGACCAGCACAGTTTCCAGCAGGAGCTGGCGGACAAGTGCGCGACGGGAAGCTTGAAAGGAAGCAACAGTCTCTATCCCGTGAAGCTGAATGAAGGGGGATACAACACGCTGGACCAGTTTACCACAACTGTTTCCTACGACTGGACCGACGACGAGACTGGAAGCGATTTTGAACCAGGCAAACCTGTGACGTTCTTTCGCCTAACGTCCGATAACCACAGCGTGCTGCCAGTACCAAACACATGTTATGTGGACCGGCTGCTAGGAGCGGGAAAAATGAGCATACTGTTGCCTCGCCGCGACACGCTGAACGAGTTGCTCTCCCTGCAACGCACTCACCTGATGGGCCTGCAAATAAGTCTCGACGACACCTCATACCGCGTGATGGAGGACGGGTTGCGCCAAGCCTTGCGCAGCACACGCCCCGCCTTTGCCAGGATGAGAAACGCGGCGCTGGGGCTGGCGGAACCGAGGATGCGCGCACTGCCGCCCTTATCGCTACCTTGGCTCAACGACAGCCAGCAGATGGCTGTGCGCAAAGTGCTGGCAGCGCAGGACGTGGCCATTGTGCACGGTCCGCCAGGCACCGGCAAGACCACCACGCTCATTGAAGCCGTCATTGAGACCCTGCGCCGAGAAACGCAGGTGATGGTGTGCGCCCCAAGCAACGCCGCGGTGGATTGGATAAGCACATTGCTGGTGAGACGCGGTGTGGGCGTGTTGAGAATAGGCAATCCATTGAGGATGAGCGACGAAATGCTGGAGTGCAGTTATGAAAGGAAATATGCGGCCCATCCCGACTATGCCGAACTGTGGGCCATTAGAAAGGAACTGCACGACAGGGATCGCTGCAAGGACAAGGAAAGGCGCAAGAAACTGCAAACAAAGCGCGACGAACTGGAGGCAAAAATAAAGCACGACCTGTTTGAGCAAACACGTGTGGTGAGTTGCACACTGATAGGCAGCGCATACCGCATATTGGAGGGCCAGCACTTTTCCACCCTCTTCATAGACGAAGCGGCACAAGCCTTAGAACCAGCCTGCTGGACTGCCATGCTGAAAGCCGACAGGCTGGTGCTGAGCGGCGACCACCAGCAACTGCCGCCCACCATAAAAAATCCCGAGGCGGCACGAGGAGGATTGGAACGCACCCTAATGGAAAAACTGACGCGGCAATGGCCCCTATGTGTGAGCCTGCTGGCAACTCAATACCGCATGAACCGCGACATCATGGCGTTTACCTCTCACTGGTTCTACCACGGGAAACTTGTTGCTGCGCCTGGCGTGGGCAATAGGCTGGTGTCGCCCATTGACACGCCATTGCTCTTTGTGGACACCAGCCTATTGGGATTCGGTGAACACCAAGGAAGCACCTTCAGCCGCAGCAACGCGGATGAGGCAAGGCTGCTTCTGAATGTATTGCGCGACTACATTGGGCGCATGACACCACAACGCATACAAGGCGACGCCGTAGACTTTGGCATTATCTCCCCCTACCGCTCGCAGGTGCGCCTGTTGAGAAATCTACTCAAGAGACAGTATTTTTTCCGCTCTCTGCGCCGGCATATCTCTGTGGGTACCGTGGACGGCTTTCAAGGACAGGAACGCGACGTGATTGTCATCAGCATGGTGCGCAGCAACGACGACGGCCACATTGGCTTTTTGCGCGACCTGCGCCGCATGAACGTGGCCATGACACGCGCTCGTATGAAACTCATCATTGTGGGCAACGCCGAGACTCTCGGCAAACATCCGTTCTACCACGCGCTCATCGACTATTTCAACAAAAAAGGTTGCTTCATAACCATGAATAGCATGAGCATCGATTAACCGCATGCGCCAACCTGCGTGTGTGGCGCGTCCGCCCACGCCGTTTCATGACGATGCGCCGATGGACGCAACCCTGTACTCCTTTGCCGGCTACTCCCCTTTCACCTTTGCGAACTTGGAATAGAGACCACTGCCTTTGGCCTCTTTCTTCAACCCCTTGGGCACGTACACCGTCACCCTGTCGGGGCGGTCAAAGGCCTGCGCAAGCGGTAGTACAGTTCCTACGTGACACTCCCTTGCCGCGTCGCAGCCATGGAACGCCCCCTCGCCGATCGTCTTCACGCTGGCAGGAACGTCTATATCCTCCAAACCCCTACAACCGGCAAATGCCCACCGGCCTATGGCTTGAAGGCTGTCGAACATCAGCAAAAAGCCTGCGCGGCTGCAATTGAAGAACGCGCTGTCGCCCACCACGGCAAGATTTTCCGGAAGCCCTATGGCGCTAAGCCCTGTGCACCCGAAAAAGGACTTAGGGGATATCTCTTTAAGCCCGTTAGGTAACGCCACCGAGCGCAGGTTGACGCAACCGAGGAACGCCTCGCCACCCAAACTGGCAACACTTTCCGGAAGCACCACGCTGGTAACGGCACTGCAATGACGAAAAGCGCTTTCGCCTATGGTGTTCAATCCATTGTATAGGTCGAACCCCGCCAGCACCACGCAACTGTCGAAAGCGCGCGCCCCAATGGCTTTCAACGTGGTGGGCAGCGTGACTTTCTTTAGGCCAATGCAGCCCTTGAAGGCTTCTACACCAATGGCCTGCAACCCTTCGGGGAGGTCAATGTTGGCCAATGAGACGCAGTTGCAAAACGTGTTGAAGTCCAAAAACCGCACCATTGCAGACAAGCCCACGACAGCCAGTTTTTTCGCACCCCAAAATGCGCCACCTCCAATGGAGTTTACGCTGCCTGGCATGGCATAACTGCTGCCTGCCTTGCCTGCTGGATATTGCAGCAGTTTGGAAAGATCTTTACCCAACAGCACGCCATCCACGGAGACATACGAAGGGTTGTCATCGGCAACGTCTATATGGGCAAGGCTTTGGCAATCGGCGAATGCCGCCTCCCCTATCCGTTCCACACTGGCTGGGATTAACACGCTGCCAAGGCTGCGGCAGCCAAAGAAAGCAAACATGCCAATGGACTTCACCGTGTGGGGCAGCACTATGTCGTTCAGCCTGTCGCACTCAATGAAAGCTCCCTTCGGCAAGGCCTCAAGCGTCTCTGGTAAGGCCACGGCACTCAAATTGTCGCAATCGCAAAACGCCAATTCGCCTATCTTCCTCACGGTGGGGGGTATCACAACGCCCTGCAACTGACTCATGTTATTGAAGGCATAGAAGCCAATCTCTATCAGGGGATAGTTTACGCCGTCCACCAAGACGCTGTCGGGTAGCACCAATGCGGCGGGATTCACATGCGCCGTAGCCACAGGGCTGTCGCACTGGCGCGATACTCCCAGTGCGGTATGGCTGTCGTCAGTCCAATAATAACATATTTTCTCATAGCGAATTTCTTCGGGGGTCTGCATCATCTGCGCAGCGCGCTGGTTCACGCGACCCGCTATGGCACGTATCTGCAACTGCTGCCACGTGGGCTGGGGCCCCACGGCGCTATCCGCCATACTTGTATCTGCCACCTTTTTCTCTGCCTTGCCTGCAATCCTTAAATCTTTGGTTTTCTTTTTTGCTCCCTGCGCAAATTTTACCACTGACTTTTCCGGGAGGGTCTGCGCTATGGCAGCGGCTCCCCCCAGCAACATGGCTGCAAGCAGCACGACGCTAATTTTTTTTATCCAATTCTGTTCCATATTCTTTCATGTTCATGTCCTTATACAAAGACGATGCAAATGTACGAAAAGTTTTCCACATGTCTTAAAAAAAATGCAACGTTTCAAAACTCTGCCATTATGTCATTTTTTATGCCACAGGGGTTTTTTGGCACGATGTTTGTTACCCATTATGCGTCTGCCAAGCGTGTCAGGCAAAAAACACAACGAAACAAAACGAAAAACGAAATTAATATAGATAAAAATATGAGCAAGATTATTGGTATCGATTTAGGTACAACAAATTCATGCGTGGCCGTGCTGGAAGGCAGCGAACCCGTGGTCATCGCCAACAGCGAAGGCCACCGCACCACCCCCTCCATAGTGGGCTTCGTGGAAAACGGCGACCGCAAGGTGGGCGACCCCGCAAAGCGTCAGGCAATCACCAACCCCCATAACACCATCTACAGCATCAAGCGCCTGATGGGCGAAACTTTCGACCAAGTGCAGGGCGAAGTCACGCGCGTACCCTACAAGATTGTGCGCGGCGACAACAACACACCCCGCGTAGACATCAACGGACACCTCTACACGCCACAGGAGATTAGCGCCATCATCCTTCAGAAGATGAAAAAGACCGCCGAAGATTACTTGGGGCAAGAAATCTCCGAGGCCGTTATCACCGTGCCAGCCTATTTCAACGACTCACAGCGACAGGCTACCAAAGAAGCCGGCGAGATAGCGGGACTCAAAGTGAGACGCATCGTTAATGAACCAACCGCAGCCGCGCTGGCCTACGGACTGGACAAGAAGAACAAAAACATGAAAGTGGCCGTGTTCGACTTGGGCGGCGGCACATTCGATATCAGCATTCTCGACCTGGGCGACGGCGTGTTTGAGGTGATGAGCACTAACGGCAACACGCACCTGGGCGGAGACGACTTCGACCAAAAAGTCATCAACTGGCTGGCCGATGAGTTCAAGTCCGAAAAGGGCATAGACCTGCGCAAAGACCCCATGGCGCTGCAACGCCTAAAGGAAGCCGCAGAGAAAGCCAAGATAGAATTGAGCTCCTCGCAGCAAACGGAAATCAACCTGCCCTACATCACCGTGGTGGACGGCATGCCACAGCACCTTGTACGCACCCTCACGCGCGCCAAATTTGAACAACTGTGCGACGACCTCATACAAGCCACCTTGGAGCCCTGCCGCAAAGCCATGCAGGACGCAGGACTGAAAAACACCGACATTGACGAAGTCATCTTGGTGGGAGGCAGTTCGCGCATCCCAGCCATACAGACTACCGTGGAAAAATTCTTTGGCAAGACCCCCAGCAAGGGTGTGAATCCCGACGAAGTGGTGGCCATAGGCGCCGCCATACAGGGAGCCGTGCTGACTGGAGAAGTGAAAGATGTGCTGTTGCTTGATGTCACCCCTCTCAGCCTGGGCATCGAAACGCTGGGCGGCGTGATGACACGTCTCATCGACGCCAACACCACCATCCCCTGCAAAAAATCGCAAGTATTCAGCACCGCGGCCGACAACCAGCCTGAAGTAGAAATACACGTGCTGCAAGGCGAACGCCCCATGGCCAAGGACAACAAAACCATAGGCCGCTTCCACCTGGCAGGCATTCCGCCGGCACCACGCGGCATTCCGCAAATTGAGGTGACCTTCGACATCGATGCCAATGGCATCATCAACGTGAGCGCCTTGGACAAAGCCACCAACAAGAGCCAAAACATTCGCATCGAAGCCTCTTCAGGATTGAGCGAGGACGAAATCAAACGCATGAAGGCCGAAGCCGAAGCCAATGCCGAAGCCGACAAAAAGGCAAAGGAAGAAGTGGAAAAGGTGAACGCCGCCGACGGAATGATTTTCCAAAGCGAAAAGAACCTCAAAGACTATGGCGACAAACTGCCCGCCGAAAAGAAGCAAGCCATCGAAAAAGCGCTTACCGAATTGAAAGCCGCGCACCAAAACAGGAACCTGGCAGCCATCGACGACGCCATGAAGAAAATCAACGATGCCTGGAACGCCGCCAGCCAAGAACTTTATCAAGCTCAGCAGCAGCAAGCCAGCGGTGCGCAAGCAGGTCCTGCACCCAATGCCGATGCTGGCGCCAGCCAAAGCGGCAGCGACAAGAAGGACGACGGAGGCGTAACCGACGTTGACTTCGAAGAAGTGAAGTAACCATTTGAAATACAACTAATTTAAACGGGTGCTGGATAGTTTTCAGCGCCCGTTTTTTTATTGCTTTCCGAGTCGAAAGCATTGGGAAAACCAAGCAATTGTGTGGTACAACGGACAAACTTGTATCATACATTTTCATTTTGTGGAAAACGGATTTTGCCCGAAGAAATGTCGGGATGTTTGTACTATAATACTACCCAAATTTTAGACAACTGCATTGGTGATTTGGAAAATAGTTGTACCTTTGCAGCAGAAATCAAAACTAAAACATGGGACGAATGAGCAAATTCACACCAGCCTTCAAGGAAAAAGTTGCCATTGA
>JAXFQM010000057.1:0-3699 GCA_034178965.1 Bacteroidales bacterium | reverse complement strand
ATCTTTGCATTTCGAAACACAACCGTTATTGCAGAATCATACATAATTTGTCATCTTGTATAACAGCCGTTTATGAAGGAAGGAACAAAAAAAACGTGGAAGGCTCTTTGCAACAAGTACGTGGCGGCGCTTTTCGTTTTTGCCATCATCGTGTGCTTTGTGGACGAAAACAACCTCATAGTCATGGGGCGGTTGTATAGGCAAGTGCGCTCACTCCACAAGGAAGAGACCACCCTCTATGCGGACTACTTGACCGACAGTGCGCAAGCCGCATCCCTTCGATACGACAGCCGTGCTATAGAGCGATATGGTCGCGAAAACTACTACATGAAGCGCGCTAATGAGGATATTTTCATCATTAAGGATGCCAATTAGCCTATGAAACGCATTGCTTACACCCTCTTTCTCCTATGCGTCGCAACCATGATGCTTGTCTCGTGCCAAGCTGTTAAAAAATTCATGAGCCAAGACCTCGAAGACGAAGACTTCATCATAGGGCAACTTTATGCCGACGAATTGGTGGAAGAAGTTCCCATCGTTCCCCCACGAGAAGCGAACCGCGCCAACGTCGTTTCCACTTCGCGAAGCGGTATCGAACTCATCGAAAAGGACAATGCCAAACTCTACGCCGCCATCGACGCATGGTACGGCACACCCTACCAATATGGAGGATGCTCAAAAAGCGGAATAGATTGCAGTTGTTTCGTGGATGAAATATTCAAGACGGTATATGGCATCAAACTGCATCGTGTGGCGGCAGACATACAAAAGGATGTGCGCCTCATCGGTCGCAACCAACTGAAAGAAGGGGACGTGGTTTTTTTTACCAACAGCAATGGAAAAGTGTCGCATGTGGGTATATACCTAAAAGAAGATATGTTTGTGCACGCATCCACCAGCAGAGGTGTCATGGTGAGCAAACTCTCGAACACCTATTGGAACGCACATTTCTACAAAGGTGGGCGACACAAGGATGTGACAACAAAGTACTAACCATCATCATATCAAAAAATCAAAACAAGTATCCATGAGCAAACGCAGCCAAACGGAAGTGGTCTATTCTACTAACCCCAATTATCCATATCCAAACGAAGATGCTTCAGAGGTTGAGATGCTTCCTCTTTCGCGTCAAAGGTTGCATATTGCCTTTGAGAAAAAGGGACGTGGCGGCAAGCAGGTGACGCTCGTAAAAGGGTTTGTGGGAACCGCGGAAGATTTAGAGACACTCTCAAAACTTCTCAAGAGCCGTTGCGGCGTGGGAGGCAGCGCAAAAGACGGAGAGATCCTCATTCAAGGCGACCAACGCGAGAAAGTGCTCGCCATTCTTGCCGAAGAGGGCTACAAAATTAAGTAAAAGAGCCAGGTTTTCGCCAGTCGGCCATGGGCGAGAGGCAACGGCAAATGACAAAAAAACTTCCGTCCATGCATTCTGTTGTCTGACATACACCCACACAGGGTGTTTTTTTATGTTTAGGTTAAAGCAGTTGCGGACACAGATGGTGGAAGGCGGACGCGTTGCCCGATAGGGTTGGGCGTGCATGGGCCAATCGGCATCGTGTCACATCCTCGTTCACGCCGTTTGAACTCATGTCTCGTTTTTGGTCAAGGCGGCAAGAGTGGGTGGCATCAAAAGCGGTTGGCAGGAAGCAACGAAGGCATAGGCAGGTGTATGCAGGCACTGTGGCAGCACACATCTCCTGCTTATCTCCTACCGCGGTGGGAGATAAGCAGGAGATGTGTGCTGCCATCCCTCGTCCAAGGTGCGACCTACCCCTTGTCTGAGAGGCAAGATGGGGGTATTTGCTTTGCAAACAACATAGGCTCCATTAGGCGAAATAAGGTTTATTTTTATTGGTGTCCGGTTAAAATGCAAGTCATGCCATTCTGAGACGGCAAAGAACAGATGCAGAGATAAAAGGTTTCTAATGAAATGGCAAATGGGGAAAGTAAGCCCCCCCTCCCTCAAAACCGTAGTTCCAACTGACCAACGTCAGCTTCACACCGTTCGGCATTGATTTTCTCCCACGTTCGCTCTGGATGTTCGAGGAAACTGAAAATATCAACATAGTACATCAGCATCTGTCTGACAGAGGTGACGAGGTTTGAGAAAGCCCAGCGTCGCTTCACCTTGCGGTTCACCACTGTCAGCAGCAGGTTGGCAACCAGGCACACCCATATCTGCGACTCTATGGCATTAACGCTCTCGCCATAGAAATATTTCAGGTGGAAGTTCTGCTTCAGTTGCTTGAAAAGCAGCTCGATTTGCCAGCGATGGCCATAAATGTCGATAATTGCCTGCTCGGAGAGGTCGAAGTTGTTGGTCAGCAGCGTGGCGTGCCTCCCGTCCTTGTCCCAATATTCTATCATACGGGATACGTGCGTGGCACCGTCTTGGGCGAATTGCACTTTGCTGACAATCATTTCCGCAAGACCGTCCGGTGTCACCAGTGTTATGTTGGATAGGGTTCGGAATGACAGGTTTTTCTTCATCTTGGTGACATAACACACATTCTCCTGCGTGAATCGCTCCATTTCGGCATAGTCGACATACGCTCTGTCCATGGCGATGAACGAGCCTGCCGGAAGTTGCAGCCCCTTTAGTGTGCGTATGTCGTGTGTGGCCGCAGAGGTGAAGTTCACGAAATGCGGGATCCACTCGTCGTACCTAATGACACAGTGTGCCTTGATGCCGCCCTTCTTTTTGCCGTGTTTGGGATTCCGCCCAGCCCCTTTCAGAATGGTAGAAAACAGCGTTATCGTCGTGGAATCAATGATATACAGGCGTTTTTGGACTTCGGACAGGCGGCTGTCCGATAAAATATGCCTGTACCGGTTATACAGGTGCTTGTATATGTCCCTGAAGAACTGGCTACTGCGTCTGTTGTTAGCATCCGACAGAGTGCTGCGCTTGACAAGGTAATCCACCCCGAGGTGCTGTAGTTTGTTCGCTTCGGCCATCATACCGATAACAGTCTCTCTTAGCGTGTCGAAACGCATCAGCACAGCGAACAAAAAAAGCCACAAATGGGTGTATCCATCCAGCTTTTTGACGTATCTGTCGTGTCCTCCACGCGAACTTATCTTCCTGATTCTCTTGCGGTCTACATGATTCAACAGTTGAACATAGACCGGTTGTCCGATAAAATGTGTATCTTTGCCCATTGGTTTATCCTTTTATTTGTTTAGCGACTGCAAAGATAAACCAACGGGCTGACATTGCAAAATGCCAGCCCTGTTTTTTATCTTATGCTTAGTGTTTTATCGGACACCAATAATAAAAAACGAATTTTTTTTCGAATCACCTCTGCTGCTGTCACCTTATGATAGGTATTAAACCTTGAACCGCCTCGTCAACTCTTTTCCCCAAGCCACCAATACTACTGCCGAAAGAACAAGTGCTATGCCCAATGCCAAGCGACTGGAGAAAGGCTCTCCAAAGACGAAAATGCCAATGACGACCGCCGTGAGCGGCTCCAGCGCGCCAAGTATGGCCGTGGGGGTAGCTCCTACCCACTTGCTGCTGTATACCATCATCACCAGCGCGCCAATGCCTGGCACGATGGCTAACCAAGCCACATAGAACCACCCGCGCACAGTGTGGGGCGGCTCAAGAGATAGCGAGCCAGGGTGGAAGACGTTGCCAATGGCGGTGTAGGCAAGCATGCCTATGGCGCACCACAGCAATACATACCAGTTAAT
>JAXFQM010000047.1:0-6285 GCA_034178965.1 Bacteroidales bacterium | reverse complement strand
TTTAAATTATTATATAAATTTAAAAATAAATATATTGTGTAATGATATTAAAGTTAATGTCAAGTTATTTGGTATAGCGTGGTGGTATGTTGGTGTTAATAGTTGCCGTGATATACATATGGACCGCTGTTTTCCGCAGCTTGCGTGTCAAGAACAATTTTCACTTCTTGTGCAATCTTGATGAATATCAATAGGTCGCGTTCTTGAAGCCAATGAAGTGCTGTTTCGTCTTCTCTGCAAGCCATTGCAAACATCAGGTTTACGGGATGGCAGGCCCTGCCTATCCACACGCGTGCCTTTTCTTCGCCGTCAATGGCGTTGCTAAGTATCGCCAACCATTCAAAATGATATTTGAACAACCACACCATGGCTTCTTTGTCGCCGCGTATGGCATTGGAAAACGCAGCTAACTCTGGATAGCCATTGTTTAACAACCATTTGAAAAAGTCGCGACGGCCCTTAATACTCTCCATGAGAGCCAATAATATTTTTACATTGTATTTTTCCATGCCGTCGGACTTGTTTGGAGCGCGCGAAAGTGTATGTGATATGTGACGTTACATTCTGATTTTTGCGCCCAATTCCTTTTCCAAAGCACTCTGCATTTTTGTCATAACAGCTTCTATTGCTTTGTCGTTTAGTGTTTTGTCATTATCTTGAAGGATGAATGAAATGGCATAACTTTTATAACCGTTCGCTATTCCATTGCCCTCATACACGTCAAACAACGACATGTCTTTCAGCAACTTCTTCTCGCTCCTACGCACCACGTCGGCAATTTGTTCGAATGTCACGTCCTTCTTCAGTACCAGTGCAAGGTCGCGTCTCACTTCAGGGAATTTTGGCACCTCGCAATAGGTCAACTCTTTTGCCGGCAGGCTTTTTAACAGCACGTTCCAGTTGATGTCGGCAAAATACACGGATTGTTTGATGTCCATCATCTTAAGCGTGCCGCGGTTAATGGTTCCCATGCTCGCCAATTCTTTCCGGCTGTCTCTCAAAACCAACGTTACGCCCTCACTGAAGTAGTTTTGGGTGGCGTGGGTCGTCTCTATTCTATCCATGGGCACACGCAGGCGTTTGAAAATATTCATAACATAAGCCTTTAGGAAGAAAAAGTCGGTCTCTGTCTTTGGCAACTTCCAGTTCTCGCCTACTTGTTGTCCGGTGACGAAAAGGCATAAGTGTTCTTGTTCCTCATAGCGTTCCCTAATGTCGGCCAGCGGTTTCTGTCCGTTAGGAGCCTCTGTCTTGGCCAGCAGTTCTTCATTGAAACCTTCTGGCTTGCGGTAATATACGTGTCCGCACTCAAAGAGACGCATGTCGTGCGTTTTGTAGTTGAGGTTGCGCGCAATGCATTCCAGTCCTCCATATAGCAGCGTTTGGCGCATCACGTTCAGTTCTTTGCTTAAGGGATTAAGAATGGCCACACAGCGCTTGGCATCGAAGTCGGGGTTGTTCTCGAAGTAAGCGCTCTTCGTCAGTGAATTGTTGATAATTTCATTGAAACCGTTGTGCGCCAGGTAGTCACAAGCAATGTTTTTTATCTTCAACGTGTTGGGTTTCGCGCTGTGGCTCAACGCACAGTTAATGCGTTCGTCGAAATGTATGTTGTTGTAGCCATAAATGCGCAATATTTCTTCAACCACGTCGCATTCTCGATACACGTCTCCTTTGCAGGTGGGGATGAGCAAGCGCATGCCTTCCGCATCTTCTTGCTCAATTTCAATGTCCAAAGAAGTAAGCGCGGTTCGCATGGCGTCCAGTGGCAATTCTTGTCCAATGAGGTTGAATACGCGCTTGAAGTTGATGTCTACCACTGTGCGGCGAATGGGAGTGGGATAGATGTCTATGATGTCGCCGCACAGTGCGCCGCCGCAGAGTTCGAGTATTAGTCCAGCAGCCCTCCGTAACGCCCAAAGGGTAATGTTGGGATCGCATCCGCGTTCATAGCGGAATGCCGCATCAGTGTGCAAGTCGTGGCGTTTGCTGGTTTTGCGTATGCCAACAGGGTTGAAGTAGGCGCTTTCAAGAAACACGTTCACCGTCTTTTCCGTAACGCCGCTCTTTTCTCCGCCAAATACGCCTGCTATGCACATACCCTCTTTCTCATTACATATCATCAAGTCGTGCGAGTCCAGTTTTCGCTCAATCCCATCAAGGGTCACAAAAGGGGTACCTTGTTGCAACCTTTTCACAATGACGTGTTCGCCCTTAATGTGGTCCGCGTCAAAAGCGTGTAGGGGTTGTCCCACCTCCATGAGTACAAAGTTAGTGATATCCACCACGTTGTTTATGGGTCTTAAACCAATGGTGCGCAGTCTGCTTTGCAGCCAGTCGGGTGATGGTCCCACTGTTATTCCCCTTATTGTAAGTCCACTGTAGCGCGGGCACAGTTCGGGTTCTTCCACCGAGACACGTATTGCGCCTGTTTCTCTTTTTTGGTTCACGGTGATGCTTTCGTCCACCTTGGGCCAATTGATATGAATGCCTTTTTGTTCGCGGGTGTTCAGCACCGCTACCACGTCGCGAACTACGCCAATGTGGCTGGTGGCGTCGCCGCGGTTGGCTGTGATTTCCACCCCAATCACATAGTCTTCTTCGAGGTGGAAATATTCCTTGGCAGCCATGCCTACCACGGCATCGTCGGGAAGCACCATGATTCCGTTGTGGCTTGCGCCCAGTCCCAACTCGTCTTCGGCACACAGCATGCCCTCACTCACCTCTCCGCGCATCTTACTTTTCTTTATGGTAAAGTGTTCCGTTTCGCTGGTCCAAATTTGCGTGCCCTCCATGGCGCACACCACTTTTTGTCCTGCAGCCACGTTGGGGGCGCCGCACACGATGTTCAAAGGGCGGTCTCCACCAACATCCACCGTGGTAAGGTGCAAATGGTCGCTGTTGGGATGCGGCACGCACGTAAGTACTTGAGCAATCACCACGTGTTCCAGCCCGCCTTTTACGGCCTCAATTTTTTCCACGCTATCCACCTCCAGTCCGCTGAAGGTGAGCAGGTCGCCAAGCTCTTGTGCCGTTTTAGTCGTTTCAACGTAATCCTTTAACCATTTATAAGAGATGTTCATATCAGATAGTTACATTAATAACTGATTATTCAAATAATCTTGCAAAGTTACTATTTTTTTTCTTCATGGTGGTAAAAAACGCTACTTTGATAAAAAAAATAGGACGCGCAGGTGGTGATTAACAATTGGTGCCATAACAACGTTTGCTGCCAGTATGCTTTTCTGTGCGAGGTTTGGCCGCTGTGCGTGGGGGACACTGTTATATGAAGTATTAGATGAATATATTTATTTAAATTACTGATAAAAAGTGAAATATTTCAAATGTTATTTAAATAATTAGTGTGCTGTTTGTGCCAAACAACTTGAAATAAAAAGGGGTTCTTCATAGGAATGGCGTGATACCGGCATCGTGCAGGGCCAGCAGACGAAGTTTGAAGTAGCGGTCGTCTGTGAAGCCCAATCCTCACGCTTCATCACCTTGATCTTTGTTTCGAAAAATGACATGGAAAAGCTGACAATCCATTATCTTTGTAGTGACCAAACTATAAAGAATAAGAAGTATGGACGTCAGCTTTATGTATCACGGATTCGGCCTGCGTACGGTCGAGTGCTCCCGAACAGAGTACAAAGATAATGGAATTGTTTTGAATGTGCAAACTCGGAGCGACAAATTTCGTTGTCCGAAGTGCGGAAGTAAGAAAATTGTACGAAACGGGTATACAATCCGTCGTTTCCGAGGTGTTCCCCTGGGCAGGAAACCAGTATACATCGACATGCGCGTCCAGCGTGTAAAGTGCCATGCCTGCGGCTGTGACCATCAGGAACACATCCCATTTACTACCGGCAAGCGGCATACTACTCACCGGCTGGAAAGACTTGTGGTAGACCTGATGTGCATCATGACCATCAGCGAGGTTGCCGCTTATCTGAAACTGAGTTGGAACACGGTGAAGGATATTCACAAGAACTACCTTGAGCATAACTATGCATACCCTGACATCAGCAAGGTAAGGTACATCGGTATTGATGAGTTCGCCATTCGCAAGGGACATGTCTACAAAACCATCGTAGTAGACCTTGAGACTGGGCATATCATCTATGTGGGTGACGGGAAAGGTGCTGATGCGCTTGACAAGTTCTGGAAGCGGATGAAGAAGTATGGTGCCAAGATAGAGTATGTAGCTACTGACCTGTCTGCTGCATTCATCTCTGCCGTCAAGAAAAATGCCCCGCAGGCAAAACTGGTCTTTGACCACTTCCATGTCAAGAAGCAGATTGGCGATGCTGTAGACAAGGTGCGCCGTTCTGTCTACCATGACAAACTGTATGAGGAAAAGAAGGATGTCATCAAAGGCGCAAGGTGGCTGCTGCTGAAGAATTCAGAGGACATAAAGACGGAGTCTGCCAAGAAGCAACTTGAAGAGGCGCTTAGAGTCAATGAGCCACTGGCCAAGGCATATTATCTGAAAGAGGAAATCACACTTGTCTGGGCACAGCCTGATAAGAATGCGGCAAGGGAATTCCTGTATGGATGGATAAGCAGGGCCATCAGAAGCGAGAACAGGCATATCATCAAGACGGGGAAGGGTATATTCAAACACAGGGAGGGCATCCTCGCCTGGTATGACCACAAGATAACAACAGCTATGGTGGAAGGAATCAACAACAAGATCAAGGCGATGAAGCGTGAGGCTTATGGCTTCACAGACGACCGCTACTTCAAACTTCGTCTGCTGGCCCTGCACGATGCCGGTATCACGCCATTCCTATGAAGAACCGAAAAAGGAGCAGGTACGGCATCCTAAAAAACGGCTTTGGTGGCACAAAAGTAGGGCAAAAGGCGCCCACGACGGCGTGGCAATGAGCGGAAATGGAAACAGGAGGGAAGGCGAACAGGATAATAGTTTTGTGTCTCTTTGTGCTGATTGTAGGCTGCGTGGCAGCAAGATAGCAGCACACATCTCCTGCTTACCTCCCACCTTGGTCGGAGGTAAGCAGGAGATGTGTGCTGTCTCGCCTCTCCCATGGTGCTTGCACGATGCTCCGAGTCCTTCCTGTATGCTCCTTGGCTGTAAGGTAGCGGTGCCATTCTGCAAGAATTTGGGACTATGGTGTCGCCTGCAGTTTGTCATCGCAGGCGGGTTTGCCATGGAGCCTTTGTGTATGTTTGAAGTTTGTGTGTAGGCGAATTGGCTTGCGGTAACGAACAACAGCGGCAGGTGGCGTTACAAAAAGGCAAGTCGCCCAATGCCGCAAGAGACCCCAAATGTTATTCCTGTTCTTTATGAATAAAGTTTTTTCGTTAATGTTGTGTAAAATAAATTATTAAATAATATTATTGATAGTTTTGGTATAATATAATGTGTTCGCAAGCAGATTACGTTTACAGTATCTTAACTTATTACAGAAAAAAATGAATACAGCACTGATACATATATTTTATTGTACAACGAGTCTAAAGTAATAAATGTCTGCTATTGCTGCTCATAATAGTGCGGATAAGAGGAACTTGTTTAATGGCACAGTTGCGTTGAAGGCATTAATGACATAGTTAAAAAGTTTGTCGCTTGGACCCGTAATAAGCTTGTCGTCAAAATGATGGAAGGATACCCAATTGCGGTGCTTTAACCAGTTGGCGTATGGCCAATCCTTCGGATAGTCTTTTGGGATGGTCTTTGTGGGTTGCCAGTCCCAAAACTCTTCACCATAGTAGTGGCGGAATTCTGCATCGTTGCATATGGCGCCAAAGGCCTCTTCGTTGTAAAAAATCTCCTGCCGTATGGCTTCCACCGCTTTGGGTTCGGGGGCGAAGATGCCTCCGCCCAAACTGCAATCGCCGCGCATTATTTGCAGGTAGTAACCTGGAACGCCGCAGCGTTTCACTCCTCCAGAAGGTATGAAAAAAGCAATGTGATCCTTGTAAGGCCTTTTGTCTTGTGTGAAACGTAAATCGCGATATATGCGGTAGATGCACCGTTTTGCATCGGGTTGTCCCAAGGAGGTGTCTCGTTTGCTCATTTCGCCAACGCAATCCTGTGTGAAAGCGGTGAACTCCTCCATAATGGCATCAAAACGGCCTTTGTGAGCCACAAACCAAGATTTGTTGTTATTTGCCGCAAGTTCGTCGAGGAACTGGAATGTATCAGGATGCATTTCTTATTCGTTTATTTCAAGGTGTGTGATGAAGTTTGATTATCCGTTGCATAACAACGGTTTTAGCGTTGGTGTCTTCTTCTTTACAAGATGCAAAGATACAATTTTT
>JAXFQM010000169.1:0-2088 GCA_034178965.1 Bacteroidales bacterium | reverse complement strand
TGCAACCCCAACAACCCCACTGGCTACCTCTACACCAAGGAAGAATTGCTGAAAGTGGCGGAAATAGTGAAGAAGCACGACTTGTTCCTGTTCGCCGATGAGGTGTATCGCGAGTTTTGTTACGACGGGCACGAGCATTTCAGCGTGATGCAACTCGAAGGGCTGGAAAAGAACGTGGTGCTGCTGGACAGCGTCTCCAAGCGCTACAGCGCATGCGGAGCACGCATTGGATGTCTCGTCACCAAGAACGAGGAGGTGTATGGCATCGCCATGCGCCTGGCACAGGCACGCTTGAGCCCGCCGAGTTTCGGCCAAATTTTCGGCGAGGCCGCCATCGACACGCCACAGGAGTATTTCGACGCCGTGGCCAAGGAATACGTGGCGCGACGCAACGTCGTAGTGGAGGGCATCAACAAGATTCCCGGCTGCTACTGCCCCAACCCCAAGGGGGCTTTCTACACTGTGGCCGAGCTGCCAATCGACGACAGCGACAGGTTCTGCACATGGCTACTCACCGACTTCAGCTACAACGGCGCAACCGTGATGTTCGCGCCCGCGACGGGTTTCTATGTGAACCCCGAAAAGGGACGCAAGCAGGTGCGCGTGACCTACTGTCTCTGCATCGACGACCTGAAGGCCGCCATCAAATGCCTCGAGGAGGCACTGAAGGCATACCCGGGACGCACGGACAAGTAGCATGTTTCACGGCGGACGCAATCATGCACACCTGCAACGAAAATGGCAGGGTGCGTGGTTGTGGCCGCATTTTGCACATAACACCAACCGACAAGATAAGTTTTGGAAATACTTGTTATCCTGCTGCTAATACTGCTCAACGGTGTGCTCTCAATGAGCGAAATTGCGCTGGTGAGCATTCGCCGTTCCAGGCTGGAAGGCGAGGCCAAGCAAGGCGACCGCGGTGCAAAAGCGCTGTTAAAGCTTACGGCACAGCCAGATAGGTTCCTATCGATGATTCAGATAGGCATCACGCTGATAAGCATCCTCAACGGACTTTTCAGCGGCGCGGTGCTCGACGACAATTTCTCGCGCCTGCTACAGCGCGCCGGCATGGCGGGCAGCTGGGCCGGCATCCTCTCCCCCATCATCATCGTGGTGGCTGTGACCTACCTAACCATCGTGCTGGGCGAACTCGTCCCAAAGATTATTGGGCTAAACAAGGCCGACAAGGTTGCACGCATCATGGTGAAGCCCATACAGGCCCTTTCCTTCGTCGCCGCGCCGCTGGTGTGGCTGCTGTCCGTTAGCACTAACGGCATTGTCAAAATGCTGGGCATCAAAAAAGAGGGTGAAAAGGTGACGGAGGACGAAATCAAGGCCATGGTGAACGAAGGTTTCCAAGGCGGGGAAGTGTCGGAAATGGAGCGCGACATCGTGGAGAACGCGTTCGACTTGGACAACGTAACTGTAGCGTCTGTGATGACGCATCGCAACGACTTTAGTTGGATTAACATCAACGAGCCATGGGAGAAGGCACGTTTCATCGTAAGCAACACGCTATATAGTGTTTATCCCGTGTGCGAAGATTCAGCCGAAAACCTTTTAGGCATTCTTCACCTTAAAGACTTTCCCTTGCTAAAACCGGAAGAGAAAGACTTTGACTTTAAAAGCAAGATGCATGCCAGCAACTTGGTACCGGAAAGCATGAGCCTATATCGTTGTTTGGAGAACTTCAAGCGACAAAACGAAGATTACGCCATCGTAGTTGACGAATATGGTTCTGTGCAAGGGATAGTTACGCTGCACGATATTATGGAGGTTCTAGTGGGGGAAATAACCGTGGACGAAGAGGACGAAGACCGCATCGTGCGCAGGGAAGACGGCAGTTTGCTGGTAGATGGCCAATTGTCGTTCTATGAATTTCTTGAAGCCCTTGACATAGACATGAACACCGACGACCTCCCCTATCAAACCATTGGCGGACTGATGTTGGATATTTTGGAAAACATCCCCAAGGTGGGCGAGAAAGTCCAATGGAACGGCTATACCCTCGAAGTGATGGACATGGACGGTCCCCGTATCGACAAGTTGCTTGTTACAAAAAAAACTGCGTCGCAGTAAATATGTGAT
>JAXFQM010000125.1:0-14212 GCA_034178965.1 Bacteroidales bacterium | reverse complement strand
TGGGGGCGCTTGGGCTGGCGGGCAGCACCCCGGCGGCACACCCCACCCACTTATCGCCTCCCACGGCCGGAGATATGGGGGTGGGGTGTGCCGCCGTGGTACTGTCTCGCAGGCGGCGTCCACTATGGATGACGCTCTAACAAAAACGCCCACAAACACGAAAGCACACAAAAAAACACTGAAGCATTATTTCACAACTAACCTCGCGTCCCAACTGTCTCCCAGAAATGTTAAAAATACACAATTAAAAAAAAGTTCGTATATTTGCAACTTCTTTCAGGACGGGTCGTGATGAGGATTATTACATTTATATTCCTGGAAGACAATTATTTTGAATAGCCTGTCATCTATCGACATTAGAAATGAAAATTGTTGCCCTATTGCAGTGAGACAGCCATGATGCTAATCCCGCAAAAACCTCTCCTACCTCGAAAATCAGCGCTATAAAAGCAATTTTCCCGCGCTAAGAGAGAGAGAAACAAAAAGTTGCCTGTCTGCAGATATGCCAAGTCTTCTAAAGTTGGTCGGTATGCTCAAAGACGTTTTGCTATGCTTTTGAAATAAATACTGATTTACAGTGTTGTAGAAATATTTGAATGTTAAAACTATATTTTTTTCTTATTTTAACATAATAAATAGTCCTTTTTCTCGTTAATACTAATGATAATCCGTTGCGGGAGAAAGCCGCAACACAAGAAAAATAAGTAAGACCTATGAATATAATTGGAACAGGAAGTGCACTTCCCGCAAAGACCGTTACCAACGACATGCTGGCAAAGTTTCTTGACACAAACGACGAGTGGATTTCCACCCGCACTGGCATCAAGACACGGCGCGTGCTGTCGAAGGAAACCCTTGTTGACCTTGCCATTGCTGCATCTAACAAAGCCATAGCATCCGCCCGCATCACACCTGATGACTTGGACTTTATCATCTGCTCCAACGTTGCCAACAACTTCGTTACACCGCAACTTTCTACTATCGTTCAAGGTGCCATTGGAAGCCACTGCCCCTGCATAGACCTCAATGGAGCCTGCGCAGGTTTCATCTATGCCTGTCAAATAGCCGACAGTTTTCTTAAAACGGACAGGGCGAAAAAAATCCTCATCCTATGCGCCGAAGAGCCTACCAAATTTTGCAACTGGCGCGAACGCGACACCACCGTCCTCTTCGGCGATGGCGCAGGTGCCGTGGTGGTGGACGGCGGGGATTCGCTGAAAAGCATCCGCCTCACAGCCAGCAGCAAAACCGATGTGCTGTATTATCGTCTGCCTATGGAACCCACTCCGTTCCAGCAAGACAACGAAGAATACAACACTTTGGTGATGAAAGGAAAGGAAGTGTTCAAGATAGCCGTCACCTCATCGTGCAAGGATGTGGACGTAGTACTGGAAGAGGCCCATTTGCATCCCGACCAAATAAGCCACTATCTGATGCACCAGGCCAATCTTCGCATCATCAAGAGCATACAGGAACACCTTAACCAACCGGAAGAGAAATTCCCCACCAACCTAGAGCGCTATGGCAACACCAGCAGTGCCAGCGTGCCTATCCTCATCGATGAACAAAGCCGCAAAGGCAAGTTGCAGGACGGAGAATACATATTGTTGAGCGCCTTCGGGGCGGGTTTCGTCACCGGAGCCTGCGTGCTGCAATGGCACAAAATCAAATATCCTCGCATGAACGCCGAAGAGAAGCAGGCTGCCGAATTAGTGGCCGCCAATGCACAGGCCATGCCCGACAACACATACAAAATGCAAGAACCCAAAGCACAATAACAATAAATGAAAAGAGTAGTTATTACCGGCATTGGCGTCATCTCGCCCATAGCCAACAATGTCACGGACTTTTGGAACGGACTTACCAATGGTGTTTGCGGCATCGATTTCATTAAATCTTTCGATGCCAGCACCGTAAGTGCTAAACTGGCCGCAGAAGTGAAAGACTTCAACCCCAACGATTATGACATAGATAAAAGTCTCATGCGCCACAGCGACCTCTATGCTCAATATGCATTGGCAGCCGCCAGCATGGCCATGAAGGACTGCGGGTTGGAGGTGAACGCCGAGGGATCTAACGGCATTGCGCCAGAACGCCTGGGAAGTTACATCGGCAGCGGCGTGGGCGGTATACAGACTTTCTGCAACGAACACACCGTGTTGATGGAAATGGGGCCAAACCGCATCTCGCCTTTCTTCATACCCATGATGATCAGCAATATGGCAGCAGCCAACGTGGCGATAGCGTTCCATGCACAAGGCCCCTGCCTGCCCGTGGTGACAGCCTGCGCCACCAGCACGCACGCCGTGGGCGAAGCATTCCTCGCCGTGGCCATGGGACGCGCCGACGCGGTGATTACAGGCGGCAGCGAAGCAGCCGTGTGCCCTATGGCTATAGGTGGTTTCTGCAGTTGCAAGGCCTTAAGCAAGAGTACCGACCCACTGGAAGCCTCTATCCCCTTCGATGCACGCCGCAACGGTTTCGTGCTGGGCGAAGGAAGCGGTGTGCTCATCCTTGAAGAATACGAGCACGCCAAAGCGCGCGGTGCCAAGATATACGCCGAAGTGGCAGGATATGGCAACACCTGCGACGCACACCATTACACCGCCCCACATCCTTCCGGAGAGCCACAAAGCCGCAGCATTCGCCAAGCGCTGGACATGGCAGGATACAAAGGCGAAAACCTCTATATCAACGCCCACGGGACCAGCACGCCACTGAACGACAAGAGCGAAACGCTTGCCATCAAACTAGCGCTGGGCGAAGAGGAAGCCACACGGGCCGTCATCTCCTCTAACAAAAGCATGATAGGACACATGCTGGGAGCCGCAGGAGCTGTGGAACTGGCAGCCACCGCCCTCACCCTAAAGAACGGCGTGGTGCCCCCAACACTGGGCCTTACACATCCCGACCTAGATTGCGACTTAGACTATGTGCCGCTCACCGCCCGCCAATGGCAAGCAAACATGGCCGTGAGCAACAGTTTCGGCTTCGGCGGGCACAACGCATGCGTGGCTTTAAGAAAAATATAACAAAGAAAAGGCTTCCAGCCAAGATTATTAAGCCTTCTCGCTTTCTCTCGCACACATAAATGTAACCTACGGACAATTATGAATAAAGAAGAAATCATGACCATCCTGCCCCATCGCGATAACATGCTCCTTGTGGACGACATGGAGGTGGTGGGCGACGAGTGCATAGCCCATTACCACGTTCGCGGTGATGAATTTTTCCTGAAAGGACACTTCCCAGGCTATCCCGTGGTGCCTGGCGTCATCCTATGCGAAATAATGGGACAAAGCTGCAGCATTCTCATCAAGGACGAGCTGGCAGGCAAAACCCCTCTTTACGCAGGGCTGGACAAGGTGCGCTTTAAACGCCAGGTGCGTCCCGGCGACACCCTTGAGGTGCGAGGACACATCACCATGCGCCGAAGCCATAACTTCTTCGCCGAAGCGGAAGCCACCGTCGATGGCCAGTTGGCAGTGAAAGGCACATTGAGTTTTGTGCTGGTGGAAAACGAAACATTAAACCATTAATAATAATGAAACTTATTGAGAACAAGATAGCCCTCGTCACGGGCGCCTCGCGCGGCATAGGCCGCTGCACCGCGCTCACTTTCGCTGAAAACGGAGCCGACGTGATATTCACCGACCTAAAGGAAAACGAAGATAGTGTCTCGCTGGCGAAAGAAATAGCCGACATGGGCCGCCGCTGCTCTTTCTTCGCCGTGAATGCCTCCGACTATGACGCAGTGCAAGAAATGGCCGCAAAAGTGCAGAAAGACTTCGGGCGGCTGGACATATTGGTGAACAACGCGGGCATCACACGTGACAACCTCATGCTGCGCATGACGCCGCAGGACTGGGATCTCGTGCTAACCATAAACCTAAAAAGCGTGTTCAACAACTCAAAGGCCTTCATCCCCATGATGATAAAGCAGCGCAGCGGCAGCATCATCAACCTCAGCAGCATCGTGGGCATAAACGGCAACGCTGGACAAGCCAACTACAGCGCCTCAAAGGCCGGTATCATTGGCCTTACGCGCTCCATAGCAAAAGAAATGGGCAGCCGCAGCATACGCTGCAACGCCATCGCACCAGGCTTCATTGAAACACCCATGACGGCCCAATTGCCCGAGGATGTGAGGAAAGAATGGATGACAAAAATACCCCTGCGCCGTGGCGGCAAGGACAAGGACGTGGCCAAACTCGCGCTGTTCCTCGCCAGCGACCTGTCGGAATACATTACCGGACAGGTGCTTCGCTGCGACGGAGGACTTTCCCTGGGCAACTAATGGAACAGCATGAAATAAAACAGCGCGTCGTAGACATCATTGCTAGGTTGCTGGAAGTGGAGAGCACTTTTCTTCTGCCCGACACACGTCTGCAGGAGGACATATCCGCCAGTTCTTTGGACAGGGTGGAAATCCTCATCAACCTCGAACGCGAGTTCAACATCTTCATCAACGACGAAGAGGCTGAAAAACTTCACACCGTTGGTGATATCGTGAATTTAGTTGAAAAGAAACTCGGCAAATAGCGCAGACGCAAAGGTAACACATAGCATACTCCTCGAAACGGGCTTTTTTGCATTTTAGCTTAAAAGCCCATTTTTATTGACCTCGCACCGAAAGAACACCCGGTTGCATTCCATGGCATGGCTGCACCCGCACAAGCGCAGCCATACTCTCCCCTTTTTATTTGAGAAACATCGAGTGCGTCTTACGCTATTGCACTTGGACAAATACTCAACCTCAACGATAATGGCTATCAAGGTAATCACAGGCTTCGCTTCCCTGAATGTTTGCTCAACAATATGTGTGATGTGCTCACCATTTCCTGCATCACCTTTCAGTTATTTTTTTGCTGCCATATAAAAAAAAATGCGTAACTTTGCAATCCGTCTTGCGGGATGCATGGGAAAATAACAAACATGCAACTCGCTGATTGAATACACATTATAGAAGTAATATTATCTTTATGGAAGAAACCAATCAGATGCAATACGTCTCTCTGCCCCAAGCCGAGGACGAACAGCAGAACCCTGTGGCAGAAGCCACACAAGAAAATGCCAATGAACCTAACGAGGTGAACGAAGCCCCCACGGCGGAAGAAAACACAGGAGTGAACACCTCCGCACAAGTCTCTCCTATAGGTGAAGAGGAGGCAAAAATAGAGGCGCCCGAAGAGGCACCACGAATTGAAATGCCTGTAGACAAAACACAAAGGGAGGCTATTTTTGTGGAACCCGAGGAGAACTACGACGGCTTGAACCGCGAAGAACTGACAGAAAAATTGAAGACCTTGCTGCAAGAAGACGTGATGCACATTAAAAGCCGCGTTAGCAAGGTAAAAGACCTGTTTGGGGACTTGAACCGAGCCGTGCTACAAGCCGACTATGAGGCATTTTTGGCCGACGGAGGCGAAAAGAACGCATACCTACAACGCAACGATGCCGTGGCCGATGCTTTCTATTCCGTATACGACAAATACAAGGCCCTGCGACAGGAGCGCATAGATGCGCAAGAAGCTGAAAAAAAGGAAAACCTAAAGAAAAAGCAGGACATCATAGACCAACTGAAAGCCATAACCGAAAGCCAAGAAGGATATACCTTGAAGGCGATGTATGACAAGTTCAATGCACTGCAAGAAAATTGGAAAGCCATTGGTGACGTGCCGAGAGACGCCACGAACGACCTATGGCAAAAATACCACCTGTGGGTGGAACAATTCTTCGCCAAGGTGAAACTGGAACGCGAAAGCAAGATGGAAGATATGAAGCGCAACTTGGAACAGAAAATCCAATTGTGTGAAAAGGCTGAAGAACTCATTGTGGACGAGAATGAAGGTCATGCTTTCCACGTACTGCAAGAATTGCGCGAACAGTGGAAGGCCATTGGGGCAGTGCCCCCCGAACAGAACGACGAGATTTGGGGACGTTTCCAAAATGCCGCCGACCAAATAAGCACCCGCCACCGCGAAGCCATTGCGCAACGCCGCGAGATGTTGGAAAAAAACCTGCTTGCCAAGCAAGCTCTGGTGAACCAAGTAAAAACCCTTACAGAAGCCGAAGATCCCAAGACTGCAAAGGATTGGAACCTCCTCACCAACCAATTGGACGAAATGATGAAGACGTGGAAGGCCATTGGGCCCGTGCCACGCGAACAAAACGATGTAATTTGGCATGCCTTCAAAGACCCCATCGACGCCGCATATCAAAAGAAGCACCTATTCTTCGATGAGATGAAGCAGCAGCAGGACGAGAGCTACAACAAGAAAATTGATTTATGCCAGCGCGCTGAAGCCATAGCGCAACGCGACGATTGGCGCGAAGCCACGAAGGATTTGCTTCAACTGCAAGCCGAATGGAAAGAGGCAGGAAACCTGAACCGCCACGTAAACGAAAAAATTTGGCAACGTTTCCGCGCCGCATGTGACACTTTCTTCAATCGCAAAAGTGAACATTTCAAGGATTTACATGGGGACGAGCAAGAAAACCTGCAAATGAAGAAAAGTTTGCTTGACGAACTGAAGGCAATGACATTTGGCGACGACAAAGAAGAGAACCTAAACAAACTAAAAGACATCCAGCGCCGATGGATGGAAGTGGGTTTCGTGCCACGCGGCGAGAAAGACAAATTGAAACAGGAATTCCGAGACATCATAAACGGATACTTCGAGCAACTGAAGATTTCCGCACGCGAAGCCGAAGTGAACGCTTTCCGCCAACGGGTGCAGGGCAACGCGGACAACCCTCGCTTTGCCGGACACGCACACGACGAACTACAGGCAAAAATAGACAGGTTGAGAAACGACATCAACGTGCTTGAAAACAATATGGGCTTCTTCAGCAACAGCAAACAGGCCGACTTGTTGAAAACAGAATTTGAGCGCAAGTTGCAACACGCTCGCGAACAACTGGCGCTGCTGGAGACCAAGATGAAGATACTGCGCACAGAACAGAAAGAAAAGAACGAACAAAAGAGCAAAGAGGCAAAACATACGGAAGCATAATTTCTTTCCTCGCAAATAGTGAGCTGCATGGCCTCGTTATTACAAGACTATGTGGCTCACTTTAATTTCAAGATACGGCAATGAAAAGAACTATCGGTATCATGTTACTCTTTTGCAGCGTGACGATGGCAGGCTGCAAGTACAAAACAGACACCAACGGCAGCACCAAGGCGGACAACGCCGTGGAGTGGATGCGCTTTGAAGAGGTGATGTTTGATACACAACCTGAACACCTTCAAAGCAAACTGACGCAAGCAGCCCCACTTTTCGGCAGCTCGCTCCTAAACATACATCCCGACAACCCCGAGTACATGTCGCAAATCATTGGGATGGCACAAGACCCCACTTGCCGAGAACTCTATGACACCGTGCAAAAGCACTATGCCGACCTCTCGTGGCTGAACAAAAAGATGGACAAAGCCATGGCGCGTTCCCTTAAATTAGATGAAAGCATGAAATGCCCAAAGGCCATCACTTTTATTAGTGGAAGTCTGGATTACACTAATAGAGTCGCGGCAGACCATAGCAGCCTACTAATAGCCATCGACCAATATGTGGTGCCCTATTTCAAGAAGTATGGTTATTTCCAATTGCCCACATACTTGGTGGCCCTATCCACGAAAGAACACATCCTGCCAGATGCCATGGCCGCCTTGGCGAGAGCGCACATAGTCATCGCCGATGGAGAAATGACTTTGCTGGACTACATGGTGGCGGATGGCAAAGTACAATACTACCTACACCGGACGTTGCCAAAAACAAACGATACGCTACTGTTTCGCTACAACGCCGCACAAATGAGTTGGGCGAAGGCGCATACACGCGATGTGTGGGCTTTTTGGATACAGCACGACCTGCTTTTTGAAAAGGACTATAACGAGATTTTCAACTTCATCGAGGACGCACCCAAGACAAACGCCTTTGGCGACAGTGCACCACGCATGACCGAATATATTGGGTGGCAGATAGTGGAAGCTTATATGGCAAAAAACAAATGCACCTTACATCAACTATTCCAAAACTCTGACGCCAGGCAGATATTGAACGACAGCGGGTGGAAGCCAAATAGAAAATAAACCACCTCTTGCCCCCCTTACATAAACATATTACCCAAATTTATTTTCAAACAAACATTCCTCCATGCTCTTTAAACGTTATTTTCTGCCCTTGTTGAAAAAATACCTACTGGTGTTCGTGCTGCTGCTGCTCACACAATTGCTTTTTGGGCTATTCAACCTGCGCATCTTCCACGTCGAAAACTTTGAGGAACTTATGAACATCCTTTGGGGCAACATTCGTTTTGGACTTGCCAGCACTACCCTATTTCTACTGCCCTGGCTGGCAATGTCGCTGCTTCCAATCCGAGCCCGATGGAGAAAAGGGTACCGCGTGACGGCGGAAACACTGTACTACCTCGGCGCACTGCTCCTTCTAATGGTGAACTTGGTGGACTCCGCTTATTACCAATTCACATACCGCCGCATGAACGCCATGATGTTTAAATACATGTCCATAGGGGGAGAGATGGGAACTCTGTTGCCAAAATTTATTGTGGACTACTGGTATGCCACGCTCAGCGCCGTAATGGTGACATTTCTTCTCATTTGGGGCAATCGGCGCATAAACATAAAATCTAAACACACTTTCTCACAACCTTCCCGCCAAGGCATCATAGGCAGCATCATCAGCATCGTGGCTGTCTTTCTGCTACTGCGGGGCGGCTTTGAACGCAAATGGATTTCTCCAGGCGAGAGCGTTCGATATGCCCAACCCAAAAACTCGGCGCTTGTGCTGAATTCCCCCTACAATATTGTCTACACCATTAAGCACTTGGAACCCACGAATGTGGAATACATGACTCCAACGCTCGCCGCAAAACTCTATTCACCTGATTACGAGCCGCTCACACTAAATGCGAACAGCACCCTGGAAGAAGCGGCAAGCATGGTAAACAGGCACCCAGAGACACTGATAAACACGCTGTTGCAAATGACAGACCCGCAACAACTAATAGACAGCAACTTACTGCGACAAATACAAGTCATACAAGAGCTTGCAACAAAACCCAAGAACGTGATTATCGTTGTCTTGGAGAGTTTTTCACAAGAATATATGGGCTGTTACAACAAAGGCGGGACCAGTTACACTCCATTCTTGGACGGATTGGCCAAGCAAAGTCTTTGCTTTCAAGGCCGCAGCAATGGAAAAGAAAGCATCGAGAGCATTCCTGCCATTTTGGCCTCTATCCCCAGTTGGAGCCTTTGCCCGTTCATTATGAGCGAATACTATAAGGACACCATCGATGCCCTACCCTCCATTCTCAAACGCCATGGATATTCCACCGCCTTCTATCACGGCAGTTACAACGGAACGATGAATTTTGACAAGTTTTGCTATAAGGCAGGCATTGACAAATACCACGGCAAAAACGAATACATCAAGGTACACGGCGACAAGGCCTACGACGGCACTTGGGGCATATTTGATGAACCCTTCCTAAAATACACGCTGGAGGAAATCAACAAGATGACGTCACCTTTCTTTGCCAGCATATTCACTATCTCAAGTCATCACCCATATAGCATACCCGAGGAGCACAAGGGTCAGTTCCCAAAAGGCAAACATCCACTGCTTCAAACAGTAGCATACACCGATTATGCCTTGCAACAATTTTTTGACGCTGCAAAAAAGCAGCCTTGGTATGCAAACACGCTGTTTGTCATCCTGGGTGACCATCCCGGGCAAGGATTAAGTCGGCAATACAACGACTACAGCGGATGGTATTGCATACCCATGATATTGTTCGACCCATCCAACACGTCTTGGGCCTCCATGAGCAATGACATTGTACAACAAATAGACGTAATGCCTACCGTGCTGGACTACCTTAACATAAACGAGCGCGTCGCATGCTTCGGAGAAAGCGCCCTACGGCACAGTAATGGAAACCACGGCTGGCATGTGGTGTTCGGCAACGATTACCATCAATTGGAACGTAACGGTCGCATTGCCATCTTGTCGCCTTATAAGACATTAGGCACACCAGAAGACATTGAATATCTGAAAGCCGTGCTGCAGACTTACACCAGCCGCCTACTTGGCAACCAATTGGTGAAGCATTAACACTAAACATGGAGTAACAACAATTACTGGGATTAATATTTTCGAAAATTGGAACCCCGTCTATGATTTTCCACCTATGAAGCATTTGGTTTTTATCGTCAACCCCATCTCTGGAATAGGAAGGCAACGCAAAATAGAAAAAGTCCTGGCTTCTACCTTGGACAAATCTCTTTTTTCTTATGAGATACGCTACACGGAGCACATGCACCACGGTACCGAAATAGCTCGCGAAGAGGCTCAAAAAGGCACGTGCGACGCCGTTGTAGCCGTGGGCGGAGACGGTAGCGTGAACGACATTGCGGCAGGCTTACAGGGCTACGACATGACTATGGGTATCATCCCCTGCGGCAGCGGAAACGGGCTGGCGCGAGACCTAAAAATCCCTCTCAACCCTACACAGGCGGTGAAGATGATAAACAACTTCTACACACAACCTATCGACACGGTTATGCTAAACGACATTCTCTTTGTTAGCATAGCTGGCATTGGTTTCGACGCCCTTGTGGCACGCAAGATGAAGTTGGCGAAGAAACGTGGACTTTCGGCTTATGTGAACATCGTCTTAAACGATTACCCTCTTTCCAAAGAGTCCACCTTCCGGCTCGTCATTGACGGCCAAGAAATAGAACGCACCGCCTGGATTGTGAGTTTCGCAAATAGTAACCAATTCGGCTACAACACGGCAATTGCTCCTTTGGCACAACTTGACGATGGATTGCTGGACATCTGCGTGGTGAATAAGATTCCACTTGCGCATCTCCCCCTCACCGCACCGCTCGTTTACTTAAACAAGTTTGACATGAGCCAACACGTGGAGATTTTTAAAGCGAAAGAGGTCACCGTTCTCAACAACGACTATCGTTGGGTAAACGTGGACGGAGAAGGCCTTCGCATAGGTGATAAACTTCATTTTAAGGTGCTTCCCAAAAGCCTTAACCTAATCACTCCGGGTCCAAAAACTTCCTTATTCGAGAACATCGAAAGCCGCATTGAAGATCTTGAAAGAAGGATTGACGACAGCCGCTACTTTCGAGAATAAGCACTCTTTCGAAAATCCCTGTGTTGTATGACACAGAAAAAAACTATCGACTGATTGGGGTTAATACGTAGATTGGTGCAAATAACGAAGTTGGCCAAAACATGAATATAGTTTCACTCCAAAACCGTTATGCACACAGACCTGCTTCCAGTATCAACAAGACGGCGTGGCAAACCAAAAGTGAACACTCGTCATATACAAGCATGAATGGTCGATACTCCAAAACCATACACGAAAGGCTCCCCCTATTTGTGGTACAGATTCAATAAGTAAGATAAGACTTGTTTTAGCACGGTGAAGCGAGAAAGGAGATCTCTGCCCATGGATGGCAGACCTTTCGCGTTGGACTTGACCTTGTGGCGTATCCTCTGTAACCAATGCAGCTGCACGGTGCAGAAACGCATTCCTCTCCATCTACGATGAACTCTACGCACAATTACGAAAAAAAGCAGGAAACTTTGCTGTCTCCTGCTTTCGGTGGTCCTTCTCGGGTTCGAACCAAGGACCCTCTGATTATGAGTCAGATGCTCTAACCAACTGAGCTAAAGGACCCGTTCTCTTGGCATGCAAATATTTGCCTTGTCTCTTGAAAACATTTTGCAAAAGTACGAACTTTTTCGTTAATGACCAAAATTATTTTCACTCTGGTTGCTATCTATACTTATTTTCAGTCGATTATTTTTTCTTTCTTTAGCGGAAATTATTGTAATAAAGTGATATTTTTTCTTGCAAGTGAATAATTTTTCGTACTTTTGCACACTGAAAGATACATCGGAATTATGGGTAGAATCATGGCAATAGACTATGGCATAAAGCGAACGGGCCTTGCAGTGACTGACGAAAATCGGCTCATTGCAACCCCTCTCACCACCGTAGAGACCCATAGTCTCATGGACTACCTAAATAAGTATTGTACATGCGAGTCCGTTGATATCTTTGTGGTTGGAGAAGCAAAACACTTGAATGGCACCCCTGCTGAGAGCGCCAAGATTATCGAACCTTTCGTGGCGAACCTTCGCAAGAAATTTCCAAACAAAGAAATCGCACGCATGGACGAACGATTTACATCGAAGATAGCCTTCCAAAGCATGATAGCCAGCGGCTTAAAGAAGAAGCAACGTCAAAATAAGGCTCTTATTGACACCATCAGTGCCACGCTTATTCTCCAGAATTATATGGATCTGAAGTCAACGAAAAGAACGTGACACTAATTCTTGTTCAAAAACAAGCATTCCTGTCTCAAATATTAAGGTATTTCTGCAAATAAAACATTCATGCCTACTTAACCTTTCGCTCTTGAATTCCGTATTAACTTTCTTGAATAATAAACAAACTCCCTGCATTCCACTCTAACCAAATTCGCATATTAAGCAATAATCATATGATACTTCCCATCGTGGCATACGGCAGCCCCGTGCTGCGCAAACAAGCCGAGCCAATTACACCAAACTATCCCAATCTCAAGGAACTGATCTCCAACATGTACGAAACCATGTACGCCTCCGATGGCGTAGGATTGGCTGCACCACAAATAGATATCCCCATACAACTCATCGTCATTGGCTTTCGCCCCTATGACGAAAAAACGGACACCTACGGAGATGAAGTGGAACGTCACACCCTCATTAACCCTGAAATTCTTGAAAACAAAGGTGACATGACCTACTTCAACGAGGGCTGTCTCAGCGTCCCTGGCATCCATGAGGATGTGTTGCGACCCGAAGGTATCATACTTCGTTATTGGGATGAGGATTTTGTGGAGCATATTGAAGAATTGCACGGCATGTTTGCCCGAGTTGCGCAACACGAAATAGATCACCTGCACGGCAAAGTTTTCACAGACCGTCTCAGTGCTCTACGCAAAAGCATGCTACGTCGCCGCATGAACGACATAGCAAACGGCAAGGTTCAGCCCAACTACAAGATGAAATTCTCAAAAAGGCGTTAACAAAACATTTGTAAACAAACACACTTATAATTCACAACCCTTCAAGTAATGAAAAGCATCAACCTGCTCTTAGCAAAATGCTCCCTAATCGGCGTAGCATTGCTGTTTGTCGCATGCGGTCCCAATCGCGACAAAGAGGTAAAACAAATCTCCCAAATGGAGGAAACTCTTCGCGAGGTAGAAATGGTTGCCGACAGCACCACTTGCAACAAGATGATTGGCCTATATCTTGACTTCGTAAACCACTTCCCTGAGGACTCCTTGTCCCCCATTTACCTATACCATGCCTCCGACTTGGCTCTCAACATCGGCCGTTACGATAAATCATTACAATGTCTGCATAAAATCATCGAAAACTACCCTGATTTCAGCGAAGCCTCCACATGCTATTTCCTCATAGGAAATGCCTATGAAGAGAGTGAAAAATACGACAGCGCGGTGATTGCCTACAACGAATTCCTTGAACTTTACCCAGATCATCCCCTTGCCGAAAGTGCGAGATTTGCAGTAAGCAATATTGGCCAGCCCCTTGAACAAGTGCTCCAAGACCTGCTTGCAGCAAATACTAAAGATAGCAACAAGTAAGCAAATCCTCGCTACGAAATATTGATGCGCGGCTCATTCGAGGCCGCGCTTTTTTATTCTGGACGGAACTCCGCAAAGGTGTTGTCGTCGTAGAACACCACTATTTTCACCGTTTTTTTTGCGCCATTCCGATCTTCATGTCTTACGGGCGACAACCTTGCATCCTTCTCGTCTGCATTCACTTGGGAAACATTTTCCTCCTGCACTGTCTCTGCATGCGGCGACACACTCGGCACGAGAATGTCTTTTACGTGCTCCTCTATGGACGAAGGTTCACTATTTAACTTGTGCTCCACACTATTATGTTCAGGACACGGCTTACTATTTTCCAGCATGTTTGTTTTGCTACTATCGTTATCCTGCCGTGCACTTCCATTTGCTAACGGTAAATCTATTAGTGTTAACTTGTGATAATTTGGACTTGTGGGAGTAGGTGCTTAAACATTTCTATGGATTGGCGATTCTACCTTTCTTGATGTTTCCAATTTATACATTTCTCCT
>JAXFQM010000080.1:0-6090 GCA_034178965.1 Bacteroidales bacterium | reverse complement strand
CATTGACGGCGACGTGCAGGCATACGGCAAAAACGCCACAAAAGAAAAACTGAATGTTCAACCATAACAAAAAAATCAATGGATATAGTAAAAGAATATAGCAACGGCACCATTACGATTGTATGGCGACCTGCCAAATGTGCGCATTCAGGATTATGCGCAAAACATTTGCCGTCTGTTTTCCAACCAGACAAGAAGCCTTGGATGGACCTCAACGCCGCCACCCCTGAAGAGATTGCAAAACAAGTGTGCCTTTGCCCGTCGGGAGCCTTGTCCATCAAGCAGACTCCCCAGACAAGCATTCAAATGGAAGATGATGGAAAGAAAGGAATGTTTGTCATCTTTGAGAATGACCAACGCGCCGGAGAAATGACCTTCACATGGGCGGGTGATTCTAAATTCATCATTGACCACACTGGCGTAGATAGTTCCTACGAAGGCAAGGGGTATGGCAGAATTCTGGTGAAAGCCGCTGTCGATTACGCACGTAACAAACCAGCAAAAATCATACCGCTATGCCCTTTTGCAAAGAGGCAATTTGAAAAACATCCAGAATATAGCGATGTGTTGCTGTTTTAATGTGAGGAATGAGTATGCAGAGGGGAGAGGTTGCACAAAAGTTGGAGCTCATCCCCTGTCAGCAGCAGGTATCGGTTTTCTATTAATAATAGATCGTTCTTAACTGTTATTGTGCCGTGACGTGGCTTGAATAGCGCGCAACATCCTATGTTACGAGGGGAGTTGGTGGTAATCTGCTTCTTTCAAAAAAAAATGGTGAACGAGTTTCAATGCGGTACGATGTAATAGGTGTGCAAATCAACATTTCAAGTCGGTGATTATTCGTATTTTTTACAAATTGCAAGTTTAGCACAGAAGGCGAGGCTTTGCATGTCAAATCGTTGATGTTAATAAATTCACAAATATTATTTACGTACTGAAAACAAGACGAAAGCCAAGTGGACGCAACAACGAAATTACCTTTCTATTTGCTTTGAGAACAGAGAATGAGAATGGCAAAAGAAAACTTAACAGAGGAACAAGAACAATTGGCACGCTTTGCCAAAGCATTGGGACATCCCATACGGATTGCCATATTACAACTATTGGCGAAACAACAATGTTGCTACCACGGAGATATGTCGGAAATTCTGCCCGTGGCAAAGAGTACCTTGTCCCAACACTTGAAAGAGTTGAAGGAAGCGGGGTTGATACAAGGTACCATCACGTTGCCTACGGTAAAATACTGCATCAACAGACAGAATTGGGAGTTGGCGAAGTCTTTGTTCGACAAACTTTTGATAGAAATAGATAAAGACGGTTCCACATACTGCAAGAAGTGATGAAAATTTTTTTTGCCCCAATGTTCGTGTATCTACGAAATACGTACAATTCGTAATGATGCGATTAATGTATGTGAAATGGGAAACGAAAAAATAGACAAAATGGATAAGCCAAGATACAGCGAGATTGCTTCGCAGAACAAAGTTGTTGCATGTTTCGCTTTGCGGGCTGTTGCTGACAAAATTAATCTATAGTCTATGTTGCAGAAACTGTTAAATACGTGGGGATAAAAGAAAACATGAAGAAAAAGATATTGGTGCTTTGTACCGGCAACAGTTGCCGCAGTCAAATGGCGGAAGGGTATCTGCGGCATTTTGCGGGCGAAAAGGCCGACGTATATAGCGCTGGAGTGGAAACTCACGGCGTTAATCCGCAAGCGGTGGAAGCGATGAAAGAGGATGGCATCGACATTTCGAAGCACACGTCGAACAAGGTGGAGGAATACAGCAACGTTTATTTCGACTATGTCATTACGGTTTGCGACAATGCCCGTGAGCGTTGCCCACACTTTCCGAACAACGCAGCAAAGTTTCACCAAAACTTTCCCGATCCCGCCAAGAAACAGGGGCGGGAGGAAGAGATTAAGGCCGAGTTTCGCTACGTGCGCGACCTAATAAAAGATTATTGCAAGCAATTTGTAAAAGAAAAAATAAGATATGAGTACAAAAAATAGCATCACTACAACGGAACGCAAACGGTTGAGTTTTTTAGACCGTTACCTTACCCTTTGGATTTTCCTTGCCATGGCGATAGGTGTATCCATAGGTTACTTTTTCCCGTTTGTGGCCGACGGCATCAACGCAATGTCGAGCGGAACAACAAACATACCACTGGCAATAGGCCTTATTTTGATGATGTATCCGCCATTGGCTAAAGTGAGGTATAATAAAATGAGCGGCGTTTTTCGCAACAAAAGGCTGCTGGGCGCATCCTTGTTGCTGAACTGGATAATAGGTCCGTTGCTGATGTTTGCCTTGGCAGTGCTGTTTCTGCGCAATTACCCAGAATATATGGTTGGGCTTATCCTGATAGGTTCCGCGCGATGCATCGCGATGGTAATAGTTTGGAACGAGTTGGCAGGCGGAAATCGTGAGTATGCGGCAGGTTTGGTTGCCATGAACAGCATATTTCAAGTCCTGTTCTACAGTGTTTATGTCTATTTTTTCGTGTCTGTGCTGCTGCCTCTATTGGGTGTCTCCGGCTTGGAAGTGAACATCACAATTGGCGAGATTGCCAAAAGCGTAGGAATATATTTAGGGATACCTTTTGCACTGGGACTGTCGAGCCAATTGATTGGGGTTAAGTTGAAAGGCGAAGAGTGGTATTGGAATCAATTCATTCCTTTCATCTCTCCGATAACCCTTATCGCATTGCTGTTTACCATCGTATTGATGTTCAGTTTGAAAGGACAACTTATTGTAACAATACCGTTGGATGTGGTGCGTGTGGCTATACCGTTGCTCATTTACTTTGGGCTGATGTTTATTGTCAGTTTCTTCCTGGGGCGGATAATGGGGGCCGATTACAGCCAGGACGCCGCCGTGTCGTTCACTGCCGCGGGCAACAACTTTGAATTGGCCATAGCCGTGGCTATCGGAGTGTTTGGCATCAACAGCGGGCAAGCCTTTGCCGGCGTGATAGGCCCTCTCGTTGAGGTGCCAGCGCTGATTGTTTTAGTGAACGTGGCCCTTTGGCTCAAGCGCAAATTCTTTACAAATTAATATAGTTTCAACCATGAGAAAAGTAACCATTATTCTGATGCTTGCCCTTGTCTTTGCAGGTTGCAAGCCAAACACAAAAAAAACGGAGACAGAGGGAACGCAAGCAGTCGCCGCCGTTTCACGTACCGACACCGCCGCCGTAAAGGTGAACTATTTCCATGGCAAGCAGCGGTGCAAGACCTGCATTGCCGTTGGAAACGTGGCAAAAGCAACCGTTGAAAAGGCATACGCAGACAACAACAGAGTTGTATATTATGAAATCAACACGAACGAGGATTCTGCAAAGGGTTGGATTGAACAGTACGATGTGACATGGAACGCCTTGATTATAGACAAAGGCGGCAACTCCGTGGAAATAACCAAACAAGCCTTTGCCACTGCCTTGGAAAACCCACAGGCGCTGGAAGACCTGATAATAAAAGAAGTGAACAAGCGGCTGCAGTGACATATGGAATGGTTGCAACAACTGGCGGACAGTTCAAACATGCCGTTATTCACGGCTTTCACATTGGGGTTGATGACCGCCATTAGTCCCTGCCCGTTGGCCATGAACATAACAGCCATTGCCTACTTAAGCAAAGATATTACCCACAAGCGGAGAGTTATGTTCAATGGAATATTCTATACTGCGGGGCGCATGTTTAGTTACACAGCGCTGGCAAGCATAATATTTCTCGGCGCAAGCAAACTGCATGTGGCTCAATGGTTTCAGCAAATCAATGGAATATGGATAGGCATCGCCCTCGTGGCGTTTGGCATTCTGATGTTGGACGTTGTCAAACTCGGGTTGCCGATACTTGACAAATGGACGTCAAACATTGGCGAACGTAATGCAAGGCGCAACTACTTGAGTGTATTCATAATGGGTGTTTTATTTGCGTTGGCATTCTGTCCATATAGCGCTGTACTGTATTTTGGAGGGCTTGTACCCCTCACGCTTGCAAACGGCGAAGGTTTATTGCTGCCGCCCGTTTTTGCTGTGGCGACGGGCTTACCTGTCATCATCATTGCATGGCTATTGACATATAGCGTGGCCAGTATAGGCCAGTTCTACAACAGCATGAATACTTTCCAAAAGTGGCTAAAACGCGTTGTGTCGGCTATTTTTATTGTAGTTGGCTGTTATTATATCATCATAAACATTTAAAAAACAAAGAACATGGAAGTTGTCATATTAGGCACCGGCTGTGCCAAGTGCAAAAAAACGTATGATGTGGTTGAAAAAGTGATCAAGGAGAACCATATTGACGTGTCGCTTCGGAAGGAGCAGGACATTTTGGAAATAGTCAAATACAACGTAATGAGCTTGCCGGCCGTAGTGGTGGATGGCGCGGTAAAGTTGAAGGGATATGTACCCTCCGAGATTGAAGTAAAAAAAATATTCAATGTCTGAACATCGTTAACTATGAAAAAAGTAATCATATATGACCCCGCCCTTTGCTGCCCAACGGGTTTGTGTGGTGTGAACATTGACCCCGAATTGATGCGCATAGCCGTAGTGGTGGAAACGTTAAAACGCAAAGGCGTTGTCATTGAGCGTTATAATCTGCGCGACAACCCCCAGGTGTATGTTGACGACAGAACCATAAACGACTTCCTCATGAAAGAAGGCGCTGAGATGCTGCCCATCACCACGGTAAACGGCGAAATAGCAGTAAAAGGCGTTTATCCCACCAACCAACAGCTTTCGACATGGCTTGAGGTGCCAGAAGAGGAGTTACTCATTAACAAATAATTTATGATGAAGACATTCAATCCAGTGGAGCATAAGTTCCCTAAATTTATTTTTTTCACAGGAAAGGGGGGTGTAGGCAAGACGTCGGTAGCCTGCGCCACCGCCGTTAGCTTGGCAGATAGTGGCAAAAAAATATTGTTGGTTAGCACCGACCCCGCTTCCAACTTGCAGGATGTTTTTAGCATGGATTTGGACAACAAGGGTAAGGCCGTCAACGAGGTTCCAAACCTAACCGTCGTTAACCTAAATCCTGAACAGGCAGCAGTTGAATACCGCGAATCGGTGATTGCGCCTTATCGCGGCAAATTGCCCGAAAGCGTTATCGCCAACATGGAAGAGCAACTCTCTGGTTCGTGCACAGTGGAAATTGCGGCATTTAACGAGTTCTCAGACGTGATAACCAATGAAGACAAGCGCGCCCTTTATAACCATATCATTTTCGACACCGCGCCCACTGGTCATACGTTGCGTCTGTTGCAACTGCCTTCTGCGTGGAACACATTTATTGCCCAAAACACTACAGGAGCATCGTGCTTGGGACAATTGTCGGGCTTGGAGGGTCGTAAGGAAGTGTATAAAAAGGCGGTGAAAACATTGAGCGACGGAAAGCAAACCGTATTAATGTTGGTGAGCCGCCCCGAAGTGACACCATTGAAAGAAGTGGAACGCTCTTCAAACGAATTGTCAGAGATAGGCATCCAATCGCAATGTTTGATAATTAATGGCTTGTTGAGCGACTTCGACAATGACGACGTTGTGTCAAGGCAACTACATGAACGTCAACAGAAAGCCTTGGATAGTCGTCCGCATACCTTGTTGAAGTTAGAGACCTATGCCGTTCCGTTGCGTTCTTATAGTATGACTGGAATTGGCAACATTCGCAACATGCTTGTGTCAGATGTTGCCATACAAGCCGTGCAGGGCGAAAAAGTGGACGCCGATTTCCACAACTTGGAAGAGTTGATTGACGATGTATTCACGTCTGGCAAACGGGTTGTCTTTACAATGGGCAAAGGCGGTGTGGGGAAGACCACGATTGCCGGAACCATTGCACGCGGCTTGGCCAAGAGGGGGGCAAACGTGCTGCTCACCACAACAGATCCCGCAAATCACCTTGCATACATTGATACGAACGTAAAAGGGATTTCGGTGAGCCATATTGATGAAAAAGCGGTGTTGCTGGAATACCAAAAGAAAGTAATAGAAAAAGCCCGCTTGACAATAAGTGATGCCGACTTGAGTTACATTGAGGAAGATTTACGTTCGCCGTGCACACAAGAAATAGCTGTTTTT
>JAXFQM010000029.1:0-38984 GCA_034178965.1 Bacteroidales bacterium | reverse complement strand
AAACTTATGCGTCATGTTACCGCTTTGTAATACGTTTTTTGGATGTTTTTTATTTTTGGATGGTGCGCGCCGCCGATTTTTCAAATCGGCTGCGCTCTTTTGCATGCTTGGCGTTGTGCCCGAGACTCCACAGGCGTGAATAACAACGGGGACTGCACGCCGTTCGCAAGAAGAAGTAACCGTACGGTGTTTACATGAATGGGTATGATCAAGTGTCTTGGGTGTTTGCGGGCTTGTTTCGGGCGGGTTGTCTGACGGCGGGTGAGGGCATGACGCGCAAGTGCGGCAGGACACGATTGCGAAAGGTGGAAATATGGCGTGTCGCGCCTTGTTGGAGGTGTGGTCGTCGGAGTTGCGGTGGCAAAGTGGTTTAATTACTTTGTGAAAAGATTTCTTGTGGTGCCAAATGTGCGACAGGCAAAAGAGAGTAAGGTAGGTGGATTGGGGTTGCGGAGCGCCACCGCCCGCGTCTCTTCCTCAAAAAAGAGGAAAAGCTGCAGGCCTCCGCTCAAACAGTTGCGCGATGTCGTTCCCTCGTTCCAAATGGAAACCCTGCAAGCCAGCCATTCGGGCTGCAGCCACGTTGTTTGGGTTGTCGTCAATGAAAAGCGTCTCGGCCGCTACTAAACGCTGCTCTTTCACAATGCGCTTGAAACCGTCCAGCGAAGGTTTCCTAACCCCCATCAGATGCGAAAAGTAGGTCGCATGAAAACAGCGTTCGAAAACATCGAAACCATATTGCTGCCGTGCCGTAGCAGTGAAACTGTCGTAGTTGATGGCGTTGGTGTTACTGAAAAGGAAGGTTCCATACCGCTTTTTTAACTGCGTCAGCAACGCTACGCGCCTTTCAGGGATAGTAAGTAGGATGGCGTTCAGGCATTCGTCCACCTGTGTGTCAGAAAAAGGCAAACCAGCCATGTGGCGAACATAGTTGCGAAATTGCGGGGAGGTCATTTTGCCCTCTTCGAAAAGGTCCATTTCGTGGCTTTGTGCATGGCGGCTGAAGAAACTCTCCGTGTTTGGCACGCCCTGTCGTGCAAAAGCCTCCGCAACATTTTCATAACGAATGTCTAACACCACACCACCCAGGTCGAATATCAAGTTTTTTATCATGTTGTATGGGTTTATCTATTTGATGCTCATGTATTAAGAAGAAAATTGAGTTTATTGTGAGCCTCCTATGCTTTTGCAAAGGTACGATTTTTTCCATTCATGGCTGTTTTTCCCCATATTTTGCAGTGCCAAAGGTGTCATTGAAGAAAAAAATACCGGCATAGTTTGTGCAGATTATCAGTATTTTAACAAAAAAATATTGATATCGGTGAATATTTTTTTTGCCATTAAATAAATTTGTCGTACTTTTGCACTCGCAAACAAGGAAAACCTTGTTTCGGAAACGTCGAGGTCTGGTAGTTCAGCTTGGTTAGAATGCCTGCCTGTCACGCAGGAGGTCGCGCGTTCGAGTCGCGTCCAGACCGCCAGGAAGAGAGCCCTCAAGCAATGAGGGCTTTTTTCTTTAACGTTGCACCACATGGGGCTGATCGGTTTTGACAGCAGTGATAATGGGTGTGCAAGCATGCAGGCTCACGCATCAGAAGCCTTGAAAACGGATGTAAAAAAGTAATAGGCGAAAATAATTACGCTCTTGCTGCTTAGTCGAAGCATAGTAAACTAAAGCTTAATCGCTGCAAAAGTTGTGGCGACAAGACATCTCCCGTTCAGCCCGCCCTTCGCTGAACCTTCAGGAGGTGCTCGTGAGTAAGGGATAGCCGTTTCGGATGCCTTGGCCTGGCGGCGAAATTTTAGAGGATAAGGGCTGCTTTGGGTGTCTGTGTCCGGAGTCGCTTCGAAAACCAACCACGGAATAAGCATGTAGAAAACACATCAGTTAGCTGTTTGGACGGCGGTTCGATCCCGCCCAGCTCCACAATTTATGAGAGGCATACGAGAGGCAATCATCGGGGGACGCAACCCCCTTGCAATTGCGGTGTTGTCGCTAATGACGGGCATAGGCCTGCAAAGTCTCGTTCCTGCGGAAAATGTGATATGGTGTGCGGCGGTGAGCCTATTGCTGATGTTGATGCTGGTGCTGACGCGGAAGGAACGTGTGTTCCCCATGCTGGCGGCGCTGACCTTTGCCGCTTTGGGATACACGTTGGCGCAGGCGCGTATGCCAGGGCAAGAAAAAGATTATTACGGCCGTTTTTTGCCACAAGCCACGCAGTTAGAAGTCAGGCTGCTGGAAAGACCCCATACCTCGACACAGTCTGCAAAAGCAATAGGGGAGGTCCTTGGGGTGCGAGACTCCAAGGGATGGCATAACACGCGCGGACGGCTGATGCTGTTTTTCAGCAACGACGGTCGTCGCGATAGCCTATTGGCTGGGGACCACATAATAATACAAGCCAAGGTGCGCCAGCCTTCGGGCAGGGAAAACCCATGGCAGTTCGACTACAGGCGCCACCTCTATCGCCAAGGGATATGTTATGTGACTTTCTTGCATGAGGACTGTTACATGCTGCTGCGGCACGACAAGGACGGCGTTGCGGCACGTTTGGCGCACATAAGGATGCGCTTGATGGAAACCATAGCAGAGGCCGACTTGACGGTCTCCCAGCGCGGAGTGGCGGAGGCCCTGCTGCTGGGATGGAAGGATGACGTGGATGAAGAGACGCGCGCCCGTTTTCAGGACGCCGGCATTTTGCACCTGCTGTGTGTATCGGGGTTGCACGTGGGCGTTGTGGCCGCATTGTTGGGAGGATGTTTCAAGTTTCTGTTGCGCTTTCGTAGAGGAGAGATGTACAAAGGCATAATCCAATTTGCAGGCGTATGGATGTTTGTGATGCTTACAGGCATGGCGCCGGCCACGTTGCGAGCGGGTGTCATGTTCTCGTGCATCATTGTGGGGCGGCTGTTTTTCACCGCACCTCCCACTGCCAACAGTTTGGCCGCCTCTGCGCTGTTCTTACTGCTGGCGAGACCTTCGCTGCTGTTTGACGTGGGTTTCCAGTTATCCTACTCCTCGGTGCTGGGCATCGTGACGCTTTGCCCCCCTTTGCAGCAGTTGGCAAGAACAAGGAGGACGCAGGAGAGCGTGGTGTACCAGGCACTCTACAAACTATGGGACGTGTTTTGCGTCACCACGGTGGCGCAACTTTCTTCGTTGCCTTTTGTGTTGTTCTATTTCCACCAGTTTCCAACCTATTTCATCGTGGCGAACATGACGATTGTTCCTTTTGCGGGCGTATTGTTAGGCTCGGTGTTGCTCATGATGCTGTTTTCATGGTGGCCGATAATGTTCCGCGCCATGGGTTGGGTGGTTGGGGTAGAACTGCAGGGGGTGGATACCTGCACGGGATGGGTCTCTTCGCTGCCCCACGCGTTGTGGCAAAATATCTATTGCGACATGCTGGTTCTTTTTCTTTCGGCCGCAGTGATTGTATTTGCGGGCTTGCTGTTGCTGAAGAGGAAACGTGCATACCTTTTTATGGCCTTTACTGCCCTTGTGGTGTTGGGGGTGTACGTGGCGCTCGTCACTGCTACGCACGGCCGTCAGCGCAGGCTTATTTGCTACAGTGCCCCCCGTGCCACAGCCATAGAGGCTGTTGTGGGGCGCAAAAGCGTTCTGTATTGCGACAGTGCCACGGCGCACAGTCCGGCAAGTATAGATTACCCAAGTGGAGGCTACCTGTTGCACTACCAAGTAAAGCATCGTGCCGTGGAGGCTTTTTCCGATTTAAAAAGCCATTTTATCAGTTTCGATACACTGCGCTTGTTTGTTGTGGACCGTTCCAACAGTTATTTACTGATGCGCGCCGCCCGGCAATCCGATTCGTTGTCCACCCGCACCAAACTGCATTACGTCGTTGTTGCCGACAATGCCTATGCGTCCTTGCACGATTTACGCAGGTTGTTCTTCTTCGACGGCGTCGTGCTTTGTTCCAACAACGGCCAAAGGCGACGGAGCCAACTGGCGGCGGACTGCCGTAAATATGGCGTTACCTGCTACGACATAGTTCAAAATGGCGCATGGGAGATACAGGGAGGAGAAGCCCGCCCTTGGCGGAAGACGATTGGCTTGACAGGAGTGGGCGAGGAATAAAGTAGAGCGAGCAAGGCTGCTAAAGGGCTCGCACGCTCGCCAACCGCAGGGCAAAACGCGGGTCGGGCGTGGAGGGTTTTGGAATGGGGCGGCACGAAACGCATGGCAAAAGCATTTTGGTGAAAAGATGGCGCTTTTCCTGTGGCATTTTTTTGCTGCCATGAAGAAAAAAAGACGTAACTTTGCATTTCAGTAGAAATGCATTTATTGTTTAACATAAAATTAAAATACAAATGATTACAAGTTTAGATCAACTTATCGAACTTGCCAAATCCAAAGGCAGGAAAAGATTGGTAGCTGCATATGCCATGGATGCTCACACCATTGGAGCGGTGAGCGCCGCAGTCGACCTTGGCATTGTGGAAGGCACTTTGGTGGGCGACCTTGATACTATCAAGAAGATTTGCGCCGAAGAGAAAATTGACCCTGCCAAGTTTAATCTCATCCAAGAAGCCAACGAAGCCAAGGCGGGTAGCGTGGCGGTGAAATATGTGCGCGATGGCAATGCCGACATCCTAATGAAGGGCACCCTCAGCACCGACAAATATATGCACCCTATCCTGAACAAGGAGACTGGCTTGATGCCAGGCACCAAGAAGGATATGCTGACCCATATCAGCGTGTTTGAAGTGCCAGCCTACCACAAATTGCTCGTTTGCTGCGACGTGGCCATCATCCCCTTGCCCGACTTCAAGCAGAAGCAAGCCATGCTGAGTTACCTCGTGAGCACAGCCAAGAATTTGGAAGTGAGTGAGCCCAAGGTGGCCGTCATCGCTCCCACCGAGCAAATGTTGCCCTCCATTCCTAGCTGCACCGAGGCGGCATTGCTCAGCATAATGAACCGCCGTGGCCAAGTGGCTAAAGGTGCTGTAGTGGAAGGCCCCCTCTCCCTCGACATAGCCGTCAACAAGGAAGCCGCCGACACCAAGAAGTTGGTTAGCCCTGTGGCAGGAGATGCTGACTGCCTACTGTTCCCCAACTTGGAGTGCGCCAATGTGTTCTACAAGGCTTGCACCAAATTTGCGCACGCCGAATTGGCCTGCAAGGTGGTGGGCGCCAAGGTGCCTTGCATCCTCACCAGTCGTGGTGACAGTATGAAGACCAAACTCAACAGCATTGCCCTTGCGGCTTTGGATGTAAAATAAGACATAAAGAACAGCGAAGGGCGATGGGTGAAGGGTGAAGCATTGATGCCCCCTGCCTGACGCCCTTGCTGTTTCAACACATGCGTTAAATACTTATGGAGAAGTACTTTGAGGAATTGCCGATGGCCATCACCGTTTGCGACGTTGAGGGTACGATATTGGACATGAACCACCATAGCACCGTGGTGAACGGCAAGTTTCCAGGCGACAAGAGCCTTGTGGGCAGCAACGTACTCGACTGCCATCCTGAACCAGCGCGAACCATGGTGTTGGACATGCTCAAAGAAGGCAAGAAAAATGTATACACCATAGAGAAGAACGGCATCAAGAAACTTATTTACCAAACCCCGTGGTATGACAACAGCAAGTTTGCTGGCCTCATGGAATTTTCTATGGAAATACCGTTCGAAATGCCCCATTTCGTCCGCAAACCCAAGAAGTAGTGCGGATGCAATGCAGGGCGTTCACCTGCGGCAAGGTATAGCAGATGAATCGCATGTGGCAAAAAGCGCATCATGAACCATTGACAACGAAACGATGCCCTTCCCAAAACTCAATCTTCCCCCATGCAGGTTGACGCTGCGCGACGATAAAGTGCTTGACGTGCTTCGCCATCGCTTTGTGGCTCTCACACCAGAGGAATGGGTGCGCCAGCACGTGGAGCATCTGCTTACAGAGGTGATGCACTATCCCAAAGAGTTGGTGCAGGCGGAAGGTACCATTTCGGTGAACGGGCTTGCGCGCCGCTGCGACATCGTGGTGCATCGTAAGGCCGAAGAGGGGTTGCAACCTGTTATGATTGTGGAATGCAAGGCACATTCGGTGCCGCTCTCCCAAAAGGTGCTGGACCAAGCCAGCCGATACAATCTCTCGCTTCACGTGCCCTATCTTTTCCTGACGAATGGCATGAAGCACCTCTTGCTGCGCGTAGACGAAGAGCGACGGCAATTGGTGCAGATTGCTGAGTTTCCCACATGGGAGGAACTTGTTGGGCAAATGTCGTTTTAGAGGTTTGAGATAGGACGTTTTGCAAAGGGAGGGGGGGGATGTTGTTCGAAACCCTCCCGTTAGTCATCACCCTTTGTGTGCGGTTTCAAACAGGCCCCATTCTTAGAATAGAGGGGAGTTCCTTGCATGGCGCACCCTGCAAGGAGTTTTTTCTGCATATTGCCGACGGTCACTATAGAGCGCAGCCATTCAAGCATTCGCTTGCCGCTCGACAAGCCTGCTGAAACCCGACAAGGCGGCGTCTCGATTGAAGAGAGGCCGCCTATAGACTATCTGTTCGGGACAGGAGCGCTAAGGCCATTAATCGTAAAACAGTTGATGCATACATCATTTATGTGCATTGTGGCGGGCTTCACCTGTTTGGACACGAGGACGCACACCATCATGTGGCGTGCCGTCATCCCTTTCTCCTTAAACAAACATGGCTGCCAAAGCAAACGAATGCGTGGCAGCCATGTTTCGGTATGTATGTTCCTTACTTCTTTAGGCCCAGCGCAGCAAGGCCTTGATTGTAGTTGATATCGATGGGGATATTATTGTTGTTGATGGCATTTAAGTCTTTTTGCAAATCGGCACTGATTTTGCCGTGTTCCGATGCGTAGGATTTTGCTTGCTCATAGTCGCCTTCTCCTTCTATTTGCAGGATAAAGGCTGCCCAATTCTTCATGGCTTCCTTGGCCTTCTCCACGTTCACTTGGTATTTTCCGCTTGCGTTCTTGCTAAAAGCACCGTGTTCTAAGAAATAGTTGTAGCACATGATGTTTGCAATGCCGTGAGCTTCTGTGGCTCCAAACCGCACGCTGCGGAGTAGGCCAGCAATGAAAGTGATGTATGCGTCATCTACGGTGCAGTCAGTGATTTCTCCTTTCTCAATCAGTGTTTGCACAAGGAATAGCCCGCACACGTCTGCCTTGGCCTCTTCCCAGGCACTATATTGGTTTTTCAGTGCATCGCGCAGGCTTTGGCGGGTGTTGACGGTCTTTTTTACACCCAGTCCGTGGGCTACTTCATGGTAGCACACGTTACCAAAGAAAGCGGGGAAGATGATGTTCTTTTGTTGTTCGTCGCAAATCATCAGTTTGGCGATGGGCATCATGATGTTGTCGAACTTGGCCTGCATGGCGTTTTTCAACTGCAAGCGGCGACTGCCTTTCCTCAGTTGCACATTCTCGTCGTTGGGTAGGTTGATGGCGATGGTTTTGGAACCAGCGTTACAGTCACCGGCGTAGTAGATGGCGTCATACACGTTCAAATCGCTGCTGGTGCCAGGAACTTCTTTCTTGTATTTGGGGTCACAAGGCAGTTGTTTTTGCAGTTCGGGCAGCATCTTGGTGAAGCGCGCCAAACGGTTGCTCCAGGCGGTGTCCTTCACCAGGATGAAACTCTCGTAACTGGTGCGATAGCCATAAAGTGCGTCGTCGTAGTTTTCAATCGGTCCCACCACAAAGTCTATCATGCTGTTTTTCATGTCCATCCAAGCCATGTCGCTTTGGAAGTAGTTGTCCGTGCGGCAAATAGCTTCGCGTCGCAGGGTAAGGTAGTTCCTCAAGCCATGGTCTTCTGCCAAAAGGATGGCTTCACCGAACAGGCTGTCCACCCTCTTCAACTGTTGCGCATAGTATACGTGGTAAGGTATTGCCTTCAGTTGGCCGTTTTCGTCGCGCCGCACCATACTGTATTGGTCGGTTTTCAGCGGGTCTTTCCACGCCTCGAACTCTTCCTGTGTCATGTCGGTGGGGTAGAAGTTGGCACCTAGCGGGCGGGGGCCGTAACCCGTCACAAAAGGTTTTTCGCTATCCAAGCGGTCCCATGCTCCATATTGGATAAGCGCGAAAGCTTTCATGGCGGGGTTACTCAAGGTGTCCAGCGCCTTGCGGTTTTCAGCGCCGAAATATTGGTCCCAATACAAGTCGTCCATCACATCAGCAATTTGAATGAGGATGGGGAGCATTTGCTTTTCCTTGTCGGAAAGCACGTTGAGGTCTGTGGTCAGCGTGAAAGGGGCGTAACTGTCCACTTTCTGTTGCAGCGGCGACGGACCCTGTGCGGTTTTTTCTTCCGCTTTGTTTTTGCATCCAGCGCATGCCAATGTGGCAAATGCCATTAAGGATATCATCAATTTTTTCATTATTAATATGTTAAATAGTATACTCCATCGGGTTGGAACAAACCAAATCCAATGCAAAGGTACGCATTTTTTTTCACATGCAAGAAAGATTTTTTCCGCCAATTCAAAAAATGTTCGTACCTTTGCAAACGCTAACGGAGAAGCGTTTGAAGGTAAAATATCGTTGTAAATCTCTCACGTTCAGTGTTTGGAAAGGTGCTCGAGTGGTTTAAGAGGCCCGCCTGGAAAGCGAGTAAGAGCTAAAAGCCCTTCAAGGGTTCGAATCCCTTCCTTTCCGCCCATGCTGGTTTTACCAGTGCTTTGTGGAAGATATGCCCCGAAAAGCGTCCCGAAAGGGTGAGTTTTCGGGGCATATCTTTCCTTTTTCAGTGATAGTGGCCGTGCAATAATTACTAGGTTTGTAGTGGGGCTTCCAGTGTCACGATACAGATGCGACACTTACCAGCTCCATCTGTCCCACAGGAGGCACCCCCTTTCCGTGTGACGTTTGTCCGCAGCGGGAAGGGTGCCACCTGTTTCTGTTCTTCAAAGCGTGTGCGAAACAATTATTCTTGCATGTTGGAAAAAAGTCGTACCTTTGCAATCGGTTTCGACGACCAAAAGAAGAGAAACGGGGTGCCCAACTATATGAGGCTGAGATTAAACCCATAGAACCTGAACCGGATAATGCCGGCGTAGGAAACGAGTTTTTCAATAAAAATACTCCCGTTTTTTGGTTTTTATCAAGTGTAAAAGCACCCGCGCGTCGAGGGTGCACTTAAAAAAACTAAAAAGCAATGCTTATTAAAAAAAGTTACAAAGCAAAGGTGGCGCTTGCGTTGTGCGTCATGAGTGTGTTTGCAGCCACAGCGCAGGCTCAAAAGCCCCAAACGGGCAAGCGCGACAGCAACAGCCGAGTCCTTGAAGAGGTCATCATCAGCGCCACGCGCGCCGACAACAAAACTCCCCTCACCACCAGCACTTTCCATCGCGAACAGTTGAATGAGGCCAAGACCACGGAGAGCGTGCCGTATCTCCTTAACCTCTCGCCCAGCGTGGAGGCCGTGGGCGAAAACGGCATGGTGGGCAACACCAGCATGCGCATTCGCGGCATTGACGCTACACGCATCAACGTGAACATTAACGGCATCACCCTCAACGACCCCGAGAGCCAAGCCGTCTTTTGGGTGAACATCCCCAACCTGGCAGGCATGAGCCAAAGCCTGCAGATACAGCGTGGCTTGGGCGCCAGCAATGGCGGAGGCAATTCGTTTGGTGGCGCGCTGAACTTGCAAACTCTCAATGCCCGCAGTATGCCTTATGGCGAAGCCGATTTCAGCGTGGGCAGTTGGAACACGCGGCAATACGGCATCACCGCCGGAACGGGCATCGGCAAGAAAGGATTCGCTTTCGATGCAGCCTACCACGGCATGACCACCAATGGATATATCCGTGGCAGCGAGGGCGACCAGCAGAGCCTCTTCATGAGCGCGGGGCACTATGGTGACCGCTCCATATTGAAGGCCGTGGTCATCCTTGGCAAGCAGAAAACGGGCATTTGCTGGTATGGCGTGGACAGCACCACGGCAATGGGTGACCCCACCTACAACGATGCAGGCGCTTTCTATGATGACAACAACAATGTACATTACTACGACAACGAAACCGACAACTATGACCAGCAGCATTATCAACTGTACTACTCGTACCTGCCCAACGCAAGGTGGACCCTCAATGCAGCCCTCGACTACACACACGGCAAGGGCTACTATGAACAATACAAGAGTAGCAAGCGTCCCTCGGCATACGGCATGGACGGAGTGCTGGACAGCAGCAAGACCGACTTCATCATACGTAAATACATGAGGAATGATGCCTACACCGAAAGTTTCTCGGCGCGTTATCGCCACAACAACTTCTCCGTCACCTTGGGCGAAATGTTCCTTTATTTCAACGGCGACCATTACGGTAACGTACTTTGGAATAAGCAAACAGGAGAAATGGAAGATCCCTTTGAATGGTATTCCAACGTGGGCAAGAAAAAAGACGCTACGGCATACGCCAAATTGAACTATGACTTTAGCGAGCGCAGCAACATCTATGCCGACCTCCAGTTCCGCTATGTGGACTATTCCATTGATGGCACAGACGACGACTATCCCTCTCTCAACTACAACGAAAAGTTCCCTTTCTTCAATCCCAAGATGGGATGGAACTACCTCGTGGACGAAAACCAGCGCCTATACATGGTGGCGGGCATAAACCACCGCGAACCCACACGAGCCGACATCAAAGACGCAGTGAACAACAACCGTGACATCAAGGCCGAGACGCTGTTTGACGCGGAAATGGGCTACGCCTTACAAAAGCACGATTTCTCTTTCCGCGCCAACGCCTACGCCATGTATTACCGCGACCAGTTGACCCCCTCCGGGCGCATCAGCAATAGCGGCTACACCTTGATGGAGAATGTGGACAAGAGTTACCGGCTTGGCATCGAACTGGAAGGCGGCTACCGTTTTGCGCGCTGGTTTGACCTCAGTGGCAACCTCACCCTTAGCACCAACCGCATCATAGACTATATATACAACTTCAACGATGGCTATGTGGACACCTCCTTCGCCTTGGGCAACACGCACCTCGCCCTGTCGCCCTCCGTCATTGGAGCCGCTGTCGCCACTTTCCGCCCCAGCGACCACTGGAAGATGCAACTGGTGGGTAAGTACGTGGGCAAGGAATATTGCGACAACACCGACCGCGAGGCTCTGTTGCAGCAGGACTATTTCCTGCTTAACTTCCGCACGGCATATACTTGGAAAATGGAGAGCGGCAATGAGTTCGAACTGCAAGGCGTGGTGAACAATATCCTCAACAAGCGTTACATGCTGCACGGCGCCGCCGGCGACTGGATGAACGTGGATGGCACCTTTGGCTATTGGCATAGTTTCTTTGCGCAACCGGGCACAAACTTCACCCTACGCGCCATCTTGAGATTCTAATATCGTGTTTGAAATAACAGGCGTCATCGTAAGCATCGCGTCGCTGGTGCTGGAATACAGAGCCAGTCGCTGGTTTTGGCTGTTTAGCATTGTAGCGTCGTTGATGTATGTATACATCAACTTCAGCAGCGGCATCTATGCCAACGGCGCAGTGCAGGTCTACTATTTTGCCGCGTCCCTATACGGAGCCATCTATTGGCTTAGGACGAGGGACAAAAGTGCTGCGGGCTCGGAGGAAAAGAACCTCGCCAGCATGCCCGCAAAGTTCTGGCCTTGGGTGATAGGCCTCTCGGCGGTGCTTACGGTGATTATTGCCAATGTGCTGCGTGTCTTGGGCGAAAGCGAGGTCTGTTGGTTAGATGGCCTCTCTTCCGCCCTTGGCATCGTGGCCATGGTACTTACGGCAAGGAAATATTACCAGTCGTGGCTGCTGTGGATGGCGGTGGAGCCACTGATGATAGTCATGTACTTCATCAATGGCAATTACCCCTCTTCCGCCATGTATGTGGTGTACTTGGCTTTTGCCATCATGGGATATTTTCGTTGGAAAAAACTGGCTTTAACCAATAAAGAACAATGACAACGGTGATTTTGGCCGATGGTGAATTCCCGTTGCGGCCTTCGTTGCTGGCTATTCTTGGAGAGACGGAACGCGTGGTCTGCTGCGACCATGGATACAAGAAATGGCTGCGTTTTGCCAAGGCACATCCCATAAAGGCCAAGGAGGTTTATGCGGTGGGCGATTTCGACACGCTGGAACCGCGTTCCCCAAAAGGAGACGTAAAATTTTATCACTATGCTGGGCAGGACGACAACGACCTCACCAAATCGGTGCACTTCTGCTTTGAGCATGGTTGGATGGAACTTGTTATTCTTGCCGCCACGGGGTTGCGCGAAGACCATACGCTGGGAAACATCAGTCTTTTGGCCGAGTACTTGCGTGAGCAGCCCTTGTCGAAAATAGAGATGCTGACCGATTTCGGCCACATGCGGGCCTTGTCGGGGAAGCATTCCATAGATTCTTTTCCAAGCCAGCAGGTGTCGTTGTTCTCCATGGTGCCCGGCAAGCGCCTTAGCGTACGAGGGTTGCAATACCCTATTGAAAATCGCACCCTTGACAATTGGTGGCAAGGAACGCTCAATAGTGCCCTTGCCAACAGTTTCATGGTAGAGGTGGAGGAGGGCGGTATCGTCATCGTCTTCCAAACACACGACACGAAGGAAGAGGAAATCAAGGCTAAAAGATAATATCCATGAGGATTGGCAGCGTACTTATCCTCTTCTTGTTGACATGGCCCCTTATTGGCACCGCGCAGACGGATTTTTGGCAGCAGTACCAGTCCCTTTGGAGCGCAACGCACGACGAGGAGGCTCTGTCCGACGGGCTGATGGAGCAGATGGAGTCGCTGTTATGCAACCCAATAAACGTCAATGACACGTTGCATCCTCGTTTGATGGAAATCCCTTTCATCACACCCCTGCAATGTCAGCAACTACAGGCCTACATCCAGCAAAACGGGAGGCTGTATTCTTTGGGCGAGTTGCTTTTTGCCGGCTTCGACGAGAAGACGGTGCGGCTCATGACGCCTTTTGTTAGGGTGGAACCCGTGGAGGAGATGCTAAATACCTCAATACGCGAGATGCTGACAAAGGGACGACATGAATTTTTGGCAGGAACACGCCGCATCCTTGAGACGCAACGGGGAAATAGGGACGGCAGTTTCCGCGGTGATCCTTATCGTTGCTACCTTGGCTATAACTATTCCTATCGTAACAAGCTGCGTTTTCAGCTATCCGCCGAACAGGATGCCGGCGAAAGGTTTGTGTGGAACGAACGGCAGCGCGGCTTTGACTTCTATAGTTTCCATATTCAGGTTAGCGACATGGGCCGCTTGCGTAGTGCCATTGTGGGACGCTATCAATTACAATTTGGACAAGGTCTCGTGCTTTGGAGTGGCTATGCCCCTTGGAGCGGCTTCACGCCATCTGTGTGGCGTTATGGGCAGGGAATCCGCGCTGCCTCCGCCTTCAGCGAAGGCAACTACCTGCAAGGCGCGGCTGCAACGGTGCAATTGGCAAGGCATCTTGAAGCCACTCTCTTTGCCAATTGGGCTGACCGCGATGCCACGCTGAACCGCGACAGTGCCACCGTGCGCAGCATTTATGTGGGCGGATTGCACCGCACCGATTTGGAGTGGAACAAACGAGGCCTTCAGAGCGAACGTCTGCTGGGTGCGCGACTGCAATATTCCAACGGCAACATCAACCTTGGCGTTACGGCCCATCAGCAACATTACTCCCGTTTCATGGCACCCTATCGCTATCGCTATAATGCGCACGACTTTCGAGGAACGGACAATTTTGTGGCAGGCATGGACGTAGGGCTGCGTCTATGCCGCTGGCTATTCTTTGCTGAGGGCGCTTTCTCGCGCAATGGGGCCTTTTCCGCCTTGGGGGGCGCGCAGTGGCTCCTCGCCCCAGGGCACACGTTGGCGGTCTTGTTCCGGAGATATGACACCGCCTTCCAAAACGCATACGCTATGGCTTTTGGACGAAGCGAGGAGGCTCGGAATGAGCAAGGGATTTTTCTCTCCTATGGTCGTCCGATGGCGTGGGGTGTCAAGGCAGAAGCATCCGCAGACTTCTTCCGGTTTCCCGATTTAAGGTATCGTTGCTACGCCCCATCGCATGGCTCCGAGCAACGTTTGCAACTGTCGAAGGATTTTGCCAGCCGCTTCATGGCCACTCTCCAATATCGCCGCTTTAGCCAAGGCCGAAACGTGACGGGTGACGCTGACTATCATGTGGAGCAAGTCGTTCGACAACTGTTGCAGTGCCAACTTACTTCCCAAGTGAATTCCCAATGGACGCTGACCACTCGCTTGGCGTATGTGCATTTCCAGGGCAGATATGAGGGAGACGATAGCGACCGCATTTCTGCCTTGCTTACCCCAACCGTGCGTGGCTGCTATATTCTGCAAGAGGTTACTTGCCACCTTTCGAGGCTTGCCGCCACGTTCCGTTTGGTAGGGTTCGATGCGCCAGACTACGACGCCAGACTGTATGCCTATGAGAATGACTTGCGCTATGAGCAGGGGAATACCCTCTTGTATGGCAAGGGCGTCCGTGCAGCCTTGCTTTTGCGCTACAATGCCACGGAACGCCTCTCCTTGGGGTTCAAATACGGCCTATTTCTTTATCCAGGAGCCAATGTCGTAGGCAGCGGCAACACCGAAACGCAAGGCAACCACCGACAAGATATCAAGATGCAAATCCGATGGGTTTTCTGAAGAGGGTGCTGCAACATGTTGAACGCAAATCGTCTCCAATCCGTCGTTTAAAGAAGTAAAGACAACTTTTATGCCAAACTCTACGCAATAAAATGTATATTCTTGCGTTATATTCCTAATTAAAACAAAGAGAATTGACATGAAAAAACTGAACCTTGCCATTTTGTCGTTTGCCATGGCGTTGCTGCCTTTGATGGGCTTGGCGCAGGCCGTTTCCCCTGACGTAAAGAAAATGTACCCCAAAGCCACGTCTATTCAGTCGCTCGATAATGGATGGGTGGCGGTGAAAGGGGGCAAAAAGTTATTGGGCTACATAGCCTATAGCAAGCCCGCTAGCGATGGCATTAAGGGTTTCAATGGCGAGACGCCGTTGATGATATGCTTCGATGCCAAGCAGAAAATAACGAAAGTGTCCATGTTGCCCAACGGCGAGACGCCTTCCTTTGCGAAGCGCGTTGAGGCTTCTGGCTTGCTGGATTCCTGGAATGGCCTTAGCGTGGAGAAAGCCCTTTCCGTTGCGCCCGATGCCGTAAGCGGAGCTACTTACACCTCCCGCAGCGTCATGTCCAGCATGAGTGCCGCCCTCAAGAAGTTGGCGGCGCAAAAGCCGTCTTTCTCCAAGAAGAGTAGCAGCGCACCTTGGATAATTCTTGTAGCAGTGGCCGCCGTTGGCGTGTTTGCTGCCACTCGCAAGAAAAAAGACGCAGCGGCCAGTTAAGCAACCATTTGAAATTAGGGCGGGCGCGTCAAGTGCCGTTTTCTATTGTTCCGTGCCAAAGAAAGACCATGTAGCCCAAGGCGAAGTTTTTTTTCCTCGGCGCGTTGCAGTTGCCGCCAAAAGAACCTTGTCGTGACGCAATGCGTGGCCTTGCCGTGTCAACCTCGTAACCTTGCCATAGTTTTTCAAGGGTTCGCCATTTTCCACCAAGGTAAGCCATAGGGTGTCTCGGTGGGAGAATGTGCCGCGCTGGTTTCATTTGCCAGGTCGTGTTTTGCGTGTACATGGCGCGGGGAAAGGACAGGCGGGCGTGTGGCCCGTTTCTTTTTCGCGGCTTGGTTGTTACCCATCATGATGAAAGCCCCGAGAGCGGCAACGCTTTCGGGGCTTCATTAGGTATCGTTAAACAAGAGAGGGTCTCATTACGTTTTTTGGGCTACTCCCTTTCCTTCTCCGGTGACGCGTTCAAGCCAGTTCACCATGAACAGCATCACTAGCATCGAGAGGAAACACACGCCCATGAACACGGCCCATGCCTTCCAAATGGGGAATTTGTTGTAGAGCAGCGGTCCAATCCAAAGGAAGCCGTTGCCCACGGCGGTAGCACCCAGCCACAAGCCTTGGCACAGGCCAAGCAGGTTCTTTGGGGCCACCTTGGAGATGAAACTCAAGCCCAAGGGGCTGATGAACAATTCGGCCACTGTCATGCCAAAGTAGTATACGATGAGCACCCATGGCAGCGCTTTCAAACTGGCTGCGGTGGAGGCATCGAGGGCGCGGAATTCGGTGGCTGAGGGGTAGCCTTGTGCGTTGCAGAAGAGGGTCATGAAAAGATAGGCGAGTCCCGCTACCCCCATGCCGATGGCTATCTTGCGGGGGGTGGAGATGGCTTTGCCTTTTCTGGCAAGGGATTCAAAAAACCACATGATGGGGAAGGTGAGCAAGATGACGAAGAAGGGGTTCACGGCCTGCCACACCTCGGGGGCCAAACTCTGCGTGTTGACGAAGTCGCGGGCAAATAGCGACATGGAGGTCCCGTTTTGGTGGAAGGAGAACCAGAAGAAAACGGCTATGATGAGCACGGCAAACATGGCATAAAGGCGTTGCTTGAGTTCCTTCGCCATGGCTTTCTTCTCCTCGTCTGTGTAGGAGACGCTTTCTTGGGAAGCTTTCTTGCTGGGAGTGGGGAATTTTTTCTTCGTGGAGATGAAGATGGTGAGAGATATCAGCATGGCGCAAACCGAGGCGATGAAACTGTAGTGCACGCCCGTGTTGAATACGTTGAGGTAATCTTGTGCTATTTTTTGCGTTCCGGCAATGTCATTGGCTTGCAGTGATACGTTCATGTTGGCAAACAACTCGGTCATCTTGGTCATGGCTGCCGTGCCCATGGCGGCGCCATCGTTCAGCATTTGGTGGCACAGGGCGGGCAGGTCGGCGTTGTATTCAAAGTGGTTGACACCCAGCCACCATTGGCGCAGCAAGGGAGCCACGAACGGGGCTATCAGTCCGCCTACGTTGATGAACATGTAGAAAATTTGGAAGCCGCTGTCGCGTTTGCTCTTGGCTATGGCAAGCGCTTCTGGGCCTTTCTGGGCCTCTTCCACTTCATAGTTGTCGTACATTTGCCCCACAATGGCCTGTAGGTTGCCTTTGAACAGGCCGTTGCCGAAGGCGATAAGGAACAGGGCCGCGCAGGTGAGGACAAGCAGCCAGGTGTGGTTTTGTGCTGTGGCCAGGATGGGGATGGCCAAAATAATGTATCCCGCAGCCATCACTAACAGTCCCGTTTGGATGGTGCCTTTGTAGTTTTGAGTACGGTCGGCAATGATGCCGCCCACCAGGCTGAGGATGTAAATGCCCATGTAGAATACGGAATAAATGGCTGTTGCGTTTTCCTCCGCCAAGCCAAATTTGGAGCATAGGAACAGCACCAGCACGGCATTCATAATATAGTAGCCAAAGCGCTCTCCCATATTACTCAGGGCTGCCGCTATTAGCCCTTTTGGATGTCCTTTCATAATAGATGTTTAGTTAATAATTTATAATTTACATTCTCTTTACTAAAGCATTATGTCCCGTTTGTCATGTACGAAACATTTTGCAAATATACGAAAAAAAACCGAAATACCTAAGAAAATATTCGTCTCAAGTCTCATGACTATTCCCCGAAAAAGGCTGTTTATGTGTGCGGGAGAGAGGCTCCCTACTCTATTTTTTCTGCCAAGTGGAATAAATTTCGTAACTTTGCATGATTGTAATATGGGAGATATTTATGGATAACACATTGAAAATAGAGCGTTTGATGGGTGCGGCTGTTTTGGCGTTGCGAGAGGGAAAGACCTTGCTCTATCCCACCGATACCATTTGGGGTGTGGGGTGCGATGCCGCAAACGCTGCCGCCGTGGAGAAACTCTATTCCCTAAAACGGCGCGACCAAACCAAGAGCATGTTGGCGCTGATGGATGAAGCCTCTTTCAAGACTCTGCTGTTGAGTGCGGGTGAGAAAAACGGCGCGCTGACGGAGAAGTTGCGGCACCTTGCGTTGGAAAGCGAACGCCCTACCACCATCATCCTGCCTGCAGGTATTGGTCTTGTAGAAAACCTTAGGCGGCGAGGCTTGCTGGCGCACAACCTACTGGCCGCCGATGGCAGTATGGGCCTACGCGTGCCGCGCCATGATTTCCTGCAACGGTTGCTGCTTAGGCTTGAGCACCCGCTCGTAAGCACCAGCGCAAACCTTTCGGGCAGCCCGTCTCCGCGCCATTACGACGAAATTGAAGAGGAATTGAAACGGCGGGTGGACTATTGTCTGCCCAATCTTCCGGAATATGTTTCACGAGAAACATCTTCTTCTCGAATATTGAAGGTGGCTCCAAATGGCGACATCCAAACCATCCGGCCATAACCCCTCCTTGTCACCCCCTCTATGCTTGTCTATCTCTATACAGAAACCGATTTCCTCACTGCCGAGTTCATGGAGGATTGCTTGACGTGGTACCCTTCCGATCAGGTGGCTTATGTGCGTCTTGCCAAGGTCCTGCACGACAAACGCGACCGCTGCACCTCCTATCTGCTTCTCCTTCGTGCCCTCGAGACGTGGCGCCAAGGCGAGCGGGACCTCCCCTTGCAAAGAGTGGATTGGGCCTCGCTGCAAGCCATGGCTCAACGTTACAAGTCCATTGCCCGCCAAGGCACTTGTGAGGTAGAGCGAAGCGCGTCATCCTGCCCGATGCCACTCTTTGAATATGCCGCCAAAGGCAAACCCAGCATCAAGAACATTCCCGACGTGCACTTCAACATAAGCCATTGTCGCCGCGCCGTGGCTCTAGTGTTGCATGACAGTGAGGTGGGCATTGACGTGGAAACCCGCCGAAATGTTTCCAACGCACTGATAAACAAAGTCTGCAATGCCGACGAGCAACGGCTCGTTCGCGCCGCCGCCGACCCCGTTATGGAGTTCCTGCGCCTATGGACCTGCAAAGAAAGCATGGTGAAATACACGGGGATGGGTCTTACCGGCCATCTCCCTTCCATTCTCGCCACTGCGCCTTTTGGCGTGAAGCAGGTGTCCATTCCCCTGCCTTTCATTGACGGATGGCTCACCGTCACGCATCAATAAATAGTTAATCCCATGAAGAAAAAATTACTGGCTATCGTCCTGGGCCTGTTGCCATCCCTGTATGGTTCCGCCCAAGTGTTGCTGAACGAATCTTTTTCCAGCGGCATACCCTCCTCGTGGACGTTGTGGAACGATGGCAACGCTCCCCACAACAGCGCCTATGCGGCCGCAGCTTGGGTCTCCGTTTCCCAGGTTGGCAACCCTGCGCCCTGTGCCGGCAGCACTTCCTATTTTCGTCCGGCCGCCACGGCAAATAGGTGGTTAATCACTCCACCGTTAACCATTCCCGACACGGGATACAGGCTTTCGTTTGATGTGGCGTGCGCCAACGAAAACTATCCCGATGGGCTGTTGGTGCTTGCTACCGCAAACCCCGATGCCACCCTGCAAAACCAGTTTACCGACACTCTTCTTGCCCTGCCAGCCGCAACAGGAGAGTTTCTGTCGCACCGCGTTAGGTTGAATGCTTTTGCCGGCAGCGCCATTCGCATTGCCTTCGTGGAAAACAGCCGTGACCTTTCCAATATCTATGTGGACAACGTGAAGATAGGGGCTCCTTATCCCAACGAGGTGGAGGCGGCAGAACTTGAAGCGCCCCGATACCATGCGCGTCAATCCGATTTGCACTATAAGTTTACAATCACGAACAAGGGCGTGGTGGAAATAGACAGTATGGACGTGAGGTTTTTTGTGGATGACGTTTTAGTGGACTCGTCGCACATCGGCGGCATGCACCTGCGACCACATGGAACTGATGGCTTTTCTGCCTACAGCGTGGAAGGCGACATAGCCGTGGAACAGTTGGGACTTGGAACTCATGTCTTTTGCGCTGAGGCGGTGCGGCCCAACGGCATGGTAGACGAAGCCGTCAACAACCGCCTTTGTACCTCTTTCCATCTGTACGACGGCGGCATCTCCGTGCCGCGCCGCACGCTGCTGGAAATGTTCGTCACGGCGCAAAGCGGATGGAGCCCTTCCGCCACGAACCGTGTGCGACAGGCACTTGTGGGAGATACGTCGACCATTTGGATTAACCACCATGCAGGCTATGGCGCCGACAGCCTCACCTGCGCTGCCAGCAGCGCCCTGCTGCCTTTGTTTGCCGCTGAAGACGAGACTTATTGCCCAGCCATCATGTACGACCGAACTTGCTTCTACGAAGCCCGTTCGCCCCTTTCGCTGCCTGGCACTCTCGACAGCATACGTTCGCGCCTATGCCTCGCTGCCGAAGTGCCGGCATATGTGAGTCTGTCGATAGACAGCATGGTGTTCTCCGCCACCGACAGTCTGCTGCATGCCGTGGTGCATGGCGTGTTTCCCGATGCCGCACAATGTCATCCCTCGTTGCGTCTCACGATTTATCTGGTGCAAGACAGTCTCTATCTGGCGCAGACAGACTATACCTCTGACACCTTTGTCAGTTATGCGCTCCAAAGCCGCACCGTGCGCGAAGCCCTCACAGCACCGTGGGGTGACCCTATCGCGCTGCACCACGACGGCACGTTTAGCCGGCAGGTCTTTTGCAGGCTGCCGCATCATGCGGAACTTTGGAATTGCCGCTTTGTGGCCTTTGTCAGCGACAGCGCTGCTGCCATGAACCAGCGACAAGTGTACAATGCTGCCCTCAGCGCCGCTCCTGCGTGGCTTGACCCCGTTGCCCTCGCCAGCGTGCCGCTGCCCTTGCAGATGAAAATATACCCCAATCCTGCCCACGAATATGTTGTGGTGGAAGCCAACCAGCCCATGCAATGGGTGCAGTTGTACGATGCAAGGGGCATCTTGCTCACTACCTGGAGTCCCGTTGCCAACCGTTGCGCAATGAAACTTCCGCCGGTTCCCGCTGGCATCTATCTGCTGCGTGCCACCACACCTGCCGGTACTCTCGTCCACCGTTTTAGCATCCTGCGCTGAAAGACGCCCCAGTCTTGTGTGATTTGATTGACAGGCCTTGACTGGGTCAAACCGAGGCTTGTCGTACTCGTTCTATTCGGGCAGGTCATGACGTGAGTCCCTAAGGTCCCCCCAGGTCAGGCATGAAACGACGTGTGCGTCGCGCAGGCACTTTGGGACGGCGCGGGCAGCACACACCTCCCACTTACCTACGACTTAGGTAGGAGATAAGTGGGAGATGTGTGCTGGCAAGGTGCTGGCAAGGTGCTGACAAAGTGCTGCAGAACAGAGATGCGTTGGCGCAGCATGCTGCCTGCCACGCCGAAATCTCTGATTGCCGAGTGTTAGGCAGAACGAGTGGCGTCAGTTTTTTCTTCCAACCATGGCGCTGCGAGAATAGGCACGGGCTACAATGCGGTGTATTTCTGCTACAACGCGTTGCTGTGCAGCGGAATAGTTGGTTTCAAAAGCTGTTTTGCCATTGGAGACGTTAGGGTTTACGAGACTTGGGAAACGAGCGTTGCCCAGCCGTCTCCATTCGTAATAGGAGCCGGTGGAGGAAAAGGGGGTTCCAGCGGTTGGTGTTACCGTTTTGCTTCCATATGCGTTGGAGGAGAAGACTGTTTCCTCGACGTTGTTTAGACTGTATGTCTTTGGGTGTTCTCGCCAATGGTTTAGGTATACCCTCAAGGAGTTAGTGGCGGAAGCCAGCCCCATGGCTGCTTGGTCGGCGTCGGATACGGTGGCGGTGCTGTCGTTGTCGTTTATTTTATAAACGTAGTTCAAACTTTCGTAACTGAAAAGGCTTCGTTTGAGGAAATGAGTGATATGCGTTGAGACAGCGAGGCCAGTGACATGGTCGTAAAGTTTCACCTGCGAGGAAAAAATATTCATGGCGTGTATGCTTGTTGAAGTTCCGGAGGTCATGCCTATTTGGCATACGGCACCGCCAGTTTTAGATGATGGTCGTGTGCCTGTTATGTTGGCCAAACTGTAGGAGTTGACCACATTGCCCCCATAGAGGAAGCAGCACAGCCCGCCCACCGTGTCGCAAGCAAGGCTGGAACTGCTGTGGTCGAGGGCGCAATTGACAATCCAGGCGTTTTCTCCCTTTTGTCGTAGGCATATTCCAGCTCCACGATTGGCATATAGTTGAAGGTCTACACGACAATAATCAATGATGCCTCTGTTTTCTATGGCCACACCGCTAAAGTCGCCCAAGGTTCGGAAAACACCGCCGCTATAGCACCCCTTTATGATGCCGCTGGCGGTGTTGTAATAGCATATCATGCCGCCGCTGGCGCTGGCGGAGCGATCGTCTTGCGCCGTGCTAATGACACATTCCGAGATGGCGCCCCTATTCTCAAACGCCACATGGCCAAAACGGGTGCAGTTGAGGCGGGAGTTGGGGATGTTGAAGAAATTCTTTATCACGCCGGTAGCGCTGTTTATCACGCAGCAGCCCGCTATGCGGCCAGTGTCGCCAGGGGCGTTCGTGCGCATAGAATCGGCCTCGTTGCTGCAACCCTCTATGGTGCCGTTGTTGTATCCGCAAATGCCAGCCACGTTGGCTGTGGACACTGTGACGTTGCACATGTTGCGGCACCCCTTTATGATGCCGTTGTTGGTGTCGCACAGCGGCGCGAAGTTTTGCAGCCTGTTACTCACCACGGGGATGTTGCCGCTAATGCGGCCTCTGAGGGTAATGTATTCTACGCGCCCTTCAGGGGAGATGCTCTCGAAAAGGGGTTTGTTGCTGCTGTTGGAAATACCATATCCGCCTATAGAGCTAGAGTTTGAACCTCCAATTAGGATGCCTTTAAAGTTGCGGATGCCCGATTTCCAACCTGTCACGGAAGAACCTTCCGTGGAATCGGTGAGCTTTATGTCGGAACGCGATATTTTGAAATAGGTGTTTGCGTCAATGGTTTTTCCGTTTATGGTGGGCGTCGCTTTCTTAAAGGCGTCACGCAAATAGCGCAAGTCTTTGACTGTATATATTTGGAAAGGGCGTGCCATGCTGCCTTCGCCAACTAAGGATATTTCGGCGTTTCCTCCGTTTTCCCAGCCAGTTATGCCCACTGCAGGCATCTTTGTGATGCAGTTGCGGCGCACTATGGCCACCAACGTTTTGGTGAATATCTTGACACTTCCGTTAACGGTTGCCGTCACATCCATGCGAAGCGCGTAATCGGCGTCTCGTTCGTCGGCGCCTCCCGTGGCGCCGCTCAAAGCTGGCAAAGGCAAGTAGAAGGTAAGAGACTTGTTGGAGCGGATTTCTTGGTTGATGTTGGTGATGGCGATGCTTTTCTCCGTCTCGCCGCTGCCCTCCATCTTCAGATAGGGCGCATTGGTGTGGATGTCTTTGACGGTGGCGAGGCCTGAGATAGCCTTAGCCGTGATGTTGCCTTTGGCTACGGAGGTGAATTTTATTTGTTGCAATGTGGCTGGTGTGGTGGAGTACAACTGCAACCTCACGATGCCGTTTACCGAGTGGAAGTCGATGGCGTCGGCATCGCTGTGACCGTTCACGTCTTTTTCCCAAAAAGTGGCCACCATGGGAAAGCAGCCTTGCCCGAAACTGCTGTCGGGATCGGTGGCGCTGGCGTTGCTGGTGGTTCGGTATGGCATGGTGCTGGGATAGACTATTTGGTTACCACTGGAGGAGTTGCCTTCATTTTGCACGATGACGTCGGCAGGGTACACGGCGTAGTGTTGGCTGCCATTGCTTTCAAGGGTGCCCTGGAAATAGCCGAAGCGGCTGTTGGCTCCCGATAGAAGTGTATAGTGGTCGCTGTTGCCGTCATTCTTAACGGCTCCATATACAGCTATGGCGTCACCCTCTTCCCAGTAAATCCACTCTTCGTTGTGGAACAGATAGTTCTTCGTCGTGGCAGAATCTGCCGTGGGCTGTTCTAGCCGAGCAGTCATGTTCATCTCGAACGTCTCCTTGCGGCAACTGGTCAATGCCAGTAGCACAAAGAGGCAGGCCGTAGCAACTATTGCAGTGCGTCTCATAAATTGTGTTGATTAATCAATGTTTGCCTTATTGTAAGCGTCGGTGCTATCAATACCATTCGCCATGCATGTATTCTCCGTTTTCGTCGGTGTATTCGCTGATTTCTTCGCGGTTGTACACGGCTTTCTGCATGGTGGTATTGGCATAGCCTTGCTCAACAACATATTCGTATGCCGTCAAGGCGGGAGGCTCGTAGGGTTGTTTCGGTTCCATCATCGTATGGTTTTTTCTTCCGTTCACTTTTTTATGACTTTTCTTACAGCGATGCCGTGCTTTGTGGAGATACGCAAAAAGTAGGCTCCCGAAGCGTGGCGCTGCATGTTAAAGCTGAGGCTGTCTCCGTTCGCCTTTAGCGAGCGCACATGGCGGCTGGTATTATCAAAGATGTCCACTTGCCGTAGTCCGTCGGCCTCGACATGTATGTCGCCCAAAGTGGGGTTGGGCCACACTTTCACGTCGAATGTGGCAGGGGGTGTGTCGGGATTTTGTATCTCAAGGGGGATGCCGTAGACCACCAGGTTCAGCGTCACGACGCTGTCGCAGCCGCTCACGGTGAAAAGGCTGTCTACCAGTCGCAAGACCTGCACCGCATCAGGGCCAACTCCGTAGACGAGGGCGTTGAGTTCGTCGGGATTCAACGAAAAGTGGCCATTGCGGTAGAAAGAGCCCCATTCCACGCTGTCCGTTATTTCGGTGGCAGCGGAGTGATGCACGGTGATGACGAGAGTGACGATGCTATCTGTGAGCAAGGTGGGATTGAACACATGGTGTGTGAGCGTGGTGTCGTGCGAGAAGACTCCATTGCGCAGAAGCACCTGGTCGCACCCTTCTGTGGAAAGGTGGTTATAAATGGGAATGGTGTCGGGCGTGCCGAATAGGGGGTGACCGTCGTTGTAGCCGCGAATGTCGCTGCGCCATGTACGGTAGGAGACGCTGCCAGTGTCGTTATGCAGGCGCACAAAGTTGTTCAGCGAGGTGGTCAGGTTGGAGATGCCGTTGATGCGTTCGGTCATGACCACCTGTTTGCCTCTGCCGAGGAAGGTGGAGGTGTCGTTCACGTTGTTGTTGCCGCCATCGTAGGAGGCAATGCCTTTTTTGGCGGCGGTGCCCTGCACGTAGTAGCAATGGTCTATGGTGACATTGTTGCCCATATTGGCCACCAGGCCTGCGGGTGTTGTTTTGGCAAGGAGGTCTCCATGCACATAATTGTTTCGCATGATGGCGTTGTTGGCCACTCCAGCAATGCCGCCCACATTGATGCTGGCTTCGTTGCTTCGCATCCACACATAGTTGTTCTCGTAGCGCGACGGCATGGTGCGCTTGGCCTGCCGTGCGTTGCGGGTTGGGGTGTTTTGAAGGAGTGCGCCGAGCGTCTCGTCGCCGTATTCGATAGGAGGCTCCAGGCCTGTCAACGCGGTCCACGCTTTGCGCTCGTCGTCGGCCGTGACATTCTTGCTTGAGAAGCCGTTGGAGTTGAACTGAGAGGCCACGTAAAGGCCGTGGGGTGTGGAGCCAATCCTGCCGGTGCTGTTGGTAACGCTGATGTTGGCGCCAGGATTTACAAGGCCGGTGAAACCGCCGCTGTACATAGTGAAGTTGAAGAAATACATCTTGTCGTCTCCCTCGTCGCTTTCTTTGCCGAAGGTGCAACCCTCCATGGCGTTGCCAGTTCCGTCTACCAAGCCTATGCCGGCGGAAACGGAATAGGAGGCGCTGCCACCAATATTGTAAAGATGAATGTTCTTCAGAGAGTTGCCGTCGCCCATGCGCCCGGCAAGGTAGCCACCGACAAGGCCTCCAGAGAAGAACCCGTCGCGAAGCGTGAAGTGGCTGATATGGGCGGATTCGATGTTCCCGAAGAAGCCCACATAGGGCAGCCACGTTTGGTCGGCAATGATTCCCTTGATGACGACCTCGTTGCTGCTGTCAGCGGCGCGCGTGCCGACTTCCGTGCGCATGGATAGCGTGTTGTATGCGTTCCACTGCGCCCACGAGTTGCCAGTGCTGTCAAGGCTGAGTATTGTGCCTTTGAAAGGATGCTCGACACTGCCCAAGGGGCTCCATTTGTGGGCGCTCATGTCGATGACGTTTGAATTGTTTTGGGAGCCAGTGAGTAGGAAAATAGTGTCAAACACAAAGGAGTGCGCCTGCTGCCCGTTGTAGCCGTTGACGGTGCTAATGAGCCACGCCAACCCTAACGAGTCGTATATGTACACGTTACCATGGTAGTCGGTGACGTAATGTTGTTGTGTCCATTCGGTGTAGCCCTCGCGATTTTCCGTAGTAAGGGTGGAGGGATCATCATTGGTCCAATACAGTTGTTTGTTTTCATGGTTATGGCCCGCCTCGGGGAACACGGTGACCCAGTCTTTCCAATAGTTTGTGGGAGCATAGTATGCCGTGACTTGTGCTTTGTATTCGGGCATGCCATAGATGAGATTACAACTGGTGTTTGCATCGGCACTCCATTGGATGAATGTCGTTGCGGCTTCCATTTTGCTGTGGTCTCGCACCACTGGCGAAGTGCTCAGGCTGATATGCGCCCCTGGACAGCGCACGACAGAGCCTTGTAGCAGAGGGTCGTAGGTGTATCCGTCTACGTACAGGTTGCCGTAGGCGAGAGAGGGGTTGACAAAGGCTTGGAGGTTAAAGCCTTCGTATAACCGTAAGATTTTGGCCGTTTCCTTTGTGTTGTCCATGTTTGCCGTGTCAACGGCTCCATACTTTTCAGAAGTGGCCCAACTTACGGCTCGTCCCTCGTCGTGGTGGCCCAGGAAGTCGCCATGGTGGCTGTCGACGTACTTGATGATGCCAAGGTCGGGATCTTCGTCGTCGCGCTTGTCGTCACCCACGGCCACGCCATTGGGCACATGGCCGTTGTCGGCTATTTGCACGTGTTTCACCGCTATGTCGCGGGAAATAGGGCAGGTGCCGCTTACGTCATTGACGGTGACGTTGTAGAAATAGATGGAGGTATCGGTAGTATTGGGCATGGAGATGGTATTGGATACAATGAGCGTGTCGGCACCCGCATAGTAGGCGGAGGCCTTGGTGGGAGAGTATTTCTCGCGCATTAGGCTGGTGGTGTAACTGTCCGTGGGGCTGGGATTGAAGGTCTCGTAGAGTTTGGTGGTGGAGGGCACGTTGCGGTATTCCGAAACAATGGCGTCGCTGGCCAAAGTTTTGCGGGAATACGTTTTTGCCACGCCATTTTCGTAGGTGACCCTCATCGTTAGTCCATCGGGGTTTGTCACAACGGATACCACCTCCAATTGACTACCGTCCGTAGGGATGAAGGTGTATGCAACGTTGCCGCCAGCATATTCCACCCTTTCCGCAGTGGTCTGTCCCGTGGGCATATAGGTATATAGGCCGTTGCTAAAGGTGATTTCAGGGAAGGCGATGGAGTATACGGCGGTGTATGAGACGAGGTTGTTGCCAGCCACGACGCGTTGGTATTCTATGGTGTTGCCGTCGGAAAGGGTGGCGGTAACGACGGAGTCGGGAAGGGTGCAGATGCGAAGGGTGCGAAGCCCGAAAGGCGCGTTGTACGAGGCGGTGAAGTTCGAATAGGTCGTGCAGCCGCTTTCTAACGTCGGGCTGTTGGAAGTGGCAAATGTGTAGCCGTCCAGGTCGAAGGTGACTGTGTCGTGGCTTGAAGCCCTCTTTGGGAGAGAAGCCACGCGAACGCCTTGAGGGTCTGCAACGATGGTGTCGTCGTGGAAAGTGGTGGTATAGGTGGTATAGGTGCCGTTTTTGTTATGAAGGATAATGGTGTTGCGGTCGTTGCTCACTTCCATGATGCTTGTGAGGCGTTCGGTTCGTAAAGTGTTGGACAAAGAACCGCTGCTTTCCGTGTTGGGTGTGTGCCATTCTTTGACGGTAGTGTAGACGGTATTGCCGTTTCGGTTAGAGTAGCTTGTCGTGGTGGCGTTTGTGTCGGTGCCGCCGTTGGCGGCAACAATAACATGGGAGCCGACGACGGGAATGACGGGTGGCTTTTGGTTGTATGTCTTATGCCAATATTTCTTTTGGCTCCAGGTGTATTGGTAGGGTGAGAAGCCTCCGTGGACGTAATACATCATGCTGTCGCTATTGGTGGGGCATTGCGAAATGGGCAGCCAGCGATAGTCAAGGTCGCCGCTAAGGGTGTTGCCTTCCAAGCGCCCCCGCTGGAATGTGGCGCAGCGATGCAGGAACAACGTGCTGGGAGCTATCTTGTTGTGATAGAGTGTGTCGATAGAATAGGCACCTACGGGCGTTAGTTTGTGGCAGAAGACAGTACTGTCGGCAAAGAAGTTGCCGTTGGTGTATGCCAATGCAGCTTCGTATGCGCTGGCCAAGCTTTTCCCGAAAGCGATGGTGTCGCGTATCTGTACGTACTTGCCGTCTACCAAGTAAGAAGGAGCGCCGCCAGGGAACCATTTGCTGATGCCTACGCGCGTTTTTTTGCCTAATTGCACAACAAAGGTCAGCAAGTCGCTTTGCCCGTCGTGCATCTCGCTCTCGGCAGTTCCGATAGGATAGTTGGAATGGGGGGTGCGGGTGAGGAACACATTGTTGAATAAGGTGTCTTTGAGGGCGAAGTTCACCAAGAATTCGCGTGTTAGTAGGCTCCCGGAATGGATGTCGTTGCCGCCGCTGAGACGTGTGAATTGGTTGACAGCGTTGAAGTGGTATCCATCTCGGTCGCTCTGCCAAATGATTTGGCCGCTGCCGTCTTTGATGGAATACACCTTATTGTCGCCCATGCCTGTGGAGTCTTTGTGATAGCCTGGCATCTCTTCCCTCACGAGGGGTAAGTTCCAGGCCAACCGGTACATGCGGACAATGACGTTGGCGCTGTCGCGGTAATAGACATCCACGGGGTCTGGCGAACTGTCGCCATTGGTGTCTATTTGGGCGATGCTCCAGGGTGCCTTGTAAAGATAGAAGTTGCGTCGCACGTGCACGTCGCAGTCCTTGGTGGAGGTGCCAATTTGCAGGTTGCCGTTGTCCACGTAGATGCCTCCGCCATGGCTGTTGCCCTTGCCTCCACGCCAAAAGCCATGGTTGACGGTGATGTTGTCGTAGATGTGCGTAAGATGTCCCAGCACCACCTGTGGCTTGCCTTGGTTGGGCCGGTTGCCGCTGCTTATGGCGGCATCTATGTTTGGTTTGGAGGGACGCAACCCTATACCTCCACCGAACAAATCACAGTAATAGGTCTTGGAGCCATTTTCTACACGGGTGAACGTGGTGGTAGTGGTAGTGGTTTTCTTGAGATACAGACTGTCGGGTCCTAACACATACTCTGTTTTTGTTGTAACGTAGTGATTGTCATGATATTCTGTTGCGATAGAGGGGCGTCCGGGGAGGGTGAGAGAGTAGGTGGGAGTAGTGGAGACGGAGGTGTCGATGGTGCGGGTTTGTGACGGCAGGTTGTTGCGAGTAACGGTCTTCACTACGCTCTCGTCGTTGATATTATAGCTATTGGTGAGGCGCACGTTGTTCATCAGTTGCAATTTGCCGTTGCCCTCCACCCAGACGGAGGGAGAATGGGCAAAGAGGGTGTCGGCGGTGCGGGGGGAGAGTTCGTGGCAGTAGAGGGTTTGGTTTGCGGCATCGTATGACAGGTGGTAGGTAAGGCCCCCCACAGTTGCTTCGCCGCGGTTCCATGGGTCCCAAGATATAGGGTTGAAAGTCATCGCATCCAAACTGTAACTATTGGGCCGGGTAGAAATGCCAGTGGCAATGGGGCGCTTTGTGCGTGTGCAGCCGCTGCCGTTAATCCAAATGTTATATAGGTTGAGTGTGCCAGTGTCGCGCACCATTATCATGGGGCCGTTTTTATAGGCGCGTGTTTTGCCCGGCAGTTGGAAGTGGCTGCCGCTATAGCGCACCATTTGTATCATGCTATAGTCGGAGCCACGCAGCGTGAAGCTCTTGTTGTGCTCGACAAAGAGTGTATCTAATATGCATATCACGTCTCCTTCGTTGTATACGGTGCCCTTTTTTACCGTGTTTTTCTCGAAGATGTCGTGGAAAGACTGCAAGTAGAGACAAGGTTCCTTGCCAGGGCCCGAATTCAACAGGCGATAGCCTTTGCCGGCATAGTTGCCAGAAAGGGTGTCGAACTGGTATTGCAGATGGTTGGCGTTGCGTGACTTGTAGGCATGTATGGTGATGCCGTCGCGCGTGATGCTGTCGGCACTGGCCAAATAGATAGTGTCGCCGGACTGGCGTGATTTGATTTGTACCCCAATGCTGAAGGGGTTCGTTGCGGCGTCAGGATTGCTCTTGCTAATATAGCCGAAACGGAATTCCACGTATCCTAATTGCTGGCATTCTTCATACATTAAATCGCCGTTGAAGTAGAGGTTCAGGTCGAAGGCAGCCACTGCGCGCCCGTCTAAAATGCCGATAGGTTCGCCGTTGCCAGTGGTTTCGCCGTTGCTGTTTTTGGTGAGGTCAATCATTTTCACCAAGCCGACGCTGTCTCCGGCGGCATTAGTGCTCTCGTGATAGCTGCTTACCTTGTATTGCCCGCTTCTTTCGAGGGAAACGGCGTCGTAGTCCATGCCTTCGTGGGCGATGGAGTACCATCCGTTGGTGCTGTGTGACCCATCCGTAAGGTCCTCCGAGGGCGTAATGGTGACGGCGAACTGGCTGTTTTTCTCCATGGCAAGCAGCGGTTGCCCGTCGCGCTCCGTGATGACGCGGTCGTTTGTGGAGCACAGGGAGAAATGCAAGTCGGCAGTGGTGGCATTCTCATAACAATAATTTGTGGGGTGGCTTTCGCCATCCAGGTCGTGAATGCTGTTGCTGTCGCCAGCGTGGTAAATGATTTGCCGCAAGAATATTTGTCGCTCCTCGTAGGTGGCCGGCAAGATGGTCTTGCGTGTATAGACATCGCTATTGCCTTCGTTGTACATGGCCAGCGCGGAGAACGTCATGTCCTTGAATCGGGTGACAGCCGTGGCAATGGTGGCAGTCAGCACAATGGGACCTACCTCGTTGCCATTGGCATCGTATTCCATCATTTCGAGAACGACATCGCGTTGCAAGGTGCGGGAGAAGTTAGTGTTGTAGGTGAGGTAGAAGTTAAGCTTGGGTATGTTGTCATTGTTTTTAATGCCGGGCAGCTGCAAGCCGGAGGTCATCTCGGAGAAGTTGCTCGTGCCCGCGACCACAAGGTTGTATTCATCGTTGAAGTCGTTGGCGTCCGTCGAGAAGAGTAGGCCGAAAGTGAAGTCGGGGTCTTCGGCTATATCCTTGCCTCTGGTGGCAGTGCCATTGCTCAGCCATTCGCCGTCGCCTCGGGTAGTGTAGGATTGGCCGCCGTCCTCGGTTTCACTATAGGTGGGATAGGTGTGACTCTTGGGTTTCCAGGCAGTTTCTATGAGGGACATTTCGCCATTGTTTTCGGCATCTATCGACAGGTTCGTTATTTTATAATAATTGCCCATGTGGCTTGGTGGCATTTCCACCGTTGCGGTGGCGACGGCGAAATGGTTGTAAGGGACATTGGCGTCGTTGGTGGTGTCAATCCATAGTCCGTTGGTGGGTACAGAGAGGTCTGGGTAGTAGGCTGTGCTTCCGGTGGCGTCGTTTGTTCCGTCGGTGAGAGAGTCTACCAAAAAGAAATTCTGTGGATAGAAGTTGTATGGGTTGGCGTCGGCGACAATGACGACTTTGCGGTTGCGGCTGCCTAATGTCTTTCCAATGTTCCAATATCGAAAAGCGCCATCACTGGCATTGGTGTACGCCATTTCCGGATTTTGTTCCAGAAAAAGGCTGTCCATGGAAGAGCAAAGGTTCCAAAAACCGTTGTTGATGGTCTCCGTGGAGCTGGGAGCCGTTTTGTGGCGGGCGTAGACGTAGTCTTGAGTGCCGTCGGAACTGAACAGGTAGGAATAGCCTAATACAGGGCCATAGTAACTCTTGGCTTTTCCCGTGGTTTCGTCGAAGCCGCGCACTGAAATATAGGTACCCGTGCCCAGGCCGATGATGTTGCGGCTGCCATCCCCGTTCAGCAAGGTGCAGGGATCCTCGCAAGCGGCTCCGTTGGCATATGCAGGGTCGTCGGTGTTGGAGGAAGCGGAATAGAGAGTATGGTTGTCGTCTTCGCTGATGAGGGTGTCGATGTAGATGGCAGGGGCGTTTAGCAGCGTGTAGTTGTCGTTGTGGTAGATGAGGTTGTGTATGCGCACCAAGCTGCTGTTGCTGCTGGGATAGGCATAATAGTGGTCCATTTCGCCGCTGAAGGTGAGGTACACGCTATCTAAAATAACCGTGTCAGCACGCTGGATGCTGTGCAGCGTGCGGCTGGTGGCAATGCAGTTGTGGTACCCATAGTTGCGGAAAGTGATGGTGCGGCATACGTCGCCACCCTCGGTGGAAGTTCCGCTGCCCATGATGTTCATGGCAATGTTCATTTGTGGGATGTCGATGTTTCCAAGGTTGTGTGTTTCATACCCTTGTCCATCGATGCGAATATCCGTGATGCCGCCATAGATGCCAGGCGTGTTGAATGTGCTACGTCCGCCGGCGTCTCCCCAGTCGCTGCCGCCATAGATACTGTTGCGCAGGTAGAGGTCTTTGCCGAGACTTAATGTGTTGCTATGGGGCTGGTTCGGCGCAGCAGGCGACCAGTTGTCGATGTCTACCGTGTTGTTGCAGTAGCCGCTCCAGGCGTTTCCGAACCTACGCTGGCCGTTTTCACTCTTCCAAACGCGGCTGTTGCGCCAGGCGTTGTCACCCACGTTTACATAGATGCTGCCATAACAGGTGCCTTCGAAGCCGCCGCCGTAGACGCTCTTTTCCACAATGCCTCCCACAATGTTCACCACGCTGCTGGGTCGTAGGGTGGTGAGGAGGGTGTCGCGTAAGGCGTTGCCCGCATCTTCCGACGTGAAATAAGGACCTTGGCATTCCCAAAAATAGCCATCGTCAATAAATTCGCTTCCGCCATGCACGCTGAATTTTACGTGTCCGCCGTCCATGTTCAGCACCTTGAGGCCATAAACCAATTGCAATTTGTTGGCACGTTCAGCATTGGCGTTGGTGTTTGAGGTCAAATAAGGGCGTCCGAAGAACCGCTTGTTGCTGTTGGCGTCGCCACGTGCCCCGCAGAATACCCGTCCATCGTAGGTGCCTCCGTGCAGGTTCACGACAATGGAACCGTATTGGGAGCGGATGCCATTGCTTGTATTGAAGTCCTCCTTTGCCGCAAAATGGGTGGTGTCATAGTTTGCAGACCATTTGTGTTGTGTGGTCGCGTGGTCTTTGTCTCCTCTGCGGCCCGCAACGAAATAATCCTTGTTGTTTCCACCATCGCCGAAGGCATGGTTTTTCTGCGCTGTGGTTTTTACGCGGAAATAACTGTCAACGGTATTGTCGGTAGTGTTTTCAAAGAAACCCGCAATGTTGCGGTCACCTACAATGCCCATGTTGCCGCCGCCGTATATGTAGTTGGCAAAATGAGTACTGTCCTCTCCCGATGCGCTGATGTCGAATAGGTTTACCACGATAGACATGTTTGCAGGCGTGCTGTCGGCACAGAACGTGTAGACGTCTTGTGTCAAAGGGTAGCCTCCTGTGGCCAAAGGGCCTTTCCCTGTGCCGTAATAGGGCACTGAGACTTCGGTCCTTACTGTGGTGGCCGCTTCTTCCCCAACGGCCTCAAAGGTGCCGTTGTTCTCCGAGACACGCATGGTGTAGGAGGTGGTGGTTTGCGTGGTGGTTTGGTTGGCAGGGTTTGCAGTGTTGCTTACGCTGATGACGTTGAAAGTTCCGTTGCCGTTGTTCACGTAAAGAGTTCCGTCGCTGTAACCCTCTGTGACGGGAGTGTTAGCGATGATGAGTTGCGTTCCCTTGGTGGTGGTGACGCTGCCGGCTTTCTCAAAGATAGCTTTATAGTCGTAGTTCCCGTTACCGCCGCCAAATAGGCTACCATACTTGCCGCTGAAAACGTTCACCACGCTGCGTTCTACGTCGCCACCGAAATCGTTGCCGCCATACACGGTGTCCACGCAGCGTTCCAACGCCACGTTGCCGTGCAGGTCCATGTTGGCGCTTTTCGTGACGTCGGCAGCCATGCACCCGCCATACAGCCACTTAAATTTATATTGGCAGGTGTTAAAGAGTTGCAAGTTGCTGGCCGTGACATCGCCGCTGCGCCCGCCTCCGTATACGCGCTCCACCTTGCTTTTCGGATTAAGGTTGCGCAACATAACGTGGGTGCCGCCAGCATGTTGGTTTGCGGCGGCGGAGAAATTGCCCACGTTGCCCACGTGGATGTAGTCATCTATGCCGTCGCTATTGGTGTCAATATTGGTGCAATAGCCTAAATGCGCCAAGTCGCCGCATCCGCCGCCGAATATCTCGTTGTTGATGATGGCGTTGCCGTCGATGTTCACCGAAGTGCTGAAACAGTTTCCAGCCCATCCGCCGCCATAGATTCGGTCGTTCAGCGTGCCTCCGGTGATCACTACGCTGGTACTGTCGCTGGTTGGACGGCCAGGAACTCCGGTGGCCACCATGGTACCATGAGCGTCGCCGTATACATAGACGTTGAAAAGCGTGTCGCCGGCATCGTTGACGATGATTTTACCATTGCTCACGTAGGGGACGTAGGTGTAGTAGCCATTTCCGCCGCCAAAGACTGGATTCAGCACCGTGCCGCCGTCTATCTGCACGCTTGACACGCCATTCACATTGCCACTTATGTCGTTGCCGCCGAAGATGTAGGGCGCTGTACCGTCGTCCATTTGGATATAGGTGCCGTTGGATACATCCGCGTCGCGACAGCCGCCAAAAATGGCTCCGGATACATGTGCCTGTTTGCTGCCAAGATAGACGTACGTGCTTACATTGATCAAGTCGCCGCGCGGTGCGCTGCCCGTCATGCCACCAAAGTTGCCGCCTCCGTAGACAGCCACGGCGGTGCCCTTGTTGAAAATGATGTTAGGGACGGCGTTCATGTCGGCACTGTTGTTGCCACCGAAGATGTATCCAATCTGTGCGTAACTGAGATTGTCATTGCTGTGCCGTGGGAGGGAGAGGGAGTCTTGCGTGCAGTTGATGAATACGGTCACGCTGTCGGATACGGTTACTCCGTCTCCGCCGCCGAAGACATAGTTGATGAAACCGCCCGAGGTGTGTATGTCCACAAAGCTGCTCGACTGCACCGGTTTGTTGTCGCTGCCAGTGACGGCTTGCGTGGCGTCGGGGCACAGCGCCAATGCGGTGTAGTCGTACGACCCGTTGCCGCCGCCGAACACACGGTTTATTTCTGGCGAGCCTTCCACGCGTACATACGACGACGCATTGGCGTAGTTCAGGTCGTGTTTGCCATCGCTGGCCTTGGCGCTCCAGTTGATCTCCCGGAATGAGTTGATGACACCCGCCTTGTCGTTGCCGCCGTATACGGCGCCCTTGATGACGGGTTTCGTTTGTTGCGATTCTTTCACCAGTACTTGCGCAGTACCAAACACGGAAGCCATGTCGCCGCCGCCATACACGTTGCCATAGATGGTGCCGCCATGGATGGTTACGTTGGCGTGACCTTTGTTGTAGGACGTGGTTTTTCCTTTATTGATGCCCTTATTGATGTTATTGAAATTGTACTGTACATTCTCGTTAGCCTTGCAGAACCCCACGTTAGCCAGCCGCCCTCCGCCGTAGATGTGTCCGAAGATGGTGCCGCCGTTCACTATGGTTGATACGCGGTTTGCAGTGGGAATAAGTTCTCCGACGTAGTTCTCGTTGTTTTGGCCGTAATTGTGGCCTTTGACGTATTGCGTGATGTTATTGCAGTGGTAAAAGCCGTTGGCGCCGCCAAACGAGGCTTTGTGTACATATCCGCCGTTAATGTATACGTGTGTGGAGCCTGTCGTTGTTCCTTGTCCGCCGAACTCGCCCTGAACGCTGTTCTCCAATTCGACGAAGGAGCCTATGTCGCCGCTGATGTTGCAGCCGCCATAGAGGAAGCCTGCGTGTCCGCCGCTCATCCACAGATAAGAGTCGTGGAGCGTGCTTGATTTTTGGCATCCCGCATAGACGATGTCCACGAAGATGTCGTCCGAGACAAGCTCGATGTAAGTGCTTACAATGGTATCGTTGTCGTTGTCTGCCGCGTGTTTTCGGGGGACAAACTCATAGCGGTCGTCCCTCTCTTCGTAGATACCGCAGGAGAAACGTCCTCCACCATATCCTTCGTTCAACTTCTTGAAACCGTAACGGTTGGTCATATCGCCGCTGTTGCCGCCGCCATAGACGGTGCCTATGCCTCCGCGTTTTAGGACAAGCATGGGTAGCACGGCCATTTCAGCCGCATTGTTGCCGCCAAAGAGGGTGCGTATGTTGTAGCAATATTGTGCCGAGTCGGAGGCGAGGGCGGCATAGTACTTTTGCTTGTAGCTGCCTTGTAGATTGCCATTCTCTTCGGCGGCGTAGGTTTCGGTGCCGTAAATGAGGTTGTCTCTCACGTCCACTAAGACGGTCGTTGCCTCCACTGCGGCGCTGTTGCCGCCAGCAAAGAGGGTGTCTATTTGCCCCCCATGGACGGCAATGTTTACGAGGGGAGCTTTAACCTTGTTACCGCCCCCATATAGGTATTTGATGCCGTGGTCGCCAGCGTATCGGTTGGTGGTGAGCGAAAGCATGGTGGTCTCTTTTTGCGTTTGTGTCAGGCCATCGCTTGAAGTAAAAGTGACTGTAGTGGGAGCCCCGGCCGTTGTTTGGTCGGGGGTGGTAGTGGAGATGATGTTTTGTATTTCAGTGTTTGGGGTCCAATTGTCTTCCCAGTTTGGCCAGTTCGAGGAAACGTCGGGTCTCGTGCGTTCGCGCGAGCGTGTGGAAAGGGCCTGTGTCTTTTCGCTGTTCCAACCATAACTCCCTGTGCCGATGCCCTTTTCGGTATATTGTTTTCTGTCTTCCGTCCAGACGCTTTCCACTTTTGTATTCTCTATCACAATGTCTATACGAGAGTGTTGCCCAATGGAGCCGCCGTAGTTGTTGCCGCCGAACAGACAGTCTACTGTGCTGCCATCCACTTGGATGCTGATGCTGGTGGGCAGGTCGGTCTTGGCAATGGAAGTGGGATAATTGTAACCCACCGTGTCAAGCAGACCATCTTTAGTCTCTGTTTTAGGCGTAATGATGCCATTGTTGCCTTTGTCGAGTATATAGGCGTTTTTGGCTCCGCCAAAAAGGGTGTCTACGTAAACAAAGTCGGTTTGAAGGGCAATGCTTGTGTTGTGGATGGTGGGAACGATGTAGTATTTGTCGTCAGTGCGGGCATCGAGCGTCTCCTCCAAGATGGTGGTTCCGTCCATGATGTATAGCGCCTCTGGCGCAGAGAGGCGGAAAGTAAGGCTGTCTCCGTTGTGGGTGTTGAAATCCGTTTTGTTGGCAAGTTCGTTGTAGCGATAAAATCCGTTGCCGCCGCCATACACGCTGCCTATATGCATGTTGGCCACAGTAACGGAGTCGGGATTCCTATTGCCGTTGTTGCCAATGGTGATGTTGCTGCCTTTGAAAACATGGGCATCGCTTGTATTACCGAGTACGCTGCCAGCGATGTCGTTGCCTCCATAGATGGCTGTTATCGAGTAGCAGTTGTTTATGTCGATGTCGGTGCTGCCATGCACGTCTGCGATGCGGCCGCCGCCGTACACGCTGCCGCCTATCTTCACTTCTCCATAACTCAACAGGCGCATGATGAATTCGGAACTGGTGGCTGAATATTGGCTTCCGTCGTCGATGGTGGCCTTGACTTTCATTCGCAAACCCATCACATTCTTGGGCAGAGGCTTGTCGGTGCGCTTCAAGATGAAAGTGCCTGTGGCGGCATCAATGCTTTCTACTGTAACGTATTGGTCGGCACTTTCAGTGGAACTAACCAGTTCGCAAATAACTTCGTATTGAATTTCCCCTGGTGCTACCACGGGCGCGGGTTCGACGAGGATTTTCTCAAGGATGGTGGTCCCGTCGTTGTCATAGATGATGTGCAGCGTGCCGCCCACTCCCGAAAGGCTTTTGTATACAAAGCTTTCGTTTTTTGGTAGAAACATACTGGGGGTGAAGTGCATCACGACTTGCTTGTCTGCATCCGTCAAGACATCGTTGCCCGAAAGAATAGGCTTGGAGAGACCAGCCTCGTGGCTTTCGAAAGCCAGGCTATAGGTGGCGGCGATGTGGTAATAACTGAGGTTCTTTGTCGTGCGGAAATGCCAAGTGGGAGCTCCGTAGAGGAAAGAGGAGTCGCCGTTGCCGTGGATGGCACGGTCGTAGTAGTAAACGTTGTAGTTGATGTTGCCCCAACTGGTAGGTATGGAACTATAGGGCGTGTTGCCGCTTTGAATGTAGTCAAACACGGTGGCTTCGCTGGCATTCTCTTTTGTGGAGAACTCGGCGCTGCCGTCCGACGAGCGACCTGGCCGGGCAAAGAGGAATCTTTTGGTCTTAACGTTCATTAAATGTCCGTTGGCATCTCTTTGCCATAGGCATCCATACATCTCGTCGACAGTTATTCCCTGCGGTAGCAGGCGGCCGTCGTCTATTATGTATTTAACGTTGGTAACGGTTACGGGAAAGTCGGCGCTGTCCTTCACACCCATGTAATGGTATCCATGTATGGTGGTATCTCCGTGCATCACCGTGCTGGTAGCCATGATAACGTAGTAGTCTCCTTGCGCGAGAACATTGGCGCCAACCACAACAAGCAGTGTAAATAAGATGGCGCCCGCGCAACGCGCCTTGCGGACGGCATTTTGCAGGTGGGTATGTTTTGTATCCGACATTTCAGTTCTCATCGTTCCGTGGTATTCGTTTTCATTTTGCTTTCTGCCAAACATGGGTAAGGCATATTATTTAATTAAATATTAAAGGATTACGATATTTCCGATGCCATACAATATCCCATTTCCCGTTCAATCACAACATGTTGCTACGGCAATATGCGTCCAATAATACGCATGCAAAGGTAAGAAAAAAAATTGACATACAACCTTTTTTCTTCTAAGGGACTGCATGTTTGTGCATGGCACGCTACTGGTGCGGAAAGGCATCCTGTTTTCTTATAGTCGGAAAAGGCAACGT
>JAXFQM010000188.1:0-6531 GCA_034178965.1 Bacteroidales bacterium | reverse complement strand
GGAGGTGCTTGAGCAGAGACTGCGCAAACGCGGTACCGACAGCGAGGAAAGCATCCGTCATCGTCTGGAGCGCAGCGCCCTCGAATTGAAGGAAGCTGTCCATTTCGACCACACCATCGTGAACGACAACCTTGCCGCGGCGGTGAAGGAAACCGAGACTATCATTAAGCAATACCTAAAAGGCTGATGCGCAACCTGCTGGAGTTTATTAAACGCTATAACTACGTCTTCCTCTTCCTCTTGCTGGAGACGGTCGCTATCGTTATGATGTGGCGTGGCAGTTACTACCAGGCCAGTCGCATGGTACGGTGGGGCAACGCCGTGGCGGGCAACTGGAACAAGAGCGTTTATGGCGTGGGCGAATATTTCGGCTTGAAAGCCGAAAACGCACGTCTCGCGGCTGAAAACGCGCGCTTAAGGGCGCACATGGAGGAGAGTTTCCTGTCTTACAACGACAGCGTCTTCACCATGCACGACACGGTGTATCGCCAACGCTACAGCTACGTGGAGGCGGAAGTCATCAAAAGCAGCCGCAACGGGCAAAGCAACATGCTGATGCTGAACAAAGGCAGGGCGCAGGGGCTGGACCAGGAAATGGCCGTCATCTCGCCCGACGGCATGGTGGGCGTGGTGGTGAACGCCACGCGCAACTTTTCGGCCGTCATGCCCATACAACATCCCGACAGCCGAAACAGCGTGAAGTTAAAGCGCACAGGCAGCACCGGCACGCTGGTTTGGGAAGGCGGAGACTATCGCTATGCGCAACTGCTGGACATCCCCTCGACGCACAAACTGTACTACGGCGACACGGTGGTCACCAGCGGTTTCGCACACGACTTCCCCGAGGGCATCATGGTGGGCTATGTGGATGCGCTCGCCAAGGTGAAAGGTACGGGCTTCTACAAGGTGAAGATACGCCTTGCTGCCGACTTTGGTGCGTTGAAGCACGTGTATGTCATCGACAACCACTTTAAGGCCGAACAGGATTCGCTGCTGAAAATGACGGAAGAGGAGGAGCGGCAATGAACACAACCATGAAAAAAGAGGAGAAGGACAAGAAATGAACATCGCGTTGCGGAACATAATGCGCTTTGCGCTGCTGATGCTGCTGCAAACAGTGGTGCTGAACAACGTCTATCTGGGCGGTTTCATCACCCCCATGCTCTTCGTGCTCTTCATCCTGATGCTGCCCACAGGCATAAGCCGCACGTGGATGCTGGTCATAGGGTTTGCCACGGGGCTTGCGATGGACCTCCTCTCCAACGCGCCTGGTTTCCACGCCTGCGCCTGCACTGCCATGGCATTGTGCCGCTTTTGGTTTGGCGACAAGATGCTCACCCACGGAGAAGACACCGTGGTGGAGACCCCTTCGTTGCGCTCGCTGGACTTCCGCACCATCGCCATCTACCTGTTCGTCATGCTGCTCATTTACCACCTGCTCTATTTCCACCTTGTCATCTTCAGCCTTCGCGACGCGGGGCGCATTTGGCTTTCCGCCATCCTCAGCACCACGGTTACGTGGGTTCTTGCCATCGTGTACCAAAGTTTCATCCCAAGGAAAAAATAAAGGAGGACGAGATGCGCTTGTTTAGAATAAAAGCCACGAACACACGTCATGCCGCCATTCTGTCGCTGCTTGCCCTTTGCTGCCTGACTGGGGTGCGGGCGCAGATTAGGGTAGAAGCATGGCGTTCACATTTGAGTTACAATCATATATATTCCGTGCAGGCGGCCGGCAAGTATGCCTACGCGGCAGCGGCGCAAGGCATGATGAGGGTGGACCGCACCACAGGAAAGAGGGAACTGCTGGACAAAACCACTGGCTTGACCGACGTGGGGGTTAGCGCATTCGCCTACGACAGTGCCACAAAGTCGCTGGTAATAGCCTACGTCAACTCAAACATCGATATATTGCAGGACGGCGAAACCTTCAACGTGGGCGACATACGCCGCAGCAGCATCAGCGGCGACAAGAGCATACGCAACATACGTTTCCACGGCGGCAACGCCTATTTGGCGTGCGCCTTCGGCGTGGTGGCGCTGGACCTGCACCGCATGGAAATAAAGGAGACCTATTACCTCCCCATAACGCCAGTACTCGATTTGGCTTTCTTCGGTGACACGCTGTATGCGGCCACGGAGAAGGGGGTGCTGTGCGCCCCGCTCGCCTCCAACCTATCCATCGCTGCTAACTGGATGCCTGCCGACGCGCCGCTCCTGGCAGCCCAGTCCGTGAGGCACCTCGCCGTCACCTCGGCAGGCTGGCTGCTGGCTACCGTCTACGACAGCTCCTCCGCGCAAAGCACGCTCTATGCCAGGACATCGGCCACGGGGTTCGTCCCCATCCTCTACGACAAGATAGAAAACGTGCGCGTGGGCAAACGCCACGTGCTGGTGTGCGCGGGCGACAGCCTGCTGGTTTTCACGCCCCAAATGGAACGCTACCGTTCTCTCGGAGGCATAGACTGGATGAGCATGGAAATAGAGGACGCCGACATGGACGACGACCAACACCTGTGGCTGGCGCACAAGTGGGCAGGACTGATGGAATACGACTTTGAAGGCGGCAGGCTGCAAAACTATTCGCCGCAAAGCCCTTGGACGGACAACGTGTACCGCCTTGTTCCCGACAAGGGACGCATCTTGCTGTGCCACGGCGGAAAAAGCAAGACGGGCGTGAACGCCAACCTAAAGGCCGCCTTGGGTTTCTTCGACAACGAGGCCTGGCACAGCATGCACCCCGGCGATGCCGACACGCTGCGCGACATCGTCTCGGCCGCTGTAAACCCCAACAACGCTGGCGAGGTGTTGGCGGCGGCGTGGGGCTATGGCATCATTCGCATCGTGGACGGAAAGCTCGTGGACGTGTTCAACGAAGGCAACACCAGTGGCGCGCTGAAACCCTATTCCGAAGGAGGCTTCCGCTCGTTGCGCACCGGCGACGTGTGCTTCGACAGGGGCGGCAATGCTTGGATGACCAACTCCCTTGTGCAGAATGGCATCGTGGAACGCAGAAAAGACGGCACATGGCACAGTTATTCTATAGGCAGCCTGTACAATGCCACGGACATAGACCATATCTTGTTCGACACCGCCAACGGCGTGCTTTGGTTTTACGGGCGCGTCAACCGTCTCTGCGCCATACGCGTGGCCTCCGATGGCAGTACACAACTCGCCTACGTCAACCCCAACAACGGCAGCAAGGTGAGCACCACCGCCGTCAACTGTTTGGTGCAGGACTACAACGGCGAACTGTGGATGGGAACGGATAAGGGCATTAAGAAGATATTCGACGGCTACAAGATATTCCAAAACGGCGGCAAAGGAGAACTCTCGCCAGTCTCGTGCAGCAACATCCTCATCAGCGAGGGCGACATGGTGGAATACCTAATGGCTTACGAAAGCGTCACCGCCATCGTGGTGGATGGCGCTAACCGCAAGTGGGTGGGAACGGCCAACGGAGGACTCTACCTGCTGAGCGCCAACGGACTGACGCAGTTGGAACACTATACTGTAGTCAATAGCCCCCTGTTCTCCAACAAGATAGTGGCCTTGGCTTTCAACCCGCAGAACGGAGAACTCTTCATTGGCACCGACAAGGGGCTGCTCTCTTTCCGCACCACCGCCACCTACGCCGGCAGCGACAACAGCGAACACATCCATGTCTTCCCCAACCCCGTGCAACCTGGCTACGACGGCCTAATTGCTATTAACGGCTTTAGCCGCAACGCCATAGTGCACATCACAGACGCGGCGGGTCACACGGTGTTCACCACCACGGCGCACGGAGGACAGGCGGTGTGGAACAAGCGCACCAACAGTGGCGAAGAGGTGGCGACGGGGGTCTACTTCGTGTTTGCCAGCAACGAAGAAGGGAAGATGCGCGCCGTAACGAAAATCCTTGTAATCAAGTAACCGCATGGGAACCACGACGCTAAACACGCAAGGCTTGGTGCTACATACCACAAACTACTCGGAAACGAGCGTGGTGGCCAAGATATTCACTCGGCAACTGGGCGAGCGCAGCTACTTGGTGAAGGGCGTGCGCGGAGGCAGGAGTAAGGCGAAACGCAACTTGCTACAGCCAATGAGCTATCTGGAAATGACCGTCTACGACAACCGTCGCGCGCAACTACAGTATATCAAGGAAATGCAGCCCGCACGCCCCATGAACGGCTGCGCCACCAACAGCGTGAAAACCGCGCTACTGTTCTTCATGAACGAGGTGCTTTACAAGACGGTGAGGGAGGAGGAACCCAACCCGTGCCTGTTCGACTTCCTGGTGGGCCAAATGGAGACATTGGACCAAACCGACGAGCCGCTGGGCGACTTTCCTGTGATGTTTCTGCTGCGTTTGGCACTCTACCTCGGCATAGAACCCCTTGACAACTACAGCCGCATGGAACCGCTCTTCCAAATGAGGGAGGGCCGCTTCTTGGCACCCCCTCAAGTAGTACATGCCGACCCGGGAAACTTGGACTACTACCTTGCCTACGATGACAGCCTTTGTCTTCATAGTTATCTCGACAGCCTTCGCAACGGTATCCCACGCCCCCTACTTCCCTCCGCCATCCGCCGCCAAATGACGAGCATAATGCTGCAATACTATGCCATACACTTGCCTGGCTTCAAAGAAATAAGGTCGATTGAGGTGCTCCATCAAATACTGGCCTGAAAGATGCAACAATGCCATAAACATTGCACTAAATGTTAAACAATAGAATAATGAAAATGAAAAAGACACTGGTACTTATTGCCGCCATCGCGCTGGCGTTGCAGGGTTTGGCGCAAAATTGCTATTGGGTGTTCCTTGTTGACAAGGAAGGCACCACGTTCGACCCCTACGCTTATTTCGACGCCAAGGCCATAGAGCGCTATCGGCTGAACGACGCCGACTTGTACGACATTTCGAACTACCCTCTCCGTCAAAGTTACGTGGACAGAGTGACAGCCCTTGCGCAGGAGGAGGTGGGCACCTCGCGTTGGCTCAATGCGGTGGCCGTGATGGCCACGCCCGAGCAGATGGCGCAAATAGAGAAACTGGAATGCGTGAAAGGCAGTTCCTTGATAGCCTCGCAAATGGAGATGGCGCACTGCCGCCAAACGGCGCGCATGGAAAAGCAGGCGGCCCGCGCAAACGACGTGCTGGACGGAATGCCTAAGATGTCGGACCAGCTTTTGCGCATGCAGGGCAGTTTGTTCCGCAGCAAGGGCATCGACGGCAAGGGTGTGCGTGTGGCCGTATTCGACGGTGGCTTCCCCGCCGTGAACACGCACCAAGCCTTCAAACATCTGCGTGACAATAACCAAATTGTCGCCACTTGGAATTTCTGCAACAAGAAGGAAAACGTCTACGGGTGGAGCACGCACGGCACCATGGTGCTCTCCTGCATAGCGGGAATATTGAACGGCCATCAACTGGGATTGGCCACGGGAGCCACCTTCCTTTTGGCCAGGACGGAAGTGGAGCCAGAGCCCTACAAGGAGGAGGTGTGGTGGCAGCAGGCCATGGAATGGGCCGACAAGAACGGCGCCGATGTCATCAACAGCAGCCTCGGGTATGGTAAAGACCGCCACTTCACCTACGAGATGGACGGCCGCAGCACCGTGGCGCACGCCGCCAACATGGCCGCGCGCAAGGGCATCTTGGTGTGCAACAGCGCAGGCAACGAAGGCAACGACAAGACTTGGAAGACCATCATCACCCCCGCCGACGCCGACAGCGTCCTCACTGTGGGCGGTATCAACGCCGACCTGTACAGTTACGGACACATATATTTCAGCAGTTACGGCCCCACGGCCGACGGGAGGCTGAAGCCCAACGTGTGCAACTTTGGACAAGCCAGCGTGGCGGATCCCAAGGGGAACGACAAGATGTCGGAAGTGTTTGGCACCAGCTTCAGCAGCCCGCTCACCGCCGGCTTCGTGGCCTGCGCCAAGCAAGCCAAGCCTGGTCTCACCGCCATGCAGTTGAAGGCGGAGGTGGAGAGGAGCGGCGACTTGTATCCCTATTTCGACTACGCCTTTGGCTACGGCGTGCCGCAAGCCTCCTACTTCCTCACGGGAAAGGAGATGCCCGAGGGCGCTACGTTCGTGCTGGAAGACAGCGGGGAGTATCTCTACGTACGCCCCACTGGAGTGCGCGCCAAACGCACGCCGTTTAATAACGAGGCGAATGAGGCAGCCGCCAAAAAGAGTGAGGACCACGTTTTCATGAAACTTACCGACAGCAACGGCATCATACAGAAATACGTCAGTTTGGCGCTTTCGCGCTTCGACGACAACCATGTGGTCTCCATCAGCAAGCATGGGCTGGCGGGAATGAAACTCACCGTCTTCTTCGACGGTTACGCGAAGGACTACCGCCTTCCCGACGATTACGCTGCCACATTGCTGGCCAGCGGCACCGAGGAGGAGTTCTACTATGCCGTGCAGGACAGCATGGGGCGCATGAGTTACGCGTTCGTCGAACGCATCAACCGCAGCCTGTCCGACAACAAAACCCGCCCCCTTGGCGACAAGTATTTCATA
>JAXFQM010000151.1:0-4103 GCA_034178965.1 Bacteroidales bacterium | reverse complement strand
GCAAGAGAGAAAAAAGAAGAGAAAGAAAGCGAATCTTTTCATTATGACAAACTTATGAGAGCTGCGTCTTGCTGAACTAAAAGCCAGGCAAATCCATATACAATGTGGGCAAGATGAGCACAAAGCCTAAAACGATGAGGGCCACGATGAATTTCCACGCCCATTTCAGCCAAGTGGCGTATGGTATTTTGGCCACTCCGAGGCAACCTATTAGCACGCCGCTGGTGGGAGTAATCATATTTGTAAATCCGTCGCCAAACTGGAATGCGAGCACTGTCGTTTGACGCGATACCTCAATCAAGTCGGCAAATTGCGACATGATGGGCATGGTTAGCGCCGCCTTGGCGCTGCCGCTGGGCATGATGAGATTGAGAGCCGTTTGAAAAGCGTACATAGCCCCTACACTTGCAACCTCTCCGGCCTTGGCCAGGGAGGATGTTAACCCATGCAACAGGGTGTCAATGATGTGTCCGTCGCGCAAGATGAATATGATGCCGCTGGCAAGTCCCACCACGAGGGCGGCGCTTAAAATGTCCTTGCAACCTGCCAAAAACAGGCGGGAGATGTCGTCTGCACCGCCCCCATTGGCAATGCCGCTTAAAATGCCCATGGCTAGAAATAGAGCCGATATTTCCATCACATACCATCCATAGCCCAACACGCCAGTTACAAGGTAGAGAATGGTAAACAAAAGGATGTCGAGGATAAAGAAATGCACCGACTTGCGCAACGCAAAGAAACCTGTTACGACAAAGAGCCCCGCCCACACGGGCATCAGGCACAACTGGCCGCTGCCGCTGCCAATGGAGACGGTAGTGAATGGCATGCGAACGGCAAGGTAGACAAGAACTATGCACAGCAAAACATACAAAATCCATGCCGCGCGAGGCGTGTGGTATGCCACAGGGTTGTCCTGTTGAGCACGCGCGCGGTCACGCCAATACGAGTCGATAGCATATACCGGCGAGCAGGTGGGGTTTCGTTTCACTTTCCTTGCATACAGCAGAACAAAGACCATAAGTATCACAGTAAGAATAGCCCAGCAGAAAAAGCGGTATTCCAAGCCACTAAATATGGGCAGCTCTGCAATGCCTTGAGCTATGCCTATGGTGAACGGGTTGAGCATGGCCCCCGCAAAGCCTACGTGAGCCGCCACGTAACAAAGGCAAAGACCCGTGATGCTGTCATAGCCCATGGAAATGGCCAAGGGTATGAATATGACAACAAAGGCAATGGTCTCCTCGCTCATGCCGAAAATGGCACCAAAGAGGCTGAACAAAATCATGATGAGAGACATGATGATGTTCTCTACGCCCACTTTCCTAAAAAACTTGACGCGGTTGAGACGCTGTGCACGCCGCAGAAAAGTCAGCACTCCCACGTCGATGGCATGACTGTCATTAAGGATGAAAAAGGCACCGCCTACCATGAGGATAAACACGATGATATCCGCCTTATCCACAAATCCATTAAAAAAAGAAGTAAATACCTGCCACGTCTGCGGATTGCGCTCCACATAATGGAAAGAATTACCGTCTACCACCTCACGCGTGTCAACAGTGCCATCGGCATTCTCCACGGCAATGCCGTGGCGATCGTATTCGCCACCAGGAACGAACCACGTGCACGCCGCAGCTATGAGGACGAGAAAGAACACGATGGTAAAGGTTGCTGGTATCTTCTTCATGCTTTTGAGTAGTGTGCAAGGTTAATAGTTAATACTTGCGGGCCTCTGCCGCCAAGGCAGTGCCGTTGAGGGCAAGAAACATATTGCGATAGCGTTTGTCGCTCGACACTTCCTCGCCGAACCAAGCAGGCTTGGAAAACTTTACGGAAGCATCCAAAGATGGGAACTCTACCTCCACAATGCACAATCCCTCGTGTGTCCCGCTAAACACATCCAGTTCTGCAGTATAACCATTGGGTAGCGGAACGTAGTAGCGCGTCTTACGCACTATCTCCCCCACCCTCTCCTCACATAGCGCCACATACTTGTCCAAAGGGATGGGAAATTCCACTTCCACGTTGCTTATGGCGCCCACCGCATTGCTGCGTTGACGCTTGAACGTCATTGTGCACACATCTCCCGCCTTGCGGATGCGCAGGGTGGGAGATGTCGCAAGATAGCACTGCTCCATCTCCTCGTGACGGTGGCTTTGAAGAGATGGTGGCAGGGCGCTTATTAGGTATTTCCTCTCAATTTCCATTACAGTTTTTCGAGACACTCCGTCACGTTTCTCTCGATGCGGGCCGCCACGTCGGGGCACATGTCCGCGCGTTGGAACTTTTCGCCTGTGATATGCTCGTAAAGTTCTATATAGCGGTCCGTGATACTTGATACAACCGCGTCTGTCATCTCCGGCACTTTTTGTCCAGCCTGTCCCTGAAAACCGTTAGCCATAAGCCATTCGCGCACAAACTCTTTTGACAATTGGCGTTGACGTTCACCCTTCCGCTGGCGCTCTTCGTAACCTTCGGCATAGAAATAGCGGCTGCTGTCGGGGGTGTGTATCTCGTCGATGAGGTAAATTTTGCCATCGCGCTTGCCAAATTCATACTTTGTGTCCACAAGTATGAGCCCTTTTTCGGTAGCCATTTCTGTGCCTCGCTGGAAGAGGGCAAGGGAATATTTCTCCAGCAGTGCATAGTCTTCCTTGCTTACGAGTCCTTGTCCGATGATTTCTTCGCGCGAAATATTCATGTCGTGCCCTTCGTCGGCTTTCGTGGTGGGAGTAAGGATGGGTTGCGGAAATTTTTGATTTTCGACCATGCCCTCTGGCAAAGGCACGCCGCACAACATGCGCGCACCCGCCTTGTATTCACGCCAAGCGCTGCCGGCAAGGTAGCCCCGTACTATCATCTCCACGCGAAACCCTTCGCATTTGAGCCCCACGGTGACCATAGGGTCGGGAGCGCAAAGTTTCCAGTTGGGTACGATGTCCTTGGTGGCGTCGAGGAACTTGGAGGCAATTTGGTTAAGCACCTGTCCCTTGTAGGGGATGCCCTTGGGAAGCACCACATCGAAAGCCGAAATACGGTCGGTGACCACCATGGCCATGTATTTGTCATCAATGTTGTACACATCGCGAACCTTACCTACATAGAGGCCTTTCTGTTTGGGAAAGTGGAAATTAGTTTTTACTACAGCATCCATAAGATGATATTATTTATAAATTTTTCAAACGGCAAGCAATGGTTATTCGGCCACATTGTTGGCAAAGAACGTGAAGTTGACTTTACCATAGCGCCTGTGTTGCCAAAAACGAGGGTGGTCTTCAAAAGTGTGTGCCTTGGAGTGTTCCAAGATGAAGATACCTTCCGGTTTCAGCAGTTCTTTCTCAAAGACCAGGTTTGGCAACTCAGGGAGCGTCTCCAGGTCGTAGGGCGGGTCTGCAAACACAATGTCGAATTTCATATAGGCTTTTTTCAGCAACGCAAAGACGTCGCTTCGCACCACGTGCAAGTTCTCGGCCTTAAAGAGTTGCGCAGAGCGCTTGATAAAATCGACGCAGGCCGCATTTTGGTCCACTGCTGTCACGGCCTTGACACCGTGGCTGACGAATTCCATGCTCACGGCACCCGTACCTGCAAAGAGATCTAACACATCGCACTCCTCATAATCCACATAATTGTTCAATATGTCGAAGAGGCTTTCGCGCGCCATGTCGGTGGTGGGCCTAACGGGCAGATTTTCTGGCGGGTTCAGCCTTCTTCCCTTTAATGTTCCGGCAATGATTCTCATAGGGGTGCGCAGGCATTAACAAAGCAACAGTGCCCATTTGTGGGCATGCAATTTCTTCAGTTCTTCTGTATCGGCCTTAAGTGTGCGTCCGCAATAGAGGTCGGTTTTGGGAAAATAGGGAGCCATTTCCATATAGCGCTCGCGCTCTACGTCCCCGCAAAGCAGCACTTCCAGTTTGGCATCCTCCAATCGCAGGCTCTTCATCACGTCTATAGCGTGATACGCAGCATCTTGCGTGCTGACCGCTGGAAATGTGTTTACCAATTGCAGCCGGCGGTTCACGTAAACAACAATATCCATCTTCTGGCGACGCATATTCAAAAGCATGACACTGCACATGTTGCTGCGTTTCATCAGTTCG
>JAXFQM010000144.1:0-25267 GCA_034178965.1 Bacteroidales bacterium | reverse complement strand
GTTAACTGCGACTTAACAAACCCCTCTAACTACTCGATGGCGTCGGATATTTCTTTGGCTAAGTATGCAAACTCCTCGGATGTCATTTTCACATGATGCCCAAAATTAAAGTCGCTACCTTCATTTATGGGAATGAGATGCACATGTGCATGCGGAACGTCTATGCCCACAACGCCCATGCCCACTTTTACGCAAGGGCACACTTTTTTCACCCCCTTGGCCACCCTGCCGGCGAATTGCATGAGTTTACCATAGAGTTCTTCGTCAAGGTCGAATAGGTAATCCACCTCCTTCTTAGGTATGCAAAGCACGTGGCCACGCTGAATGGGGTTCACATCGAGAAAAGCAAGGCAGTCTTCAGTTTCCGCTACCTTGTAACTGGGTATTTCCCCCAATACTATCTTTGAAAAAATACTTGACATAAATTTGGTGTTTATTATTTGTGTATTACCTTTCAATGGAAAGTATTTTAAATGTCATCGTGCCTGCGGGCACATGCACCTCCACTACGTCACCCTTCTGCTTACCCAGGAAAGCCTGCGCAAAGGGCGAAGTCACCGATATCAAGGCTTTCTTCAAATCAGCTTCACTTTCCGGGACAATCGTGTAGGTCTGCTTTACCTGGCTCTTCACGTTTTGTATGGTGATTTTGGAGAGAAGCAACACCTTGCTTACATCAATCTTGCTTTCGTCTATGAGACGAGCGTTTGCAATCAACTCTTGCAACTTCGTAATGCGCGCCTCGAGATGACCTTGCGCCTCCTTGGCGGCATCATACTCGGCATTTTCAGAAAGGTCGCCTTTGTCGCGGGCCTCGGCAATAGCGGCGGCGGCGGCGGGACGGTCTATTACTATCATGCGATGAAGTTCGTCCTGCAACTTTTTTAGGCCCTCCTCACTGTAATATTTTATTTCAGACATGTTTTCAAAAACGTTATAAAGAGCAGGAAAGGTCCTTCATGGAGAACCTTTCCTAACTCTCTGGTTAGCATTAATATTCTTATAGTTTCTTTTAGTTTGGGCAGCCAATGCCTTATAGGCGTATGGTTGCGCCTATAGAATGTGTTCCCTTCAAGGGATAGGCATTGCGGTATGAGTAATCAAACACTATCGTGGGAGCGCCTTCTTTCTTGCTCAGTGGCAATTCGAAACTGGCTCCAGCCGACAAATCGTTCACCACGGTGCGATTGCTTTTCGAGAAGATGTCGCGCTGGGCTACGTATCCGCAGCGCAACTGTAAACGGTCAAGCAAACTGTATTCCAAGCCCAAGATGAAATTGTCCTTCAGAAAAGCGTTGGAGGTGAAACTACCGGCCAACGTCAAGCGCTGGTTCCACTTCTCGAACAAGAAGTCGTATGACACGCCGATGTTAAGGTTCGTAGGAAGCTCACATTCGGCACTGCGATATTCACCCGTTACCGTGTTGCCGTTCTCGTTATTAAAAGTGAACGACAGTCCGGCTCCATCGAAACTAAGGGATGGCCCCCAGTTCTTAAGCGAGATGCCAAACTTCAACTCGTCATTTTCACCCGTCACATATTGGATGCCCGCGTCAATGCCAAATCCGCTGCCTGAAACATCGTTGGTGCTTTCGCTAATAATTTTAATATTCATACCTCCGCGGATGCTGTGAGTAAACGCATGTGCGTAGGACACGTTGAGATTCATGAACGTGGGTGAGAACGTCGCGTCATTGCCCGCTTCTGGTTTGTTCACCGTTGTTACGGGAAGATTACCGAAATTCATCGTCATGACATAAATGCCTGCCACACCTTTCTCAAAAATGCGCTGTGCCAAACCAAATGCATTTATGGCTGCACCGCTGTTAATACCGCTTTTGCCGCCAAACCAATTGGTATAGGAATAGCTGATTTCTGTGCTTTTCGTAAACGAAAGGCCGGCGACATTGGTGTAGAACGACTCCAAGCCTCTGGAATTGGCCACGTTAACGCCGCCCCACCCCGCACTGCGAGCCCAAGGGTTGATGAGCAACTCTGGGGCTCCCGCCGTACCGCGACGGTTATCGTTGCCAGCCTGCAAGACTGGCATTCCGAGCAGCATCGATAAAGCAACTACTATTGTTATTCTTAATGTATGTTTCATTTCAAACAGGATTTAAAGGTTTTGAACTTAGAACTTGAACGAGTTGAGGTCAACGGGCCGCATCGTTCCAAACCATTTCACTACCGCTTCGCCTATGCCTGGGCATTCGAAGTGAACGAGATACATGCCGCCAGCAATGGGGAGCCCGTTGTGGTTGTGCAGATCCCAATCCACGGTAGTGGTATTGGAGGGAGATGGACCAAGACGTCGCACCAGCGTGCCATCCACCGTATAGATGGAAATGGTGCTGCCCGCAGGGACATTGATGAAACGCACGCGCGTTTCAAGTTGGCTGGAGGTCTCGTAGGAAGAATAACTGTAGTAGGGGTTCGGCACCACACCAATAAGGGAAAGGATAGAATCCTTAAACTCCTGGGCGGCATTATTCCTCGTGGCTTGGCCTGTCAACGTGGCAATGTCATTGGTGAGTTCGAACATGTACAGAGGATTGTTGTTATTGATGAGAGCCATGCTCCTGTTGGCAGGGTTGGTGCCGTTTTTGCTCCAATTGGTGCCATAGCGACCATTGAGATTGATGTTAATAACCACATCTGTGGGGATGTCTATGGGGTTGGTGAATTGGAAGTTGGCTCTAGTAAGGGGCATGTTCACCCAACTCATGAAAGAATAGAAAGCAGCAGCCGAGTCGCGTACGGCACTGTTGGAATTCCACGTGTCGTTGGCACGCGACAGGATGCCATGGTTGAAATAGTCGCTGGTGGTGGTCATCAAATGGTCAAGCGAGCGCAACATCATGCTGGCCCAGCGGCCTGCGTCGTATGAGGGTGAACTATACTTAACGGGAGCACCGAAATTATTGTGGTAACGCGGGAACCATTGTGAGGTGGCATTCATCACATAGATATAGTGGCGTCCACCCATCACATAGTTTTGTGTGCCATTCATAATGGTGCTTACGGGGTTCCACATCATGTCACGACCATTGTACTGACTGTAGCGCGAGTCTTCGCCAAAGAGCACGTTCAAACGCTCGCCTGTTTCAAGCGAAATAGCATAGCCTGGGAACCAACCCATGCCATAGGCAGCAATGTATGCGGGGTTGGAGGGGTCAGCAGTATTCGCAGCAATGCCGAGGTCCTCAATGGTCTTGCCCATTTTGTTGACAGAAAGATGTCTGCGCATCTGGAAACGGCGTGCATTACCCTCGCTTTGCGTATAGTCATCACACATCTCTATGACAGGACAACGCGTCCACTTGCTGGTGTCGGACGTAATGACGATGCGCACACTTGGCAGCAGGGACATATCGTTGTAGGTAAGCGACTTGTTGTTGAAAGGATTCAACGCTTCACGTTGCGCCTTGTAGTATGAGCCATAGAGTTTCGGATTGTGCTTGTCGGCCTTGTAGACGGAGTCGAGGATGACGGAGTCTGTAAGGTAATACACATAAGAGAATGCCGGGTGGTACTCGCGCACAGAAGTCAAGCCATAGGGGGCCCATGTTCCGCCAATCACATCTTCAAAGACTCCATATTTATCAAGTGGGAACGTGAAATGTTGTGTAGACGTACCCGTGATGATGGAGTCGCGGTAATAGTCGTCGTCGAGCAACATTTCTTGACCCGTAATAGGTTTATTGATCACACTTGTGTTCAAGAATGAGGTAACATTACCCGACGCAAATTGAGATCCCGAGTGTATCCAGTTGTACATAAGATAACTGTCATCGTCGCGTATGCCCGTCAGCCACATCTTGGTGCTGTCCGAAAACTTCATTGAGGAATAGAGCAGAGCGTCGGCATTGACGAGACCCGCATGACATCCTGGCGTATAGTTCTTGCTGGCATTGAAATACATCCTGCTGGCTATGGGGCTGGGGTTGGTGATGGCTACCGCTATTCCAAGATTCAAAAACAACTGCTCGTTGTAACGAGAGATGACAAAGTCGGCCGTGTCAGTGAAGACGCTACTGCCATCCGCGGTCTGATACAAGGCGGTGCCATCCACGCGAGAGATAGTCCAACGGCTGGTATCATTTGCACCATTGAAACGGATGTAGAACTTTCCAGGGTTGATGTTAAGAGGATCAACGACGCGGACATTGACGGGCCCTGCATTCTGCTTGTAACGAGGTTGCGGGATAATACACGGGTTTTTCATCTCCGAACTATAAGAGACGGTGGTACGATCCGTAAAAGTACCGGGCGCCATGCCAGGCACACCCTTAGCACCCATCAGTTCCTCAATACTCTCCTCCGTAAGTTCGAGGATGGTGCCGCCGTTGCCGTAGCCCTCGATGCGGGTGACATTGGGACTCATGCCAAAACTGGCTTGAACTACCGTACCGCCATTTTCCGAAGTAGGATCATGTGGCTTGACGGTAATCTTCTCAATGGCTCCACCATATTCGTTTTGACGTCCAGCGAGATAGGGTTCCTTCTGGCCATCCAAGAAAGCAGCATCCGTTTGGGAATACTCCTTATAACGGTTGTGTGCATATGCAATGGCAATGAAATAGTATTCTTTGTTGTTGACAAGTTTGGTGTTCGTTCCGGAAGCAAAAGCATCGTTCGTGATATGGAACACGTGTTTGATGCCGCGGTTGCTACCCGTCACCATGATTTGACCTGTCAACAGACCTGTCGTGCTATTGGAGGTATAGTTCACCAACGTGCCAATAGGCAGGGTGTTATTCGTATCGTAGTAGTTCTCCACGTCACACTGCGCAACCAAACGTGCTTTAGTCTCGTCGTTGATGTCGGCGACGGAAGCTTTTGCGTTGGCCAACTGGTAAATCTGGTATCCTTCGAACTTGTAACTGCGTTCAGCGTCAGTATAGGTGTGCTGGGTGCCGTTTGCATCAACATATCCACGCACGATGGAGGGGTCCACTTCATCGTAACTCTCACCATAGTTGTTGCCCTTTGGGTTTTCATAAGTGAGGTACAAAATCACTTCGTTGCTGAGTTCCTGCGCCACCATAGTGGGGGCTTGCGGGCCATCCAGCACCTTAAAACAGTTCTCAAAAAGAGATTGGCACACGTCGTCTATCTCGCGCAAGAGTTCCACCGAGGTCCACGCAGACCCTGAAGTGGCTTGGGCAAAAGGAATACCCACAGTAATGTAGTTCAAAGCACCTGGCTTCAACGTGAATGGTCCTGCACTCTGCATGAAACGACGGTCACCGGGCTGGTTTCCCGCCACCACTTCGGTCCAGTCGTCGGGATGCGAGGTGGGCACAACTCCGTTGGTTCCCCAATGTAGCGGGTCGCTGTCGCCTGGGAACATAAAATCAGCCGGAATCTTTGCAGGGTCCACGCCCGTGTTCAAACCATTTCCGCCGAATAGCATCTTCTGTCCAGTGCGCCAACGGCCTTGCAAATAGTTATAATAGTCTGTTGCCTTCTGCGGTTCTGCGTTGGCACCGGAGGCAGAGTTCTCATAATATATGAAGCGACGCATACCGAAACGTTCGTCGTCGATGATGTTGTTGCCGAAGTTCACACCGTTAATGGCGCAATTGCCAACAGAGTCGCCCGGTTTGAAGTACCAAGCATTGGGGTAGTATAGGTCGGCATCATCGGTAAGAGCAATCGTGTCGTATTTCACATTGCCCGACGCGCTGGTGATGGCATATGTCTTAAGGGCGTCTGGAAAATACAGGCGCATTTTTTCTATGTCAATCTTGGGGTTGTCTTTGCCATCGGGGTCCATGTACGGTCCTTGGAAAAAGTCAATGCCCACCGCCGGTGGCACACCGCTGTATGCGCCCGTCCCCGGGCCATCCGTTTCCTTTCCGTTGTAGCAGTATCCCAAACCGCGCTTCACGTCGCAACCAATATAGTCATCCGCCGCATAACCCAAATCGGGGTCGACCCACTGGCTAAAATAAGTGTTGCGCAATTCGTAGGTGGAGCGGTTGATAATTTCATAAGAATAGAACGTCATGTTGTTGATTTCGTCGTTCGTGGCGAACGCGAAAGCTTGGGCGCGGATTTCCATGCCGATGGGGTTGCCACCGGACTCTGTGTGCACATTACCCATGTCGTTGAAGACCCACCAAATGGTTTGGTCGCCTTTCAGAACTTGGTCGCTCAACAATCCACCCTTCACGATGCCCGCCGAGTCTTCCATGGTGGGCTTGGGGACATAACTCTGTCCTGGTGCCAAAGCTGCCTTCAGCGTGCGTGGGCAAAGGGCATTGTTGAAATCGTAGTAGGGATAGTCACCCGCTTGGTAGTTATACACGCCGTCACCATCCACATCACAGAATGGTGCCAAGTAATAACTTTCATTGTCAAACGCGCTATGTGCAGGCCATTCCTTGATTATTTTGGGTATAGCACCCTCGTCATAACTGGCATTGGGCACTACCCCGGTTTCCGTATAATCGAACATGGAGCGGAAGGTCTGTACTTCCGCCTGCGTTATTTTAAAATGTCTGTCATAGTAGTTGCAGACCTCAAGACTCACATCCGCCTTGCCATCGATGGTGAGCGGGCCGGGCCAATAGTCGTCGCCCTCGCTTCCGAAACGTAAGGCGGCGATGCGCAACTGGTCGTTCACGTCAGTGCCACCAATCCACAAAGCAGCGCAATACAAAGGAGTGGAAGTGCTGTTTTTGGGCAGGTAGTACTGCGTTACGCTGCCATCAAACCACATATTGCCGTAACCATTGATAAGGGCCCGTACATTATTAATATTCAACTCTGAAGTACTCTGCGCTCTTTTGCACACGGCAGCCTTGCTTGTCACTGACGTCTTCTTTACACTCGTCTTCTTGCAGAGGGTGCATTCGCGGGCGACAGCCGTTCCCGCCGTCATCGAGAACAAGAAAGCCACTAATACAAGTTTGCTAAAAATATTTTTCATCTCTCAATTTTTTTTCGTTAATGACTTAGAAGCTGTAGGATACGCCCAACTTCACCAAACGCGGCGCATTGTAATAGTAATAGTTGTTGTTCAGCATTATTCTATACATGTCGCGGTAGGATTGGGGATCCAGCGAAGCGTCGATGGAGGCCTGCGTCTCCGGGTCGGAGAGATAACCGTTATCATCGGGGTTTCCCGTGGCTGGGAAAACGCTTAATATGTTACGAATGTTGAATAAGTTGTTCACAGTCAATGCCACGTTAAGCATTGTGTTACGCTTTACATTGCCATCTTTGTCCTTGATGATGATGGGGAAGGTCTTGTCGGCAACGATGTCAAAATAGAAACCCCAGGGTAGGCGTGCGCCGCGATAGGACCCCACGATGGTGTTTTGCAATACACTGAACTGCTTGGTATAGGGTCTTCCGCTTTGAGCCACGGCGGTGAAATTGATGCCAAAGTCCTCAAAAGGACGAATTTCCTTGCTTTCCAATTCACCGGTTTTCTTATTTTTAACCGCTCTTTTGATAACGGGGCCATTATACTTCGCGCCACTTTCGTAACGGAAGTCGACATTTGCCTTGAACTCATGCCTACGGTCATCGCTGATTGGGTTAAGCATCTTCAGCGTGGTGTAACCCTCGCGTATCAACTCGCTCATGGTCGTGGTGCTCAAGCCAGTGCCTTCCGCATATTGTAGGGTGTAGTTAGCACTGATGCGCACGTTGTTGGTTCTGCGCAAGTCATAACTGAATGTTAAGCCCTTCGTGGTCTTAAAGTCGAAATTGTCATAACTGTAGTATCCTTGGTTGGGGTCTGCTCCTGCGTATTGAACCAACTGAATGAGGTCACGCGTCTCCTTATAATAGGCGCTCACAGAAATGCCCATGTGGTCATTCAAAGCCTGTTGAAAACTAATCTCATAGTTAGTGTTGCGTTCAGGTTTGAGATTGGGGTTGTTCACGATGGTGGCTTGGTTCATGTACATATAACTCAAGTAATTTGCCTGCCAGCCGCCGGAAGGCCTACGGGCAATGATGTCATAGTTGGCCTTAAACTGTGATTTCTCTCCCACGGGGAAAGAGAATGCGATACGAGGCATGGGTACTATCTGTGCCTTGTAGTCTTCGAAAGCTGCGCTGCTGACTTTATTTCCGCTGGCATTGCCTATGGTGGCGATTTCCTGTCCACCACCGGCACCTCTGGTGCGGTATGGAGTGGGTTTTCCGCTCTCACCTACTACTTGTTTCGGAGAACTTACTTCTACGCCTTCGGCATTATACCACGTATTTCCGCTACGGTAGCCGCGAATGGTCGGCGTCGAGGCCGTCGGGTCGTCCACATAAACCACCCAGTCGTCCTTCGCGTTGTTAGCGAAAGCATTGCCGTTCAAGCCTGTGTTGTAAGGAACGTTGCCACCCCGCAAGTCACCCACCGTGTAACTCTCATAGAGCAGGTAGGGGTCTTTCAACACCATTTGGTTACCGTCGTAGTAGTCCACACGTACACCCACGTTGAAGATAAGGTCCTCAAACGCAAACTTATCCTGCACATAACCCGCCATGTAAATGGGAGAAAATGCGGGGAGATACTGGTATTTGGGATGTCCTTTTGAGACAGGATCGAAGAAGTCGTCCAAACTCCAGCCGCGTCCGTTGTACTTTTCGCCAGTATGGTCATAGCCATAGTAACTCACGATGCTGTTTCCGCTGTTGAACAACTCATTTGCGGAGAACATGCTCACGCCTCCGTGTTCGGAGTAGAACTCGGGGTCATAGCGGTCAATGTCCACCCAATCTGTTCCATTGATGTCCAGTCCCAGTGCTTCACGAAGAGCGGCATCAAAGTATGTTTGTCCGCCACCGTTTAGGCGGTTATAGTCGACGAACAGGTTACTGCCTTCAAAATGGAACTGGGGATTGTCGAGGTCCAACTGTGTAATGTGTGCGTTGGTGCTTTGGCGCATGATGCTCCACAAGCTGTAGGCACCCAAGGAATAATAGGAAGAATTGTATCGGTCGAAGTTGAAACCCATTTCAATTTCGTGTTTGCCAACCGTGGCACTGGCCTTGGCGGCAAGATAGTAGTAACTTGTACGTCCTTTGTAATAATCGGTATTTTGCACGCCTACGTTGCTGAACAAGCCGTAAACGCTTTGTACATTATCTCCGTTAATGAGGCCGTTGAAACTACGTATCATTTCGAAATTAGTCAGGTAGGGGGCTATTTCGGAAATTCCGAAAAGTTGCCTTGTATAATTGGCCAGCACAGGGTTATCATCGGAAGCCTCGAACGTGGTAGTGCCGAGCCATCCGTTTTGCACATACGCCGTTTGCCTCGTTCCATTGTAATCAAAGTCGTTCTGCAACTGATAACTGGGCGTTTGCGTGGTGGTGAAGGTGCCGATATGTCCATAGCGAAACACGTTGTCACCAAACGTCTCGTTATAACTCTCGTAACTTCTGGGGTTGTATAGTGCGCTAATACTGAACATTACGTTGCTTATCGTGCTTTTCCTCGCGCTGGGCAACGTAGCATCCGCCGAAGCGGGTTTTTCGTCGGGGAAACGTTGCGTGTAGTCTGCGCGGATGGAAAGGTTACGACTCACATACACGTTATTAGCGTCGCGGGTTAGGTTGAAAGGCGAAAGTCCCGCGTTGGGCGATTTTCCATAGGAGAAGTCTGTCGTCACCTCCAAGTTAGAATAATCGGAGAAACGGAACACCAATCCCAACTGTCCCGCAATAGAGTATGAGCCCCAATCTGCCGCACGGTCGCTGGATGCAAAGTAATTGCTTGCCGTGGGTCGCTTGATGGTAACGAAATCCTCGTCTCTCAAATATTCAGCCGCGTAGTTTACTGCCCCTGTGACGGGGTTATAAGTAATGGGGTTTTGCTCTAACTCTTGAACGATTTCGTCTTTCACCACCTTATATCGTTTATCCTTGGCCCTATAGTAAGCGAACTTACTGTAACTTCCCATTCCAGTTAAGCGGAAACCCAAGACTGTGCGGTCCATGGTGCCACCGCCTTCTACGGGCACATGTTTCACCCATACGGGTCCCGTGAAGTATGCCATGAAGTTGTTAGCCAAGCGATAGTCAAGCCACATTTCGTCGCTTATCCAACCATTGAATTTATTTTCAGGTGGTTTGAGGGTCACTATCTGTGTGCCGCCGATAGATTCGCCGATGCTGGCCGGCGTACCGCCGAGGATGACTTGGATTTCGGCGATGGCTACCTTGGGCACATTGATGGCGCTTCGCGTGCGTACACCACCGACTTGCGTCACCATGCCATCTTCGCCACGGGCCGTGCTTGTGCCACCATCACTGTATCCCACACCACCGACTTGAGCCACGATGCTCTCTACAGAGGTACCTGGCATCTTCTCTATGTCCTTGCTGGAAATACGGGAGCCTGTGGCGGCCGTACCAATCTCGATGACCGGCACTTTCTCCTCCACAATTTCCACAATATCCAACATTTCGGCCGCAGGTTTCAGGCTGAAATTCTGGATGGTGTAGTCGTTAGATTTCACCTCCACACCGGTTTTGAGGATTTTTGCGTAACCTACATACGACACTTCGATGTCATATGTGCCCACGGCCAATCCCTTGATGGTGTACATACCATCAAAATCGGTGGTGCCACCGCCTACCATCTGGCCATCTTGCTTGGCCAGCACGGTCGCGGAAATCACGGCCTCACCTGTGGTGGCATCTTTGACTGTTCCTCTAAGGGTACCTTGGGCCATCACGGCGACATTCGCCGCCAATAGTAACCCAATCGTTAGTAGTACTTTTCTGAACATACTCATTGTGATTTCATGTAAATATTTTATTCTTTTCTATTTTTTTCATGTAGTACGTTAACCGTTCCAAGCATCAAGTCTCTTCGCGGTAGGGGTTGTTCAAGATGGCACTGCCGATGACCGCTGCGCGCAGGTCAAACGCTACATCATCCTCTTGTTCACACTCTGTTGTCGGCACATGCGGCACGGGTTTGTGTTCCCCTGCAGGCTCGTTGTCATAACTAAAGACTTCGTTCTCCCTTCCATACACCTCTCCGCTATACTTGTCAAAGGCTTCATTTGCGCCTTGTGGCCCCCACTCTGTGTTCTCCACGGGACTTTCTTGTACCTCTTCTAAAACTTCGTTTTCGTCGTCGTCGACTTCGTCGTCGCCAAAGATGTCTTCCCAAGGCGAACGCGGTGCCTGTCCGGGCTGACTTTCGGGCTGCTCCTGCCGCTTCGCGTCCTGCTTGGCTTTCTTCCAAGCGGGAATAAGGCTCACCAAAAGAAATCCTATGAACGCCAGGATGCTAATTAGATCGTCCATGTCGCCTTGTTGACAGAAATTGTATGCCTAAATTCAATAAGAACTCAACCACGGAGACAGCCTCACGGTCGCTCCATGGCTGAATATTAGATTATTTTTTTGCCGCTTCCAATTTTGCCAGCTCCTTTTTCTCTTTGCCGCGGAATATTTCATACACAATGGGGCTGGCGATGCAGACCGACGAGAACATGCCGCAAACTACACCCACCAACAAGGCAAATAGGAAGCCCCGTATGGTTTCCCCGCCGAAGATGAACATCATCAGCAGAGTGAAGAACGTGGTGCCGTTGGTGTTGATGGTGCGTGCCATAGTGGAGTTGATGGCATCGTTCAGTTGTTGCTTCCATTCGCGCTTGGGGAAGAGTTCTCTATTTTCGCGCACACGGTCGAAGATAACCACAGTACTATTGATGGAGTAGCCTATGACGGTGAGCACGGCCGCTATGAAACTTTGGTCTACCTCAAGATTGAACGGCAGGATGCCATAGAGCAACGCGAAACTACCGATAACCAAGATGGTGTCGTGCGCCAACGCCGTCACGCTGCCCAAGCCAAAGCGCCAACTCTTAAAACGTATGGCTATGTAGGCAAAGATGACCAGCAGACCACCTATGACAGCGAGAATGGAAGAACGTTTCAAATCGTTGGCAATGGTTGCTCCCACCTGCTCGCTTTGTATAATTCCGAGAGGGTTAATCTCCGTACTTTGGAAGTCTTTCATCGAGAGGTTATCCTTGAAGAATGGTTTAGTGCCTTCATACAGTTTGCCCAAAATTTCGTTTTTTGTTGCGTCACTGTCATCCTGCACCTTATATTTAGTGGTCACTTTCACTTGATTGCTTGGTCCATAGGTCTTCACTTCAGGAGCCTCCTCGAATTGCTTTGCCAAACTGGCACGCACCTCGTTCACGGAGACGGGTTGGTCAAATCGCACCACGTAAGTACGTCCGCCTGTAAAATCAATACCAAAGTTAAGGCCTCTGAATCCCAAGGACCCAATTCCCAGTACGATGAAGCAGAGTGCAATGATGTAGAACGTCTTGCGGTTGCCTACGATATCGAGACGGCTGTTGCGCATGAAGTTTTCGCTGAAAGGGTAACTGAAATTAATTTTGCGATTGCGCTTCAGCATATTGTCGATGCAGAGACGTGTGATGAAGATGGAGGTAAACAGAGAGGTCACGATACCGATGCACAGCGTCACTGCAAAGCCTTGCACCGGACCACTGCCGAAGAGGATGAGCACGAGACCTAATAGGAATGTGGTCACTTGACCGTCAATGATGGCGCTGTATGCGTTATGGAAACCCGTCTCCACGGCGTTATTCATGCTCTTGCCATTGCGAAGTTCCTCTTTGATACGTTCATATATGATGACGTTACCGTCCACAGCCATTGCCATGGTGAGCACAATGCCCGCTATGCCCGGCATGGTGAGCACGCTACCTATCGAAGCGAGCACGCCCATCAGTAGAAACACGTTTGCCACCAAGGCGACCACACTCACCCACCCTGCGCGGTTGTAGAATACCACCATATATATAAGCACCACAATAAAGGCAAGAATAAAGGAGATAAGTCCTTTGTGGATGGACTCCAAGCCCAGCGAAGGTCCCACGATGGCTTCTTGCACTATGACTGCCGGTGCAGGCAACTTGCCGCTCTTGAGGATGTTTGCCAAGTCCTTGGCCTCTTCCAAAGAGAATTGTCCGGTGATGCTGCTGCGTCCGCCTGCAATTTCACCGTTCACCACGGGTGCGCTATAAACAAGGTTATCCAGTACGATGGCCACGCATTTTCCCACGTTTTCGCCCGTGATGCGCTTCCATTCGCGCGCGCCCTCTGTATTCATGGTCATGCTAATTTCGTTGCCGCCTACCTGGCTGAAGTCTTGACGGGCATCGGTAATTACGCTACCGTCCAGCAGCGCGGAGCCATCGCGCGTGGTCACGCGGATGGCATAAAGTGCATAGACGTCGCTATTTTCACTAACGGGCTTGGCGCTCCACAGAAACTTTACCAAACGGCCATCCACAATTTTCTTGTCGATGCCCATTTGTATCATCTTGTCAATGGCGCCGCGATCCTTTGCTTTTGCATAGCCCACTACGGGACCTTGCGCATATTGACGCGTTTCGGGGTTGATATTGGGGCTAAGCAGGGCAAACAGCGGGTCTCCCTTCATAGCTTCGGCGTGCGCCGTTTCGTTAGCGTTGCTGCCAGCCGTGGCAACAGCATTGTTGGCCAGCGCGTTCTGAATGGCCGTTCGAGAAGAGTCAGCCACGGTGCTGTCGGCTTTCATAGCATCGGCTGTCTCGGCCGCCGTGTTGGTTACGTCGCTGTTCACGGAAGCCACGTAACTGTTGGTTCTTTCAAGGTAAGGGAGTGCGTCGGCACATTCATATGCCAACCAAAACTCCAACTGCGCCGTGCCTTGTAGCAGGTTGCGCACACGCTGCGGGTCCTTCACGCCCGGGAGTTCAACCAAGATACGCTCGGAGGCTTGCAACTTTTGTATGGTGGGTTGTGCCACGCCAAATTTGTCTATGCGCTGGCGAAGAATTTCGTATGTGCGGTTGTATGCGCTGGCGGTTTCTTCTTTCACCACCTTGACCACCTGGTCATTGTCGTCGCTCATCTTTATGCGGTCGCGCAACTGCGTATTAAAATAAGGTGCCAACTGCACGTTGGGGTCTATTTGTTTTATGGCTTGGTAGAAGAGGTCCACAAAGTTTTGATTCGTGGTAACCTTTTGGTTCTTTTGCGCCAAGGCAATAGCCTTATTGAACGTGCTATCCTCGGTATGACCCGCAAGGGCACGCACCACGTCCACCGTGGAGACCTCCATCATCACATTCATACCCCCTTTCAAGTCGAGGCCCAAATTGATTTCCCTGTTTTGGCATTGGCGATAAGTGAAGCCTAACCAAACTTTCTCATTTGCCATGGAATCAAGGTAGTGCGCTTCGTGCGACACTCCCAGCGAATCCATCACTATCTGCGCGCGTAGTGCATCTCCCTGCGCCACACTGCTGGCCTGTTGCTTTGTCGATTCTTGATTCAGATAAGCACTCGTGTCGTTTTTTGCATGCCTTTCTACGCTCCGCGTGGCGAATGTAAACGTCAATTGGAACAAACATACCAAAAGGAACGCATACGTCAGAAACCTAATAAGTCCTTTATTCTGCATACTTTATATTATAAATAGTTTTAAATTTCAATACTCATTGAACATGCAAAAGTACAAAAAATATTTGACATGGTAGCGAATATTTGAAAAAAAAATAATATTTTTGCAAAATAAATTTTCACTTAAGCATGGACGAAAAAGAGAATATCACTTTGAAACACTGGGCTAACGAAGACAAACCACGCGAAAAGATGTTGGCCAAAGGCAAAAAAGAACTAACCAACGCAGAGTTGCTGGCCATCTTACTGCGCACCGGCGCGCATGGGCGAAGCGTGCTTGCGTTGGCGCACGAACTACTGACAAGTGTGAACAACCGCTTGTCGAACCTGTCGCGCCTTTCTGCCACAGAGTTGATGCGCGGGCATAAGGGGCTGGGTGAGACGAAGGCCGTCACCGTGATGGCGGCTTTAGAACTGGGATACAGAATGTTGAGCGAGGGCAAAGAGCAACAGGAACAAATCATCCGCGAGAGCCGCGACATTTTTGACTGCATAGCACCGCATCTTCTGGACCTGCCACATGAGGAATTTTGGGCCATCTATCTGAACAACAGAAACAAAGTGCTGCATCAGCAACGCATCGCCTCCGGCGGCATCACCGAAACTACTGTGGACTTGCGCATTATTTTCCGCACAGCACTGGAAAAGAACGCAGTAGCCATAGCCTTAGCACACAACCACCCCAGCGGCTCGCTCACCCCCAGCAAGCAGGATAAAGAACTCACAAAAAGGATATTGGATGCTGGAAAGGTGCTCTGCATCGCCGTTTTGGATCACCTCATCGTGTGCAGAGACTCCGACAATCGGCCAAATTATTTTAGTTTTTATGATAACATGATGATAACATGATTCATACAAGGCAGCCCGTCAAAGTTGGCCATCTATCGCATCCTTGGCTTGCCTGGTAGTGCGGAATACCACAATGGGTTGATTGTGTCCCAACCCGCGCATCACCACATGCTCGGGCCATTCTCCATTGAGGTAGAGGGTCTCGTATCCCTCGCGTTTGCCTATGACGATGGAGTTGGGATGTTCCACTGAATAGGCCATCACTGCCGCCTCAAGCATATCCATGTCCACCGGCTCGTCGTCTTTTAGGCTGGCAAGATATGCGCCGAAGATGGCGCGCAGTATGTGCTTGTTCTCGCTATAATATTTTGTCGCGGGGTTGCCAGATCCACGAGTGATGAAAGTCCTTTTGAAAATCCAGCTATGGTTGCGAGTGTGCCATTGCACAAGGGTGAATAGCGAGCGGTTGCCCTGTGAGGCCTCGCTTTCATACATGACGCGCGGCATAGCGGGCGAAGCCTTTATGCGCACGCCGTCCTTGTAGCGAGCGGTATATGTTCCAGAAGCGTTTTTAGTTCTTTGCTGCTTGCCCGGCCTTACCTGGCCAAGGGTTTTCTTGGTTGATACTTTCATTGCTTAGTACGTATTGATTTTTTTGCAAATTTACGACGAATAATTATTTTGTGCAAAAATATTTTTCAAAAAATATTCTAAACTCCTGTTTTCATGATATTTATTAGCCATTTTTTGGCTATAATAATATCAACTACCCATTAACTACCCATCAAATACCCATAAAGAACCCATAAACTATCGATAAATTATGGGTAATTGATGGGGAGTTCATCAGTATCTTGTCGATACTTACATAAGTCAAAGTTTTCAAAAAGCAACAGAAAAGGGAGTTGAATACCAACTCCCTTATAACATGACTTTTAAATAATATTTTTCTATCTACCATTTGTCAGCGCCCCTTGTCGAGTTCGACGCTTACGCCTTCCATCTGTCCGCCAAGAGGCGGATTAAGTTTGGTCACCTTCACGGCAAGACGCTCCACTGCTGGAAAGCCCTCCAGTACGGCCTCTCCAATTCTATCGGCCACATGCTCCAGCAGGTGCGAGGGCGTTTCCATCTGTTCTTTCACGGTGCGATAGACGCTAAGGTAGTTCACCGTATCTTCCAATCGGTCGCTCCTTTGCGCCTGTGCGGTGTCCACCTGCATGGAGAGATCCACCCTAAAGCGGGTGCCGATGCGCTGCTCCTCGTCGAAGCAACCGTGAAATGCGTAGAAACGCATATTTTCGATGCGGATGACAGACATGTTTTTTTTCGTGAGACCATTACACCTGCCTAACCTAAACCACTGCCTCGAATTGGCGCAGAAAGCGCAGGTCGTTTTCAAAATAGAGCCGAAGGTCTCGTATTTGGTATTTCAGCATTGCCATGCGCTCCACGCCCATGCCAAGCGCAAAGCCGGAGTAGCGTTTGCTGTCGATGCCGCAACTTTCCAGCACGTTGGGGTCCACCATGCCGCAGCCCAAAATCTCCAGCCATCCGGTGCCTTTGCAAATGTTGCAACCCTTTCCGCCGCAGATGTTGCAACTGATGTCCATCTCTGCCGATGGCTCGGTGAATGGGAAGTAGGATGGGCGCAGGCGTATTTGCGTATCGCTGCCAAACATCTCGCGCGCAAAGTACAGCAAAGTTTGCTTCAAGTCAGCGAAAGCGACATGCTCGTCCACATACAGTGCCTCCACTTGGTGGAAGATGCAGTGTGCGCGCGCCGAGATAGCTTCGTTTCGGAACACGCGTCCTGGAGCAATGATGCGTATAGGTGGTTGATTGGCTTCCATCACACGCACCTGCACCGATGAGGTGTGCGTGCGCAAGGCCACCTCCTGACGTCCTTCTGTTTTCTCCACGAAGAACGTGTCCTGCATGTCGCGCGCAGGGTGGTCGGGGGCAAAGTTAAGCGCGGAGAATAGATGCCAGTCGTCCTCTATCTCAACGCTTTCTGCCACCGAAAAGCCGATACGTGAGAATATGTCCGTAATCTCATTCAGCGTAGCCGAAAGCACGTGACGACTCCCCAAAGGAAAGAAGTCGGCGGGCATAGTCAAGTCTTGCTGCTTCTCGCTGGTGATGCCCACCTCGAGGGTTGCCTTAAACTCTTCTACCTTTGCTATGGCGGCGGCTTTCAGTTGGTTCAAACTCTTGCCTATTTCTTTCTTTTGGTCGGCGGGCAATGCCTTGAATTTTTCAAACATCTCGCCTACCACGCCATGCTTTCCCAAAAACTTGATGCGGAAGCGTTCTATCTCTTCGACCTTGTTTTTGGAATCTTCCACGCGGGCAGAGTGAATGCTCTCGATATATGATTCTATTTCTTCCTTTGTCATAACCTTATTTTGTTACGAGCGTTATCTTCATGCGTACATCCTTCACAGGTCGATCTGCGCGATCGCACGGCTCCGCTGCGATTTTGTCGATGACATCAAGCCCTTCAACCACTTCTCCGAACACCGTGTATTCGCCGTCCAAATGGGGTGTGCCGCCCACGGTGGAATAGACTTCCATTTGCTCCTTGGTCATTGTCTTGCCATAATGGCGCGCCAAGGCCTGCAACTGCGTGGTGTCCCACACGTTGCCCTGCACAATGTAAAATTGGCAGCCCGAGGATTCCTTCTTCGGATTTACAGGGTCACCCATGCGTGCGGCGGCGAGGGCGCCTTTTTTGTGCATGAGAGCAGGGTTGAATTCAGCCGGGATGGTGTAGCCCGTAGTGCCATTGCCTAACATGGTTCCAGCAGCGGCATTTTTGCTTTGAGGGTCTCCGCCCTGAATCATGAAGTCGCGAATCACACGGTGGAACAGGAGACTGTCGTAAAAGCCCTGCCGCACTAATTTCACAAAATTGTCGCGATGAAGGGGCGTTTCGTCATACAATCTCACCTTCATGTCGCCGTAGGGGGTTTCTATTTTTACATAATAAGGATTTTTCGCTTCCACGTATGTTTCCTTGATAGTTGCTTCTTTATTCATTTGAGTTTTAATATTTTTACACGAAAAAAGACACGCCACCGACATTATTATTGCTAAAGAAAGCGTTTTTTTTATCTGCATATCAATTATTTTTAGTATCTTTGCAAAATCAATTCGATTTGCAAAAGTAGTGAAAATATTTGTAATAGCGATAAAAAAATGAAAAAAAAGTTTCTCTTCATGGCGGCCTTCGCCCTTATGAGCGGCGCAGCAGCCTTGTTTTTTAACGCCTGCGACAAGGATACAAACTGCTATGTTCAAGTGAGGGTGGTTGACCTCGTGCAAAACGACACCTTCCCCGTGAACAACGCATGGGTGAAGATCGACAGCGACAGCAGCATGGTGAAGGCCGAAGGATACACCAACCAGTTGGGTCTGTTTGAAACCATGTTCAGTGCACCAGCCATCTTCAACGTGGCCGTAAAGTTGACCGTCGCAGACTCCACCTACCCCGCCACCAACTACGATGTCTACCGGAAAGGAAACAACACTGTGCGCCTAAAAGAGGGGGACACCGTACTCACCATCGTAATCCTGGAGAAAGACACCTTGCGCCTTCCCCGCCAACGTCAATAAATAATTACATGAAAAATAACAACTTCACCAGCGACGACCTAAAACAGATCGCCGCGTTGGGTGTTTCACCCGAACAGGTTCAACGTCAAATAGAGAACTTCCATAGCGGCTTCCCCAAAATGGAACTACTGGAGGCGGCCACCGTGGCCAACGGTGGCATCTTGAAGTTGCAAGATCACGAGATAACGCATTTCACCAACTCATACAAGCGGCTGGCCAAAGGAAAGCGCATACAAAAGTTCGTGCCCGCGTCGGGAGCCGCAACGCGCATGTTCAAGGCCCTCTACGAATTCTCGTCGAAATATTTTGGCATGGACTATAGCGTAGAAAAGGACTTCCCCGAAGTAAAGGAATTTATCGAACATATTCGTTCCTTCGCCTTTTTCGAAGATTTGACGCACACCATGGAGAAGGCAGGGCTGGACTTTGGAGACAGTATGGACCGTGCCGACTTTGCCACCATTATCAACATCCTGCTGATGGAACAATACATGGGCTACGGGAGCCTGCCAAAAGCCTTGCTGAAATTCCACCGCTACGGCAACGCGTCACGCACCGCGCTGGAAGAACACATCGTGGAGGGAATCGAATATGCCCAATGCGACAACGACACGGTGAACTTGCACTTCACCGTGTCGCCCGAGCACCACAAACTGTTCTGGAAGAAAATAATGGAGGTGAAGCGATACTATGAGAGCACCTTTAACGTAAAACTCAACATAACGCTATCGGAACAGCGACATTACACCGACATAATTGCCGTGGACGAATACAACACTCCCTTGCGCGACGAAAAGGGACGACTGGTGTTTCGGCCCGGCGGACACGGCGCTCTTATAGAGAACCTCAACGACTTGAAAGCCGACCTTGTCTTCGTGAAGAACGTGGATAACGTGGTGCCTGATTGGATGAAACACACCACCGTCGTATACAAGAAAGCCTTGGCCGGCATGCTGCTGGAATTGCAAGAGCAAACTTTCAACTACTTGAGTCTGCTGGACAAGAACGCCGACGAGAAGCAGGTGGCAGAAGTGGCCAACTTTGCAATCAACCGCCTGAACATCACGCTGCCCGATGTTTTTGCCACCAAAACAACAAAAGAAAAGAGCCGCATGCTAAAGAACCTGCTTAACCGCCCTATGCGCGTATGCGGCATGGTGCGCAACCAAGGCGAACCTGGCGGAGGTCCTTTCTTCGTGCGCGACAGCCAGGGCTTCCGCTCCCTGCAAATCGTGGAAACGGCGCAGATAAACCGCAAACGACCCGAACAAGAGGCCATCCTCGCCAGCAGCACACACTTCAACCCCGTGGACCTTGTGTGTGCAACCAAGAACTACAGAGGGCGCCGTTTTAACCTGCGCACCTACGTAGACCCCACAACAGGCTTCATCAGCAAGAAAAGCAAGGGCGCCACGACGTTGAAAAGCCAAGAACTGCCTGGGTTGTGGAACGGCAGCATGGCAAGATGGATTACCTTGTTTGTGGAAGTGCCGCTCGCAACGTTCAACCCTGTGAAGACGGTGAACGACCTGCTGCGAAAGGAACATCTTGAGAGTTGACGTAACGCCACGCTCCTCGAAGCATTAGAAAAAGAGCGGGGCAACACACTATTTTTTGCAAAAAAACGAACTTTTTTTCACCATGAACGAAAAAAGTCGTACCTTTGCATTTCTTATTGAAACAGTGCACTACAACCGTAGTGCACTGTGGAAGAGAAGGCTAAACACGAATAATTAAGAATAATTAAGAATAAAATCATGGGTATTAACGCTAACAAAAAAGTGAAAAGACGCCAAATTCGCGTGCAAGTGAACAAGAACAGCACCTGCAATTGGGGTCTCAACGCCGCTGGTTGGAACGCAGTGCACAAGGCTATCATCAACAATCCCGATGCCAAGTAAGCCCGCCTCCGCGGCTTAGCATGTTAAAGCCTTCCACGCCTTGAACGTGGAAGGCTTTTTCAAAGTTCCTGTCCGTCCAATTTTGCCTGCACCAGCATATCACCCTCATACACAAGTTTGAGAGAAAAAAACGGCTGCTGCTCGTCCATCAGCAGACGGAGAAAAATTTTATCGCCTTCCCAAAGGGCGAGATTGAAGATCTCTTCTTTACCTATCCATTGGAGGTCACCTTCGCGACAGTCGCACACCAAGGTCCCGCTCCAGTTGAGACAAGTAAAGAGGTGCATGTACTCGCACGGCCACACGTCGGAGATGAAAGTGACGATACCTCGGTACTGCCACTTCTTCACCGCAAGGCCCGTTTCCTCCTCCACCTCACGTACCATGCATTCGTCGGGGCTCTCGTCTTTCTCGCATTTGCCCCCTATGCCAATCCACTTGTCGCGACTGGCATCTTTGACTTTCTTCACGCGATGAAGCATTAGGTATTTCCCGTCGCGCTCCATGTAGCACAACGTGGTTTGCCTTATCTCGCATGCCTGCCTGGCATTTGCCAATGTCGTTGCGGGGCGCGTTTCAAGGCCCATCGCCGAAAAGTGTCCCTCCGAAGTTTTTTCCATATTTTACATAACGGGGAAAAAGCCTTAATATTTTGCATACGTACAATAAAACCCAACTTTTCGCGTTATATACGTATTTATACGCGTAATACAACACATTTTTAAAATAAACTACTCATCTTAAATAATACTAACTAATCACTATAGTTTCGTCGCGGGGCAAGTTCGATGCCGATAGTCGAACTTGGGGAGAAGACTTTGACCAACATTAGCTTTTGAACGCCACTGCTTTTCTTTTCCTTGCTATTTGTCCAACGGTTGCACTGCCCACAACCGCACTCCCGCCTAATTCACGTCAATGTCGCAAAGCAAGGTCCAAAAAGCGTTGGGGAGCAATAAACAGAACCTGTCTGACATGAATAAACTTGCGAAAAAAATGTCCCTGCTACTTGCAAGCGTGACATGCTTGGCCTGCTTCCACTTGGAAAACAAGGGCAGTGCCACTTCTGCAACCTTTGGAAAACACTTCGCACGGGCGACATTGCAGGAACTGGAGATCCCCGCCCATGGCGCAGATGAAGACTTGTGCACCTACACAGGACACGTGTCGAGCTACAATCACCAAACCCTCACGCCTAATTGGGTAGCCTATTGCCTGACCGACAACAAAGTGCAAGGCTCCTTCAAAGCCAATTACCCTTTTAGCCAAGACCCAAAGGTGAAAGGCAGGCAGGCCTCGCGTGAAGACTACAGCGGAAGCGGCTACGACAAAGGGCACTTGGTCCCGCGCGCCGACATGAAATGGGACAAGCAGGCCTACTACGAAACCTTTTACTTCACCAACGTGTGCCCGCAAAACCACCAACTGAACACAGGCTGTTGGAACAAATTGGAGCAAAAAACCCGGCGCATGGCAAGCCGCTATGGCATCGTGTATGTGGTTTCTGGCCCCATCTACTCCAGCAAAAGCCCCAAAACCATAGGCAAAGGGGGTGTGGCCGTGCCAGACGCTTTCTTCAAAGCGTTGCTGGTGCCCGATGGGGATGAATACCGTACCGTGGCGTTCGTAATGAGGAACGTGCCAGAAAAGCAAGATGCACAAGCCTGCGCCATCGCAGTAGACAGCCTGGAAAGCCTGCTTCAGCGCGACCTTTTCCCCTCCCTGCCCGACAAACAGGAGGCACGCGCGGAAGCAACATTCGATTGGAACGATTGGAAATAGGAACAGTTGCACTCCTTAAAAAGAAATAGCCAAGAAGTTTTTTTTTTGTAACTTTGCGGTCGTAAAAAACGGGCCTTCCCGAGCAGGAAAGTCGCTTTCAATTTCTTATTAAAGAAAAAGATATGATAGATAAAATAAAACAGTTGGCACGCCAAAATGCGCCAGAAATCATCGAGTTTCGACGTTGGCTGCACGCTCATCCCGAACTGAGCCAAGAGGAGTTTGGCACGATGGAATACGTGTCCGAAAAACTGCGCAGCTTTGGATTAGACCCCACCACGGGCATAGGCGGCACTGGCATTCGCGCCATTCTGCGCGGAGGGAAGGACCCCAGCGGATACTGCGTAGCCTTGAGGGCGGACTACGACGCACTGCCCCTGCAAGAGGAAACAGGGCTACCCTACGCCAGCAAAAACCCCGGCGTGATGCACGCCTGCGGACACGACATGCACACCAGTAGCCTGCTGGGAGCAGCCAAGATACTGTGCACACTGAAAGAAGAAATGAACGGTTCCATCATGTTCATCTTTGAACCCAGCGAGGAAAAGTATCCCGGAGGAGCACGCATGATGATGGACGATGGTCTCTTCGACGAGGTGACGCCCAACGAGATATATGGCTTCCACTGCCTGCCCGAGATGGATTATGGCTATGTGGGTATGCGCAAAGGCAAATACATGGCCTCAACGGATGAACTATACTGGACCGTGAAGGGCAGCGGCGGACATGGGGCGACACCACACTTGAGCGTGGATCCTATACTAATAGCCAGCCACATCGTCGTGGCCCTTCAACAAATTGTGAGCCGCAACGCAAACCCATTAATGCCCACCACCTTGAGTTTTGGAAAATTTATCGGCAACGGACGTACAAACATTATCCCCGATGAAGTGAAGATGGAAGGCATCATTCGCACTTTTGACGAGAAATGGCGCCTGGAGGCTCACGAAAAGATTGCGAAAATAAGCAAAGGCGTGGCGGAAGCCATGGGTGGGGAATGCAAACTGTTCATCGACAAGGGCTACCCTTATGTTGTGAACGACGACGACTGCACGCAGCAAGTGCACGACAACGCGTCGGACTATCTTGGCACCGACAAGGTGCAATGGCTGGACATGCGCATGACAAGTGAGGATTTCGCCTTTTTTGCGCAAAAAATCCCTGCCTGTTACTTCCGCGTGGGTATACACATCCCTGGAACTCCTTTCAGCAATCTGCATCGCCCTACACTCATCGTGGACGAACGCAGCATTGAACTCGCCAGCGGCCTTGTGGCATACAACGCCATGAAAGCTTTGGAAAACAAAATCACGCAATGCAAGAACAAGTATTGAACCGAACTGCTGAACTGGGCTCGGGCCGAATGGGTCAATTGCTGTGGACATACGCGCTGCCAGCCATGGTAAGCCAAGTTATAGCAAGCATATACAACATTGTGGACCGCATATTCCTGGGACAGTATGTCGGCGCGCTGGCCATTGCGGGATTGGCTATTACGATGCCCATCATGAACATCATCCACGCCCTTGGGTCGTTGGTGGGAGTAGGGGCATCAAGCCGCCTGAGCATTGTACTGGGAAGGGGAGACAAGCAATGGGCGGAGAAAATTGTTGGCAATAGTATGCTGCTCACTTTCTTCTTCGGCGCACTGTTTATCAGCACAGGATATTTGTTCATGGACAAGATACTCGACCTGTTTGGCGCCAGCCAGCAAACCATTGCCTATGCCCGGGAATACCTCATGATAGTGCTGCCGGGCATGTTCCTCATGACAATCACCTTCAACCTCACCGGACTGATGCGCGCCAGCGGCTACCCCCACCGCAGCATGTGGATTATGGCTGGGGGCGCCATCATGAACATCGTGCTCGACGCCTTCTTCATCTGCATTTTGGACTGGCAAATTGCCGGCGCGGCTTGGGCCACCACCATAAGCATGGCTGTAACAACGGTGTTTTCCGCTTGGCACTTCATGAGCCGAAAGTCGTTCATACGGTTCCACCGCCACGCCTGGACACCCAAACTATATATTGTGCGAAACATTTTGCTCATCGGCATCAGTCCTTTCAGCATGAACACGGCCGCCAGCGCTGTGGTGGCGCTGCTCAACAACCAACTTATCAAATATGGTGGAGACTTGGCGGTGGGTGCCTACGGCGTAACAAACACTTATTGCGCATTCATGGTGATGTTGGTGCTGGGCATCTGCCAAGGCATGCAGCCCATTGCTGGCTACAACTACGGCGCAGGAAAAAACGAACGCCTAAAGCAGGTGTTTACGCTGACAATGAAGGTGAACATCCTTGTGGGCATCGTGGGCATGCTGCTCGCCTTGACAATGCCACGCCTCATCCTGCGCGCCTTCACCACGGATACAGACATGATTGAGTTGGGCATACCCGCCATGCGCTACCTCAACGTGATGATGCCGCTCATCGCGCTCACCATCACCAATAGCCAGTTCTTCCAAAGCATTGACAAGCCAGGGATTGCCATCACCACAAGTTTGTCGCGGCAAGTCATCTTTCTAATCCCGATGATGTTCCTTATTCCCAACTTATTCATCCGTTGGGGGCACAGCGATGGGCTGACTGGCATATGGGTGGCCTGCACCGTCTGCGACGTGCTGGGCGCGATGCTGGCCCTAACACTCCTTTGGACGCAACGCCACGTGTTCCAGCCTGGGTATGTAGCCCCAGTGCATAAACCCA
>JAXFQM010000136.1:0-4851 GCA_034178965.1 Bacteroidales bacterium | reverse complement strand
CCCCCCCAAACCGGGCGGCGGCAGTGCCGCGCCCTTTTTCAGTGTCGTTCTTGTGCCGTCGCGCTGTCTACAGCCGTGCCTTCACGCCTACGGTCAGCCAGCGTCCAGGCTGGGGTATGTTGCCTATGTCGTAATAGTCTTCGTCCAACAGATTGGTTGCCGAGAGCGACAGCTCTACATGCCCGAGGGTGTAGCGCACATTGGCATCAAGCAGGAAATAGGGCTTGTACCCCTGTTCCTTTCCCGCTGCGTCCTCCTGGTAGGAGATAAACGAGCCTTCGCGCAAGCAGTATCGTCCTGCCACGTTGAACGTCATCCTCTTGGCCACCGGCACCGAGAGCAGGCACGTGGCCTTGTGCCTGAGGTAGTTCAGCGCGTATGCCGAGATGTATCCGAGGTCGTTTTGTTTTTGCGACATATATGAGTAGCCTACTGTTAGGGTGGTGTTGGGCTTCGTCCAGGGTGCCAGTTGGTCGAGGAACACCTTTGCCTGGACTTCTGCGCCCCATTTCTCCACCTCGTTGATGTTGCGGCTTTGCCATTTTGCGTCTGTGGCCGTCTCCTTCATCCAGTCTATCATATCGCGTCCTTGCATGTAGAAGAGGTCTGCCGTGGCCGTGGCTTTCTTTCCTGCGTATTTTGCGCCCAGTTCCACGCTGCGGCTTTTTTCTTGTTTCAGATTGGGGTTGGCCAGGTGCACCGCGTCCTGGTAATACAGTTCAGTGTAGGTTGGCATCCTTGAGGCCGTGTTTGCCAAAGCATACAGTGCCCACCTCTTGCCCAGGCGGTAGTTTAGGTTTACGCTTGGATAAGCGTTCAGCCCTTGCGGCGTGCGCGTGTTCTGAAATCCCATCAATCCCGCTGTCATCAGCCAGCGTCCATACTCCCAGTTACCTTGCAGGAAAGCCGACAGCGTGGCTCGTTCGGCGGCGTGGTTGTAGCGTCCCGTTGCCCCCGCCACGGGGTCTCCCAGCACGGAGGAGCGGATGCCTTCGTAGCGCACGTCGCCGCCGAAGTTGAGGCTCCAATCCCCTTTTTGCCACCGGAACGCGATATTGGTTCCCAGCACGTTGGAGAGGTGGTAGTTGGGTTTGGACACGTCTTTTTCCAGTTCGAACTCGTCGGTGTGCAGGTTGTAGTATGCCGAGGGGGCAAAGAGCAGGTTGTCTGCGAGTTTCAGCGAGCCTTTCACGGAGGCTATCGCCGATTGCGTGTGGTCGTGCTGGTTGGGGTAGCGGGCTGAATAGAAGGTGTTGGCCCCATAGTCCTTATAGTTGTACCCCGCTTGGAAGTGCAGCATGCCGCCGCTTTTCAGATGCAGCCTGTTTTGATACAGCGCGTTGTAGTTCACGTAGTCGCTGTTGGCTATGTATCCGTTGCTGCTTTTGCGCGACAGCGAGAGACTGTTTTCGTCGTTTCCCCACTGTTGTGCCAGCGACAGTTCCGCGTTCCAATAGGCGTACTGCCCTGCTTCCAGCAGGGCCTCCACGCGGCGTTTGGTGTCTTTTTTGGTGATGATGTTGATGCCTCCCGAGAACGCGGAGGCTCCGTAAACGATGGAGGAGGGTCCTCTGATGATTTCTATCCGCTCTATGTCGGCCACGTTGACGGGGATGTCGAGCGAATAGTGCCCTGTGTGGGGGTTGGTGAGGTTGATGCCGTTGAGCAGCACAGCCGTCTGGTCGAAAGTTCCGCCGCGCAGCGCGATGTCGGCCTGAATGCCTCCCGCCCCCCTCTGCTGCACGTCTATGCCGGCTATTTCAGCCAAAAGTTGTTGCACGCTCTCCGCATGGATAGCGTCGATGTCCTGCCGCGTCAGCACGGCCACTATGCGGCCCGCCTGGTTCAGCGGCTCCGAGGCTGGCTCGCTAATCTCCACCTCTTGCAGTTGCGCGCGGAAGGGGATGGTGTCGCCCGCCACCTGCGCCTCTGCTTTGCGACTTGCGCTCAACGCCACCAGCGTCACGCTCAACACCCCGATAGTTACACAACGGTGCATGCTGTTGTAGGCGCTGTAGGCCTTGTTTTCAAACCGGCGGAAACGAAAAGCCTCGCGTCTTGGAATTGGTCTTTTTCTCATTTTTTTAATGTGGTTAGTGATGTGAAAAGTTATCGGGGACGCGATGTTTTTCGCCGCGCCCCCGATTGCTTTTCGTTAGCCGTGATCTGCGGGAGATTTGAACTCTCGACCTCTTGCCTGTCAAGCAAGCGCTCTAAACCAACTGAGCTAGCAGATCCTTTTTCCCCGAATTCGGGTTGCAAAGGTACGAACTTTTTCCGATACGACAAAATTTTTTTTGCAACGCACTGACTTCCAATCAGCCCATCCCGTTACTCGCCCCGCTGGGGTATTCTTCTGCGGAGGGCTTTTTCTCCCAATGCGCGCCACCTGCCCCCATAAAGGCCTCAAATGCACGCAACGTGGTATCCCTCACATACATATCCCTTTTCTCTCCCCTTGCGCCCTTGCTGGAGGGGGAGACTTCCTTTTTCGCAGGGCGCAGAGGGAGACAGGATGGCTTTTTTCGGACGAGGGGGCAATAATCCGCCCTTTTTGTCGTTATGACATAAAAGCGGGGGGTCGCCGTGTTCGCCTGTTTCAGAAAACCACTGTGTAAGGAGAAACACGGAGAGGGGGGGAGGGGGAATTGCCACCACAGCCGCCCCCCTCATCACGATGAAGGGGCCATGCCATGCCGGCAGGCAGGGAGGAGGCCACTGGCATACCCCCTTGATGTTAATGAATAAAAAAAGCGAAATCGGAACCACAAAACAAGACGCTCTCCAAGCAAAACCGTAACGAAGAACAAAAAACCTACTATGAGACACTTGCGAATCTTCCTCCTCGTCGCCCTGGCTTTGTGCGCAGGCGGCCATGCTGCCGCGCAACGCGGCCGCGTGACGGAGTTCCAGGCGGCCACGCTGCCGCAGCAGATGGAGGCCTACCTCAACGAGGCCACCAGCGACAAAGAGAAGCAGAAAGAAAACGCCAAGGCAGCGCAATCCTTCGCCCAGGCCTACGGCACCATGCCCCCCGCCATGCAGGAGCGGCTTGCCGCCATCGGCAACGTGGCACTGCGACTTCGGGTGCGCCAAATACCCGACATGCTGAACTTCCTGAACGTGACGGCGCGTTTCTACGGCGACCCCGCCGCCAAGGGCAGCTTCGACCAGTGGGTGGCGTGCATAGAGTACATCCAGGGCCGTAACAAGAAGGTGAAGGACTTCACGGACTTCATCGACTTCACCGACGCCTTCCTCCGCGAGCGCGACCTCGGCGGCAGCCGCAGCGCCACCTGGCAGGCGCAGCAGGGCGTTCCCTTCGCCTTCGCGCTCGAAGGCAACGAGATTGTAATCACCTTCGACAAACCCTTCGAACTGCGCTACACCAGCGACAAGGACCAAGGTACCCTCTACGGCACCACGGGGCGCTACTACTACTTCGACCAAAAATGGAAAGGGCGCGGCGGCCGCCTGAACTGGGACCGCACCGGCCTGCCCACCACCGCCTGCTGGGCCGTGCTGAAGGACTACGAGGCCGTGACCAAGTTCCCCAAGTTCACCGCCGACAGCGTCCTGTTCACCCACACCCACTATTTCCGCTCCCCCATCCTGGGGCGTGTGGAGGAAGCACTCTCCGCCCCCATGGAGCCCGAAAAGTATAGCTTCCCCAAGTTCCGCAGCTACCAGCGCGACTTCCAGCTCAAGGACATCCTTCCCGGCGTGGACTACAGCGGCAGTTTCATGATGAACGGTGCCAAGTTTATCACCAGCGACCCCTCCCACCCTGCCACTGTCATCTTCTACCGCGGCGGCAAGAAATTCGCCACGGCGCGCAGCACGCAGTTCACCATCACGCACGACCGCATCACCAGCGAAAAGGCTGCCGTGAAAATCTACGTAGACCAAGACAGCATCTACAACGACGGCATCACCGTGCGCTATCTCCTCGCAAACAAGCAACTCACCCTACTCAACGACCGCAGACGCAACTACTACGGCCCCTTTCTGGACACCTACCACAAACTGGACCTCTACTGCGAACAAATCGTTTGGAACGCCCAGGACGACAAACTGGAAATGAAGATGCTGGGCAGCATGGGCGACCAAACCTTCGCCACCTTTGAAAGCAACAACTACTACAGCGAAGCCAAGTTCAGGCAAATACAAGGCATCGATGAGACCAGCCCCGTCGTGCGCGTATACAAATACATGCAGGCGCGCGGCATGGCCTACGACTTCTTCATGGACGAGTTTGCGCAGTACCTGCGCATGGACATCGCCCAAGCCAAGCTGATGATTCACACCCTGGCCCAAGGGGGGCTGGTCAGTTACGACGAAAACGTCGGGCGCGTCTACGTGAAAGACAAGTTGGTGGACTACTACCAGGCATGGGTGAAAAACCGCAAGGAGGACTACGACGCCCTCACGCTGGAAAGCACCGCCAAGGGCAACAACGCCGAACTGGACCTCGCCAGCAACGACCTGCGCATGGAGGGAGTGCGCCGCTTCGTGCTCAGCGACAGCCAGCAAGTCTCCATCCTGCCGCGTGGCGGAAAGGTCACGGTGAAGAAAGGGCGCGACATCGACTTCAGCGGGCGCGTGGACGCTGGCCGCTTCATCATGTTCGTCTCCGACGCCCAATTCCAATACGACAGTTTCCGGCTGGAACTACCCCACGTGGACAGCATGATGTTCTTCGTCACCCAGTTCGACGACCCCAAAAAGGAACACATCGTCTACACCCCCCTCTACGCCCTGACCGGCGACCTGCAGATAGACCGCAGCGACAACCATAGCGGGCTCAAGAAAAGCAAAGACTTCCCCATCTTCACCAGCCGACAAGACAGC
>JAXFQM010000113.1:0-17053 GCA_034178965.1 Bacteroidales bacterium | reverse complement strand
GTGCTGCGCACGGAGCAGTTGGAATGCTCGTCGGAATGTTCGAAGACACTTGAGGTGGAGAGCCTGTCGAGCGGCGCCTACTTTGTGCGCGTGCAGGGCAACGGCCTCAACGCAGTGAAGAAACTGGTCATCAAGTAGGTTAGAAAGGTTTGGCGCGGCGCATCGGTGCGGCGCAACCCTCCCAACCGAACACGCTACATGCTATGAGAAGAGAGGGCGTTCCGAAAGGGACGCCCTCTCTCGTCACAATATCTGCAAACTTTCATCTTTTTTCGCACATGTCAGATTTTTTTCGTAAATTTGCAGTTTAGTAGATAGGTGCATTTCTGTGGCGAATATGTCGCTGGAAATGCTGCATATCAATCATATACGAATAGTGTTAACGAAGATTTCGCTGGCATGCCGGCACACAAAAAGTTATAGTTCGATGAAAAGATCGCTTTTTACCATGGTTGTTATGTCGTTGCTCTTGATGAGTTGCAGCGGCATCAACAAAATGAAATCCAACAGCAAGAAACTGCTTTTCCGAGCCACCCCGAACCCTGTGGAAACCCGCGACGACAAGGTAGTGGTGAAGTTTGTTGGCGCTGTTCCTGAAAAGTACTTCGGAAAAGATGCCGCAATGTTCTTGCAGCCCGTTTTTACTTGGGAGGGAGGAAGCATTCCGCTGGAGCCTATGACGTTGAAGGGCGAGAAAGTGAATGGAGAAGGCACGGCAATAAGTTATGAGAACGGAGGGCGGTTCATCTACCAAGACGAATTGGACTTTAAGGAGGGAATGGAAAAGGGCCGTGTGACGTTGACCCCTATTGTCTACCAGGCAAAGGAGACTAACGACGAGGCCAAGTTTGCCGACGAGGTGGTGAGAAGTAACAATGGAAAGAAATGCAACACTGTGATTATTAGCGACGGCGTGAATACGACCAGCAATTGGGCGAGCATACGCGGCAATATCTCCATTGCTCCCATCAACTATAATAAGACGCAAGGCGTCATTGAAACAGCTGACATATACTTCCCCAATGGCCAAAGTAAACTAGATTGGAATTTCGCGATGAACCGCAAGTTCAACAGCCAAAACCAATTGGCCGAACTAAAGCGCATTATGCTTGAGGAAGGGCTACCCAAACAGATTTCCATCACGGGCTGGGCATCACCAGAAGGCGAAGAGACTAACAATGTGGGCGTTTCGAAAAACCGCGCCGAAGTGGCCACCGCGCAAATCAAACGCGTGGTGAACGAGGTGCTTGACGTGATGGCGCAGCGTGCGGAGATAGCCAAGCAGGACGTAGACTACTACAAGTACAACCTCATGAAGAAACTCATCATCACCACCCGCGCCGCCGGTGAGGACTGGGTGCATTTTACCCTCATGGTGGAGGAGAGCGACCTTCTGGACAAGCATGCCATAGTCAACATCGTGGAAACGCAGCAAAATTTAATCAAGCGTGAACAGATGATAAAGAATATGGGTGAAGATTATCCTTTGCTGAAGGACGAGATATTCCCCAATTTGCGCCGTGCACAGATAGCCCTGTATTACAGCGAAGCGCGCAAGACGGACCCCGAATTGGCCAAACAGGCTACACTCAACCCCGCCAAACTCTCTTTCGACGAACTGATGTATGCAGCCTACATAAACTACAATTACGAGACCAAGTTGCAATACTACAAATGGGCCACCGAGAACCATAGCGAAGAATGGGCGTCGTGGAACAATGCCGGAGCCGTAGCTTTCTACTTGGCCGACTACCCAGAGGCGGAACGTTACTTAAACGTGGCGCGAGAGATGAACCCCCATAATCCCGATATATTGAATAATACGGGCTTGCTCTGCATGGCACAAGGCAACTATTCCCTCGCAAAGTACTATTTGGAGGAAGCGATACGCCAAGGCAGCACCGATGCCGAAACCAACTTACCCATCCTCAACCTGAAGCAAGGAAATTACGCGGATGCAGAAAAGCAACTGAAGAATAACACCTGCAGTTACAACTTGGCTTTTGCTCAACTGATGCTTGGAGAAACCAGCACCTGCATACGCACGCTCAATTGCTGCTTGGACCAAAATGCGGACGTCAACTATCTGCGCGCTGTAGCATACGCACGTTTGGGTGCCAGTGAACAAAGCAACGTGTTGCGCAACTTGCAAGAAGCCTGCAATCTCAATTACGACTATAAAGAACGTGCCGCCACCGACCCGGAGTTCAAGGCTTTTTGGGACAACGAACAATTCAAGGATATCATTAAACTGTATTAAGTAGGTGAAGAGACATATCCCCAATCTGCTTACCCTCGGCAACCTGTTTTGTGGCGTAGTGGCTGCACGAATGGCTGCCTTTGGTCGTTTTCAAGAAGCCGCCGCCTTTATTGTGTTGGGCATTGTCCTCGACTTTTTTGACGGCATGGCGGCACGCATACTAAAGGTGGAGTCGCCGTTAGGCCGTGAGTTGGATTCCTTGGCAGACGTGGTCACAAGCGGTGTGGCACCAGGTTTCATCCTTTTTGGCCTGCTATGGGAACATAGTACGAGCACGTTGATAAAATACATTGCATTCCTCATACCAGTTTTTGCTGCGTATAGGTTGGCAAAGTTCAACCTTGATGAGACGCAACACCATTCGTTCCGCGGCCTGCCAGCCCCTGCCAACGCGCTTTTTTGGGCGGGCGTGGGTGTGGTAAGTGAGATATGCGTGTCGGGACTTTCTTTCCTACCTGTCTTGATGAAATCAATAGTAGGTTATGGTGTTTGGGATTCGGTATTCCTGCCTTCCGACCCCACTTCGACAACCATGTACAATGTCACCACGCTGGTGGTGCTGGCAGGTGTGTCGTTGGTGTTGGACATCCTGATGGTGAGCCGTGTGCCTATGTTTTCACTTAAATTCAAGAACTTGAGTTGGAAAGACAATTCATTGCGCTATGTATTCATACTAATTTGCGGGGTCTTGCTCGTCTTCTTCGGCTATGCAGGCATACCGTTGATGATAGTGTGGTACATCATTCTTTCCCTGTGCACGACAAAGCGAACCCTCAAAGCCGATGAATCCTAAAGATATCACCATAGCGGACTACGACTATCCGCTTCCCGACGAAAGAATTGCAAAGTTTCCTTTGCCAGAACGGGACCAGTCAAAGCTCCTCATATTGCGCGACGGCACTCTTGCAGAGTCGCGCTTTTTCAATCTGCCAGAACGGTTGCCATCGAATGCCCTACTTGTATTTAATGACACGAAAGTCATACATGCGCGCCTGATATTTCGCAAATCAACGGGGGCGGCTATAGAGGTATTTTGCCTGGAACCCCATCAGATGCCTGTGGCACAAGCGTTTGAACAGCGCAGCCATGTTGCGTGGAATTGCTTTGTGGGCAACAACAAACGGTGGAGAGATGCCGAGATATCCCGCCACCTCATTGTTGGAGGCAAGGAAACAACGCTTACCGCTACGCGTCGCGAGGCGGTGGGCAATGCTTGGGTGGTGGACTTCGATTGGGAGGGCGGCTTTACATTTGCGGAAGTTATTCAAGAGGCGGGAGTCATTCCGTTGCCACCATATTTGCATCGCGAAGCTGTTGACAGCGACAGCGAACGCTACCAAACCGTATACGCCCATAGCGAAGGCAGTGTGGCCGCGCCTACGGCGGGGCTGCACTTTACCGATGCCGTATTTTCAAAACTGAAGGAGAAAGGCATAGCCACCGAATTTATCACCCTTCATGTAGGGGCAGGCACTTTTAAACCCGTCAACAGCGACACTATCGGTGAACACGAGATGCATGTGGAGAAAGTGCAGGTGAGCCAAGACAATCTGGAGCGTTTTCTTGCTTATGCCAACCGTCCGCTTTTTGCCGTAGGCACTACCACCGTAAGGACATTGGAGTCGCTGTATTGGTTTGGCGTGAAACTCTCTCTGTATCCAGGACTTGAGGAGATGCGTGTGTCGCAGTGGGACCCGTACGAATTGGCAGACAAAGCCTTGCCGAAAAATGAGTCGTTTGAAAATGTCGCGCGATTTATGAGACAAAAAGGCCTCTCCTTGCTCAACGGTGACACTCAATTGTTGATAGCGCCAGGCTACCAATACCGTGTTATTGACGGCTTAATCACCAATTTCCATCAACCCAAAAGCACGCTGCTGCTGCTCGTTTCTGCCCTCATTGGCGAAAAATGGCGCGAATGTTATCAATATGCTCTCGACCATGATTTCCGCTTCTTGAGTTATGGAGACAGTTGCCTGTTTTTCAGATAGTAAAATAAAAAAGGAAGGGACGGTTATGGTCTCAGTAGGCAACGCTGTGAAATCGTTTCTTGAACTCTTCTTTCCCCAAACGTGCAGTTGCTGCGGCAATACGTTGGTGGGGGAGGAGGGAGGCCTTTGTCTCTATTGCCAGTTGCATTTGCCTGAAACCGACTTTGCATGTCGCAAGAACAATGCTATCGAGCACAGAATGGCAGGCAGAGTACCTTTCGTGGCGGCTATGTCGCTACTGGTGTTTGTACAAGGTGGCATCACGCAGCAGTTGATTCATAACATCAAGTACCGTGGTGGCCGCCGCTTGGCGTATGTCATGGGGCACCGCATGGGAAAAGCCATTGCGTTCAGTGGCCGTTTTGGCCAAGTGGATGCCTTGGTGCCAGTGCCGCTGCATCCGCGCAAAGAACGGCGACGCGGTTATAACCAAAGCCTGTTGCTCTGCGAAGGATTGTCTGACGTGTTAAAATGCCCGATAGAGGCGCGCTCGCTTGTGCGAACCAAGAATACTGCCACGCAAACCAGCATGAGCCGTGAGGAACGTGCAGAAAACATGTGCAACGTTTTCTCCCTCAATCGTGCAGAGAGGCTGGAGGGACGGCATATCCTGCTTGTGGACGATGTGATGACTACGGGCGCTACCATCAGTTCCTGTTGGGATGCGTTGAAGGAAGTGAAAGGCATCCGCATAAGCATAGCCACTCTCGCCATTTCCGGTGAGGATTGATTAGGAAGGAGTTGCTGAACAAGAAAGTATTCTTCCGCACATCCTAAAAAAGAATAAGGTTTGTCAAGCAACATCCTAAAGTGTCCTGGAAAAGGAGTAGTACCGTTACAGTGTGCAGAACTACAGGGAGTGAACCTTTCTCGATATTTTTTTCGTCATATGTTTTTTTTTTCTTAATTTCGTAGTTGCAAAAAAATGCGCTATTTCTGTGGAAACAAGTAAACAACAATGAGTTAATGCGTTTTTTGGAAAAGAAATGAACATGAAATACAGCAGAGTACTACTGAAATTAAGCGGCGAATCCTTGATGGGCAACCAAAGTTATGGCATCGACCCGAAGATGTTGGAGCAGTATGCGGCGGATGTGAAACAAGTTGTGGAAAAAGGCGTGCAAGTGTCCATAGTCATAGGCGGCGGCAATATTTTCCGTGGATTACAAGGCGCCGCGCAAGGCATGGACCGTGTGCAAGGCGACTATATGGGAATGCTTGCCACCATTATCAACAGTATGGCATTGCAGCAAGAGTTAGAACGCCAAGGCATGAAAACCGAGTTGTTGAGTGGTCTTGCCATAGAGCCTATTTGTAAAGAGATGAGCCGACGGCGCGCCATCGAAGCCATGGAGGAAGGACGTGTTGTTGTTATCGGCGGCGGTAGCGGAGAACCTTTCTTCACCACCGATACTGCCAGCGCGCTGCGTGCAGTGGAGATTAAGGCCGATGCCATTTTGAAAGGTACGCGCGTAGACGGCATCTATACTGCCGACCCCGAGAAAGATGTCACAGCCACCAAGTTTGCCTCCCTTTCTTTTGCCGAGGCACTCGTCAAGAAGGTAAAGGTCATGGACCTCACCGCCTTTGCGCTGTGTGAGGAAAATAACCTTCCCATCTATGTCTTCGATATGAACAAGCCTGGCAACTTCCTGCGCGTAGTGGAGGGTGAGGAGATAGGCACAGAAGTTAAATAACGCGTAATCAAACACTATGAATAGTTATGAATGAATTATCAAAAGCCTGCCTTGATGAGGCAAAGAAAAACATGCAGTCATCCGTCAGTTTCCTTGAGACGGAACTGGAAAAAATACGAGCTGGCAAGGCCAACCCAGGCATGTTGGCTGGCGTGAAAATAGATTATTATGGCAATCCCACCGATATTAGTCAAACCGCCAACATTACCACGCCCGATGCGCGCAGCATCATCATACAACCTTGGGACAAGAATATCATTGGTGCCATCAACAAGGCCATCCTTGATGCCAACTTGGGCTTTACTCCTCGCCACGAAGGTGACGTGTTGCGCATTAGCGTGCCCCCTCTCACCGAAGAACGCCGCAAGCAACTCTCCAAGGAGGCGCACACTATGGTGGAAAACGCCAAAGTGAACGTGCGCAATGCGCGCCGTAATGTGCTGGACAAAGTGAAGAAACTAAAGGACAAGTCCGTACCCGAGGATGAGGTTAAGCAGGTGGAGAAGGAACTGCAGGAGATCACCGACAAGTTCGTTGCGCAGTGCGAGACCATCTACAATGCCAAGGAAAAAGAAATCATGACGGTTTGAAACTTGTCTACTTCGACACGTTAGAGTCAACAAATAAGTATTGCGAACTCCTCGACTTGGCACAAGTAGAGGAGTTCACTGTCGTTGCCGCCGGAAGCCAAACGGCAGGAGTGGGCCAACGTGGCAGCCAGTGGGAAAGCCAACCCTATAGCAACCTTGCATTTAGCCTTGTCTTGAAGCCCGTATTTCTTGCCGTTGCCGAGCAGTATGAACTTACGAAGGCGATCTCCGTGGGCATAGCTGACTGGGTGAAAGAGACACTTGGCGAAAACGGCGAGGAGGAGCGACAGCCCGACATGGCAAAAGAAGTGGCTATCAAGTGGCCGAACGACATCTACATAGGCGACCGCAAACTATGCGGCGTCTTGGTGAGCAACCATGTGTCGGATGGTGTTTTATGCAGCAGCATCGCAGGGGTGGGGTTAAATGTGAACCAAACAACTTTTAGCGACTGGATTCCCAATCCAGTGTCATTGTCTATGCTTACGGGCAAGACATACCACCTCAACGCCGCCCTTGCCTCTCTTGTGTCATCCATTTGTAATCGTTATGAGCAATTACGTTCGGGCATGCGCCACGCCGTTGACGGCGATTATCTGCATGACTTGCTGCGCAGGGATAGGGAGGCGGATTATTATTATCGCGGCAAGTCTCTGCGCGCCACTCTGCGCGGCGTGAATCGTTTCGGGCATCTCGTGTTGACCCTGCCCAACGGCGAGGAGTTGGAATGCGACATGGGTGAATTAAAGTTCCTGTTTTAGGCAGAGTGCAACCAAATAGCCGCCTTGCACCAATCAGAGAGATTGAGCAAGGCAGCTATTTATTCCGTTTCACAGTCCTTCTCTGCCTTGTGGCATCGTTCGGGCAAGGCGTTTAGGAGGTTGGCCGAAGGGAAAGGTTACCAGCGGTCGTAATGTATGTTTTCGGGTTTCCACTTGTCCTTAGGTTGCGTCATGCCGGCTGGATACCCTATCGCAACCAAGGCGTAGGGCTGCACATTGTTTGGCAGTCCAAAGACTTTTTTAATGGGGGCCATGCGCTCGGCAAAGGGATAGCAGGCTGTCCAGCAAGCTCCCAGCCCATTGGCTTCGGCTGCGAGGAGAAAATTCTCAACACAGGCACCCATGTCGTCTCGCCAAATGGGGTTTGGGAAGACGACTGTGGTGCCAGTGCTGTCTTGGCGCGTCGAGGTGGTGTCTGCGCAGAATATGACTACCGCGCTGGCACTGAGATACATTTTGCGGTTAAAGTCGCTTTCGTCAAGGATGGTGTCAAAGGCGGCGGTGTTGTTCACCACTACAAAGCGCCAAGGGCGTTTATCCATGCCAGTGGGGGCCGCCATGGCGCAACGCAGCATACCTTCCATTACCTCAGGGGCGATGGCCGTGTCTGGCAAGTAGTTGCGCACACTTTTGCGGTTCAAGATGTTTTCAATGGCGATGTCTTTGGAGGAGGTCGCATGGCTTACCTCGCCGCCTTTGTTGCCACAAGAGGCCAACATAAGGCTTGCAGCCAATGCGGCCATCGTGATTTTTATCATGTTCAATTGCATGTGAATAAATATTAATGTGTTAAGATTTGTCAATGAGAGCCAACATGCTGCATCATCAGTTCTTGTTTCAATTTCTCCTCTAATGCGGCCATTTTACGCTGATATTGCGTATAGGCTTCGCTTTCTGGGAACAAGGGGCGGTGGGTTTTCATGCGGGTCAGTAGTTCGGCTTTTTGAACGACGGCGCGCGTAGCATCTGAAACGTAGGCGTTGAGGAAACGTTCCCAAATGATGTTTTGGGCCAAAGTGCTGGGGTGTAACATGTCGTCGGCGTAGAAACGATAGTCGCGCAGTTCGTCCATCATGATTTCAAAAGAAGGGAAATATGAAACCGTTCCGTGCAACTCTTCTGCGGCCAGTTTGTGTATGGCCAGCAAAAGGGTGGCTTTGCTGATGGCGTTCTCATGCGCCCCGTCGCGCCAATGGCGGATGGGGCTCACGGTGAATATCACCCGCAAAGGCTTATTGCCGTTTCCGCATGCTGCGGAGAGTGTTTCTTTCCAAGCGTTAACTATCTCATCTACATCAAGAAGGCACTTTTCGAAAGTTTGTTGCGGCAGTTTGTGGCAGTTGCCTACCACGCGGCCATCGCTTGCAAGGCGATAGGCAAATGCGGTGCCGAAGGTGACGATGAGGGTGTTGCAATCCTCCAAGAATTCATGTGTCTGACATAGTTCTGTGTTGCATTCTTTAAGGCAATTTTCTTTCGAGGGTTGTGAAAAGTTGCCGTGGTGCAGCCAAGAGTGCCATAGGCCATTATGGTACACAAGGTCTTCGTCGCAGATGGGTTTTCCTTCCAGGCATCGCAGCAAGCATTGTGCGGTACTGAGCGGGTTGTAAAGTGCACCAAAAGGATTTCGCTTTACCGTGAAAGCAGCGTCCTGTAGCCGTTGCCCTATGTTGTCGGCAAAGCAAGACCCCAGCAACAATAGACGGTCTTGATGCGTCAGTTGAAAAGGCTGCGGCGTTGTCGGAACGGGCGTGTTAAGCAAAAAGTTTCCCATTCAGCGAAATGTTTTTGACCTGCGGCATTTGCCTCAACGCGTCGATGAAGTCGTGCGGAGCTACGCGCATTTGTATGCTGCTCATGTTCAGCGATGTGCTGTTGCTATTGTCATCAACTGCCATTGACACGGATGCTTTTCCTTTGTGTCGATGCGCCGCTTTGTTCAGTTCGTTGCAGAATGCGTCTGAGATCTCTTCGAGGGGCACATGGAAGTGTATGCTGCGGGTCTTCTCATCCAGCACATTGCCCAGTTCCATCATGGACGACAGTTGCTTGCGTGGCGGTTCCTTGGTTTCGGTGCCGTCGGAATTGCGGTGTGTGAATTGTCTCACGGTGCCGCTGATAAGCAGATAGAGTCCCGTCTTGCAGTAGTTGCTGAAACGTTCGCTATCTTTGCCCCAAAGTTGAAGTTCCATGCTGTCGTCATAGTCTTCAATGGTCATGATGCCATAACTTTTGCCGCTGCGTCCTATTCCTGTTTTTGCGCTGGTCACCATGCAGCCTATCGTGAAGTCGCGTCCGGCAAGTTTGTCGAGGTCTTTGAGGTCGGCAATTGTGTTTGTGGCGAAAGATTTCATCTCAAGTCTAAAGTCGTCCAAGGGGTGTCCGCTGAGGTAGAACCCTATCACCTCATGCTCAAATCGGCAGCGTTCGATGTTGCTCCAAGGCTCGCAGACAGGTATGGAAGGATGGTCTTCCTCCTGTAGGTCTTCTGCCATGTCGAAGATGCTTGTCTGTGCCGCCTGCTCGCTTTCCTGTTTATGCTGCGCCCAGCGCATGAGGGCGTCGCAATAGGAGGGTGCGTTTTCTGCTGGCGATTCCTTGTGAAAATATTGTGCACGATGCAGTTCGTGAAAGTTGTCCAAAGCGCCGCTCTTTGCCAGCACCTCCAGGTTTTTTCTGTTGAAAGCGCGCATGTCCATGCGGCTCAGCAGGTCAAAGACATCGTTGAAAGGCCCTTTTTCGTTGCGTTCCTTGATGATGGCTTCCGCCGCGCCTTCGCCCATGCCTTTAATGGCACTGAAGCCGAAACGTATTTGTCCTTGCTGGTTCACGGTGAAATAGACATCGCTTTCGTTTATACTAGGCAGCAGCACCTCCAGTCCCATGCGGTGGCATTCGGCCAAATAGTTCGTTAGGTCGTCGGGGTTGCCTCGCGCGCTGGTGAGTATGGCGGCCATGTACTCGGCGGGATAATGTGTCTTTAGGTATGCCGTTTGGTAGGCCACCCAAGCGTAGCAAGTGGCGTGCGACTTGTTGAAGGCGTAACTGGCGAATTTCTCCCAGTCCTTCCAAATCTTCTCCAATATTTTGCTGTTGAAGCCCTTTGCCTCGCCTTGTTTCAGGAATTTATCCTTTAGTTCCAGCATCTTGGCTATCTGCTTCTTTCCCATTGCCTTGCGCAAAGTGTCGCTTTCGCCTCGGGTGAAGCCCGCCAACTTGCGGCTCAACAGCATGACTTGTTCTTGATAGACGGTAATGCCGTATGTCTCCTTTAGGTACTCTTCCATTTCTGGCAGGTCGTACACGATGGCTTCCTTGCCATTCTTGCGGTCTATGAAGGAGGGGATGTAGTCCATAGGGCCTGGCCTATAGAGTGCGTTCATGGCTATGAGGTCTTCGAACACGGTGGGCTTCAGCCTGCGCAGGTATTGCTGCATGCCCGCGCTTTCAAACTGGAACGTGGCCACGGTGTTGCCTTCTTGGTATAGTTGGTAGGTCTCCTCGTCGTCCACGGGAATGTGGTCTATGTCTATCTCTATGCCCTTGGTCTTCTTCACCGTTTCAATGCAATTTTTGATGATGGAGAGGTTTGACAGGCCGAGGAAGTCCATTTTTATGAGTCCCACATTTTCCACCACATGCCCGTCATATTGCGTCACCAGCACGTCCTGACCGCTTTCCTTGTCCTTCACGGTGCAGAGTGGGGCAAAGTTGGTAAGGTCGTCGGCGCCTATGATGACACCGCAGGCGTGTATGCCTATGTTGCGATTGGTACCCTCCAGTTCTTCCGCGTAGTGGAGCACGGTTTTAAGTTGTTCGTTTTCGCCCTCCATGATGGCGTGCAGTTCGGGCACATATTTGTAGCAGTTGTGCAGGTTCACCTTGGGGGTCTTGCCGTTTTCGTCCTTGACGTTGTCGGGAAAAGCGCGGTCGGGCACGTAGCTTTTCAATTCGTTGGCCACAGAAAGCGGCACCTTGTGAATGCGGCACACGTCTGCAATGGCGCTTTTGGCCGCCATCACGCCATAGGTGATGATGTGCGCCACACGCTCTTTTCCGTATTTCTCCGAAATCCTGTCCAGCACGCGGCCTCGCCCCTCGTCGTCAAAGTCCACGTCGATATCGGGCAGCGAGATGCGGTCGGGGTTTAGGAAACGCTCGAACAGCAGATGGTATTTTAGTGGATCTATGTCTGTAATCCTCAAGCAGTATGCCACTACACTGCCCGCCGCGCTGCCGCGTCCAGGGCCTACGCTCACGTGCAACTCTTCCCTTGCATCGCGAATGTAGTCCCTCACGATGAGGAAATACCCAGGGAACCCCATCGTCTTGATGGTATGTAGTTCAAACTTGATGCGGTCAGCCTGCTCCTCGTTGAGGGTGTCGCCATAGCGATATCGCGCGCCTTCGCGCACCAACATCTCCAAATAGTCGGCTTCGAACTTGATGCGGTACAATTTGTCGTACCCACCCAGTCTCTTTATTTTCTTTTCCGCCGCTTCGCGGTTCATGATTTCCTCACCGTTTTCGTTACGGGTGAATTCGTCGAACAGTTCCTGCGGGGAGATGCGTTTGCGGTAATCTTCCTCGGTGCCAAAACTTTCGGGGATGGGGTATATGGGCATGATGGGGTCGCTATCAATGTCGAACACCTCCACTTTGTCAGCCACTTCCTGTGTGTTTTCCAAGGCCTCGGGCAAGTCGGCGAACGCTGCTGCCATCTCTTCGGGGCTTTTCAGCCACTCTTGCTTGCTGTAGTGCAGCCGGTTGGGGTCATCGAAGTCGGTTTGTGTGCTGATGCAGATGAGCCTGTCGTGGGCCTCGGCATGTTCTTCCTCCACGAAATGCACGTCGTTTGTGGCAATGAGCTTGATGTCAAGTTTGCGTGCCAACGCCACAAGAGCCTTGTTCACCACCTGCTGTTCCTCATAGGCTTCTTTGTTGGCGTTGGGCTTGTCGGTCTTGTGTCGCATCAGTTCGAAGTAGAAGTCTTCGCCGAAGACATTCTTGAACCACAGCGCGCGTGCTTCCGCTTTCTTCATGTCGCCAGCCAGTATGAGTTGCGGTATTTCTCCTGCGAGACATGCTGTGCTGCAAATAAGCCCTTCGTGGTATTTTTCAATCAGTTCGTTGTCTATACGTGCATTGTAGTAGAAGCCTTCTGTGAATGCCAGCGTGGAGAGTTTGCATAGGTTTTCGTAGCCTTGCTTGTTTTTCGCCAAAAGGATAAGGTGCCATCCGCGCGAGTCTTTGTTGAAGCGCGAGGTGTGTGCGTAATAGGTTTCTATGCCCACTATGGGTTTGAAGAAGGTCTGCTTTAGGCTTTCTATTTTCTTTTCCGCCACTCTCTTTTCGTCTTGCGAGGCTTTGTCGTCATTAAGTAGAGCTTCTTGTTCCCTTATTCTGTCTTTCACCTTGCTGTTTTCCTTCTTGCAGCAGTCCAGTAGTTCTTTGATGCCGAACATGTTGCCGTGGTCCGTCAAGGCCATGCTGTACATGCCCGTCCGCTTGCATTTTTCCACGAGGTCGGGGATTTTGCTCATACCGTCCAAAATGGAAAAATGAGAGTGTACGTGCAGGTGTGTAAATCGAGCCATTTCTTATTATTTGTAATAGGTTATTCGTCTCAGGATGGTGTAGCGTGCAGTGCCGTTGTGCAAATAGGTTTGTTCGGTCCAGTTGCCAGTCTTGTCGTATTTGTATTGGCGTGTCTCTTTTACCTTGTCCGTTTGGGTGTCATTGAAGAATTGTTGCGTGCGCTGTTTTAGGTCGCCATGGCGGTTGTACTTATAGCGTTCCGTCATCAGCAGAGTGGCGTCAGCGCCATGCTGTTCCACGCTTGCCACGCGTCCGGCCTTATCGTAGTAGGTTTCCGTGTGGCTTTCCACCACCCCAGTGTCTGTGGCGCTGTAGTGGTAGGCCACGGTGGCGGCCAGCGAACCTCCTTTGGCATATACGTAATGTATTGTTGTCAGCAGCGTGCGTCCGTCGCTGGCATAGTGTCGCACCTCCAAAATGTCCCCGTCATCGTCCCGCAAGGTCATTTGACGCTTGTCCGTTTCGCGCGGCAGGGGGTACGAGGTGACATGTTCGCCGCCAAAGCCCTTCTTGGTGTGCCTTAAAAGGAGTCCCTGTTCGTTAAATTCCCAAATCTCCTCTTTGTTCAGGTCTTGCCCGCCTACGAATCTTGTCAGTTGCGTCACGGTTTTGGCTTTTCCCTTTAGGCCAAAATCATTCAGCGCGGGTTGGAACATGTCGGACTTTGCTGCCTTGGGCATGGTCCTTGCTTGCGCCAACAGAGGGGTCGGAAAAAGTGCCGCGGCCAACGTGGCAGTTACCAGTAGGAGGTGTATCCTTGTTTTCAACATATTCGTTTAGTTCGTTTGTGCAAAAATAACGTATTAATTTATGTGGATCAGCATTATATCATGATGATGATATAATAAATGCTCTTATGCAAAGTTACAACTTTTTTCGTTCATGGTAGTATTTTTTTCGACGTTTTTTTCTTGCATAAGAAAAAAAAGAGGTACCTTTGCAAATTATTTGTCAACGAAACATTCATGATAAAATACGAGGGACCAATGAAAAAGATGAGTATTATGTTTGCCGCCGCTTTTGCTACCTTGAGCCTTGCATCGTGTGGATGCAATAGGAGGTCGGTGGCGCAGGCCACAGAGGGCGTCGTGCCAGAGTTGAAGTCTGAAAAGGTCAATTTGTTGTCTGTTGAGGCTTTTGCCGACCTTGTTACCTATGGCGACGTGCAGCTTGTGGACGTGCGCACGCCCGAAGAGTATGCCGAAGGGTATCTGAAAGGAGCCATGAACTTCGACTTTCGCAGTAAGGGCTTCCTCAATATGATACACCGTTTAGACAAGACGCGTACCGTGGCTGTCTACTGCCGCAGCGGCAACCGTAGTGCCGCAGCTGCGCAGCAGTTGCACAGAGAAGGTTTTCGCGTGGCGGACATGCAAGGCGGCATCATGGCTTGGCAAAAGGCGGGAAAGCCAGTAGAAAGGACCGTGCCCAAAGAATAGGCAGCGCTGTTGACTGAAAGGTGACGAGAGTGAGGCTCAAACTTCACGTGTGTCCATGGTTATTGCCAGTGCCTTGCGGGCAGTGTGCCAGCAGTGTGGCGGCACTCACCTCCTGCTTATCTCCTACCGAGGCAGGAGATAAGCAGGAGGTGAGTGCCGCCAAGGCTGCCCCAGTTAGGTCGCAAGCTGCCGCCTAAGCGGTGCTATAAGCCATGCCGCCTTGCAGTGAAGTCGGTGCAAGGTGTCTCAGGAAGGTCTTTCATGTTGAAACTTGGGAGCCTTCATTGTCCATCAGGCTACGGTTGGCGGTAAAGTGAACAAGGGTACAATGTGCGCCAAGGAGAACATTGTGGGCTCATTTGTGCCAAGAACACTGTTCATAACAAACAGCGACGAGGGGCAATGCAGTTTTCGTCATGAACGATAATAATGTGAATTATGATAAAAACTTTATGTGGGTTCTATCAATTGATTTCTTGAAATTTTGATTGGATAGTTGAATAACAAGAAACCGACAAAACTTCAGAAGCGCAAGAAAGTCTATTGATGCTCACGTATCTTTTTTTTGCAAATAAGGTGAATAGATTGAACTTACTAAAAAATAAACGAACAGCATTGAACTATGGCAAAAGAAATAAAGTTTAGCTTTGTGTATAGGGACATGTGGCAAAGCAGTGGAAAATATCAGCCACGTGCCGAGCAATTGGAGAAGATAGCCCCCATAATAGTGGGGATGGGATGCTTCGACCGCGTGGAGACCAACGGTGGCGCCTTCGAACAGGTACAACTCATGTATGGCGAAAACCCCAATAAGGCAGTGCGGACATGGACAAAGGAGTTCAACAAAGCAGGCATTCAAACCCACATGCTGGAACGCGCCTTGAACGGGCTCAGAATGTATGGGGTGCCCGCCGATGTGCGCCAACTGATGCCTAAGGTGAAAAAGGCGCAAGGAGTGGACATAATGCGCAGCTTCGATGGCTTGAACGACCCGCGCAACCTACAACTTTCCGTGGAGGCGGCAAAAGAGGCGGGCATGGTGTCACAGGCTGCCATCAGCATTACTCATTCGCCTGTGCACACCGTTGATTATTATGTAAAATTGGTGGACGAATTGGTAGGCTTCGGTGCCGACGAAATCGCGCTGAAGGACATGGCTGGCATTGGCCGCCCCACCACATTAGGCATTCTAGTGAAAGAGATAAAGAAGCGCCACCCAGACATTGTGGTGCAATATCATGGCCATACGGGTCCGGGCTTTGCCATGGCAAGCATGCTACAGGTAGTGGAAGCTGGTGCGGACGTGCTGGACGTGGCGATGGAGCCGCTTAGTTGGGGCATGGTGCATCCTGACGTGATAGCGGTGCAGGCCATGCTGAAGGACGCGGGATACCTGGTGAAGGACATAGACATGGATGCCTACATGGAAGCGCGAAGTCTAACGCAGCGCTTTATGGACGATTTTTTGGGTCTTTACATCGACCCTACAAATCGCATTTGCAACTCGTTGCTGATTGGCTGTGGGCTGCCGGGCGGCATGATGGGCAGCATGGTGACCGACCTAAAGGCCATGCACGGAGCTGTCAACATGGCCTTGAAGAAAGGCGGCCAACCCGAGGTGGATTTCGACCACCTATTGGTGCAGTTGTTTCAAGAGGTAGCCTATATTTGGCCTATGTTGGGCTATCCGCCGCTGGTGACGCCGTTCAGTCAATACACAAAAAATGTGGCGTTAATGAACATTTTGGGCAAGGCGCAAGGAAAGCCGCGTTTCCACAACATTGACAAAGACAGCTGGAACATGATTTTGGGCAAAAGCGGCCAGCTGCCAGGCCAGTTGGCTCCAGAGATTGTGGCGCTGGCAAAGGCCAACGGGCTGGAGTTCTACGACGGAGTGCCGCAAGAAGCCTATCCCGACGCGCTACCGCAATATGTGAAAGAAATGGAAGCAAACGGTTGGGACAGAGGTCAGGATGACGAAGAACTGTTCGAATTGGCCATGCACGACCGACAATATCGTGACTACAAGAGTGGCATAGCCAAGGAGCGGTTTCAAAAAGAGTTGGAGATGTTGCGCGCTGGCAAAAGGCAAGACGCCCAAGGAGCCGGAGTCAAAGAGGCCACGGCGAAGGCGGTAGAGGAGGGTGGGCCGAACTATTTGATTGCCCAGCGCCCGAACTCTAAACCCATAGTGGCTGTGGCCACGGGCCAGTTGCTGTGGGAACTGGATTTTGTGGATCGAAGCGTGCCGCCGGCGCCAGGAAAGAGATTCAAAAAAGACGAAACGGTGTGCCACATCCAGGCCTCCTATGCGCTGATGCCTGTCGTGGCGTTGGAAGACATGAAGATAGTAGACACTTGTTTCCGCCAAGGCGCCATGGTGAAGAAAGGAGAGGTGATAGGCTGGATGGAGTAGGAATGAAACTGCGCAACTTTTTTCTCACAAAAGGATTTTTTTGCGTATCTTTGCAAATTCAAGCCAAGGGCAACAAACCAAGGTAAGACGTGTAAAATTATTGATAATTAATTAATATCATGGGAATAAGCATTAGTATGTTTGCATTGATAATCGGCGCTATCTTTGTGAATAACGTCGTTTTGTCACAGTTTCTAGGCATCTGCCCTTTCCTTGGCGTATCCAAGGACCTAAAGAGTTCTTTGGGCATGGGAGGCGCTGTGCTTTTTGTGATGCTGCT
>JAXFQM010000092.1:0-2270 GCA_034178965.1 Bacteroidales bacterium | reverse complement strand
TATACAGGCCTACCTAACAAAAGGACTGCGTAGCATACGTCGCCAATGGCAGCGCAAATACCATGTGAAGATAAAGATTAAGGCCTCGGAGAAATTCAACTTGCTCGAGTACCGCTTCATCAACCATGAGGGAGTGGAGATTGCGCTTTCGTAACATACAAACCTTTCACCTATAGTGTCCCGCCCATCTCTCGTGTCATCCGTCTGCATGTTGCTACTCACATGGTTGCTGCCCCTTCTTGTGGTGGGACAGACGCGCGGCATTGATGTCTCCAAATATCAAGGTACCATTAATTGGACCAAGGTGGCAAAGACAAAAAAGGTGTCGTTTGTGTATATTAAAGCCACGGAAGGTGCCTCCATACAAGACCCATACTATGCCTCCAATGTAAAAAACGCACGCGCTGCGGGCCTTCCCGTGGGCAGTTATCATCTGTATAGCAGCCGCACCACTGCGCAGCAACAGTTTGCCAACTTCAAGAGCATCGTGAAAAAAAACCAGCAAGATCTTATTCCTGTGCTTGACATAGAAGAAAAGTACAGTAAAGACCTCAATATGGAGCGCGTGGACAAGATACTTGAACTGATGGAAAAGGAGTATGGTTGCAAACCAATGATATACACCAGCGAAAGCGTATACTTTAATCACTTCTCAAAAAAGAAATATGAGGGTTATCAGTTCTTTATCGCCAACTACCGTCGTTATCCAAAGGCAAACCACACGCTGTGGCAATACACGCAAACGGGGCGCATCAGCGGTATCAGCGGATATGTGGACTTCAGCGAGATGAAACAAGGCAAAAAAGTGGCCGACATACGTATGCCAAGCAAAAAGAAAAAAGCGAAGAGAACCACGATGACGACTATTGAAGATAAACCCATCACACCGACAGAGAAAGAAGAAGATAAGAAGACTACCGATGACGGCGATAACGAAGAAAGGCAGGAAATGGACTGGTAGGCCTTCAGCACACCAAATAAGCATCGAATATAGTGATGAAACAAACTATTAAGCAATTACTACCCCTGTTTTTTGCAGCGCTCTTGTTGACGCCAATTCCCGGCGAAGCACAAAAAATCAAAAAGAACAGAAAAGCCCAGGCCGACTCATCGTCGATAGCATTGGCAAACATCGAACAGGTTTATAACCTCATCAAGAGCAACTACGTTGTGGCACCAAATATGGCCAAGGAGAGTGAGGTGGCGATAGTCGCCATGCTCAAGGCGTTGGACCCACATTCCATGTTTATACCCAAACGCAACGTGGAAGCCGTGAACGAAGGCCTTAATGGCAGTTTTGAAGGTATTGGCGTGATGTTTCAGATTGTGGAGGATACCATGTCGGTAAGCGAGGTCATCATTGGAGGTCCATCCGAAGAGGTGGGGCTACAGATTGGCGACAAAATCATCGCAATCGACGGTGTGAATTGCACGGGCGACAGCGCTACCACCTCCTATCTGCGTCGCCATCTACGCGGACCTAAAGGCACAAAAGTGAGTGTTAGCGTGCTGCGTGCGGGACATAAGGAGCCCTTGCTGTTTTCTATCGTGCGCGACAAAGTGCCGATAAATTCCATTGACTATGCGTATATGCTGCGCGACACCATAGGCTATATCCGTCTCACACGCTTTGCGCGCACCAGCTACACAGAGTTGGACGATGCCATTAAAAGGCTGAAAGGTGAGGGCATGAAAGCTCTAATATTCGACTTGCGCGGCAATACGGGAGGCTTTCTCGACATTGCCTACGGCGTGGCCAATGAATTTTTGCTACCAGGTCGTCTCATCGTTTACACGGAAGGGCGTAACTCACCTCGTGCAAACCTCCGTTCGCGCCGTGGGGCACGCTTCGACCACGGAAGCATGGTGGTGTTGGTTGACGAAGGCAGCGCCAGTGCCAGCGAGATTGTAAGCGGCGCGCTACAAGACTGGGACCGTGCCACAGTTGTGGGGCGCCGCACCTTTGGTAAAGGGCTGGTGCAAACCATGTTTACCTTGAAAGACGGGTCTCAAGTACGTCTCACCACCGCGCGTTACTACACCCCTTCAGGCCGTTGCATACAAAAGCCTTACGACGAAGGCAGTGACACTTATCGCGACGATCTGAACCAGCGTTACCGCCATGGCGAATTCTTCCATGCCGACAGCATCCATTTTCCTGATTCGCTGAAGTTTAAAACGGCCTCGGGGCGCATCGTATATGGCGGGGGTGGCATCATGCCCGACGTGTTTGTACCGCTTGACACGACACACTTGAGTGATTATTTCCT
>JAXFQM010000023.1:0-2956 GCA_034178965.1 Bacteroidales bacterium | reverse complement strand
GTCAAAGAACTCAACAATATCAGCATTTTAAGCGATTCACAACTTAATAGTCGCAAACATACATTCATCCTTTTGATGTCAAAGAACTCAACAATATCAGCATTTTAAGCGATTCACAACTGAGGAGCATGGATTCATATTGATAACGAGATGTCAAAGAACTCAACAATATCAGCATTTTAAGCGATTCACAACTAATGACCCGAGTGACTGATGGCGGTAATAGATGTCAAAGAACTCAACAATATCAGCATTTTAAGCGATTCACAACTGAATAAGGAAGTTGCACCTCTTCAAGTTGATGTCAAAGAACTCAACAATATCAGCATTTTAAGCGATTTTCAAACTGGTAGGGGGCTGCGCCGAGGATATCCCCCACCGTTAGGCACGTAGCCATGTACTCCTTGTACTTCCTTCACGCCGACAAGGGCTTGTGTGTGCCGATGAAGGCTGTTTTCTTCCTGATAGATACGTCTTATCGTATTCCATGCAGAGGCGTTTTTGGTTTCCGTTGTCTCGCCATCCGTTGCGTCGCACAATGGGCACATGTTACCGTCAAAGAATTTTTGCTTGGCAGCGTAGTCGTCATGGCCAACGATTTTGGCCAGCCTCTCCCCGAACAGGTTGTAAAAGCTAATTGAACTTATTCGATGGCGGCTCCTCACCCCATTTCAACAAACTTGTTACTGCATTTTTTGATGCTTCATCTCTTATGTTATTAACGGAAAGAACAGCCTTTTATTGTGCAAAGGTGTAAATAAAAGATTCAAAATGTCCAAAAACTCGACCATATGCGCATTTAAAGCGACTTGCAACCCGCAAGCCAGCAATGAAACACCTAAAAGAGATGTCAACGGACCCCACAACATCCAGCATTTTTACGATTGGCAGCTGTCTCGCGGTTCAAACACCGTAAATAATGATTGGTCAAGCGGATGGCCTCGCGTTTGCTACGGGGGCTCCTTTTCTTGCAAAACGGTGAATTGTAGAACCCACTGAAGGAACAACTGGGTTTCAGAGGGCCGCAAAATAACCATTGTTGGCGAAGCAGACGTGGTTTTTACTCATAAATGGCGATGCGCCACCAGCGGAAATGGCAGTAATTTTGCAAAATGAAATGAGGTGGTCATTTGTTAATAATAAATAATGAAAATCAATCTATTATGGAGAAAAACATCCTTTTGAAGGGCATCGTGATGATGTCTGTCGTGGTTCTTGGACTGGCTGCTTGCAGCAAAGAGAAGGACGTGAGCGACAAGATTGCCGGTAACTACAATGGCTATACCGCCGCCACGTTCAGTTATTCGCCCCGGGCGATGTATACCGCTGACGAGAAGGTGGTGGTGAAAAGCGTTGGGCCCAAAACGGTGAGCGTAACACTGACCTCGCAGACGTGGGGTACCGCCACTTTCAACACGGTACAGGTCACGGAAGGCTCTACGGCAGCCCTAAACGGCAGCGGCACGATAGCCATGCCTACCATGGGTGGCCAGGTGACAAACTATGATGCCAGCATTGCCGGCACCATAACCCTCGACAGGGGCAGCGCCGACCTGAATGTTAACGTGCCCGCCGTGATGGGCGGTGTGAATATCGCCTTCAAGACCGGCACAATGCCCGACACAAGCACAGCCTCGAAAGGCGTCATCAGTAATAAGTAATGAGGATGCTTGGATCTTTAAGCCTACGAAAGTGTTTAGGGGCAACTGCAATGCTGCTGGCACTGGTGTCGTGCAACGGCATCTATGATGATCCCAAGGAGATGTCCGCTGCCAACGGCGGCGGACAGTCCTTTGCCTATCTGGACGCGAGGAGCTACAAGGAGTGGCATTTTATAGACCTGAAGACAAAAGCGGTGACCACGTTGCACTACAGCGACAGCCTGTCGCTGCCTGCGGATTGGGACATCGCACTGCATCGCTATGATGTTCGTACGAATGGCAGCGCGGCGATAGAGACGGCCTATAGCAACCTCGAAGAACTGCGTATGGCAGCAAGGAACGGCACGTACCGGATGCCTCCCGACACCGCATGGCAGAAGGACACGTGGGATAGCATCATCGTGGACATGAGCACGATGCAGCAGGGTTATCTGACCAGCGCACCCGCGAGGATAAACAAGGTGCTGTGTAACTGGCTGAACGTGAACCTGGGCAGTATGCCACCCACCTACACCCCCTCGGGACGCGTCTATTTGGTACGGCTGAACGGGGGCGCTGTAGCAGCCCTGCGCTTCGTGGGATATGCCAATCCAAACGAGCATAACGCGAAGGGGTATATATCCTTTAACTATATCTATCCACTTGAACTGAATGAAGATTAAGGCCTATATCCTCTTCGCTACATGCTTCCTTCCTGTTTTCGCCTTGGCACAGACCCTCTCGGGGCGTGTATTGGACAATAATAGGAAACCCATACCATATGCGTATGTTTATATTGAGGGAAAGAACTGCGGCACACAGGCCGATGTGGAGGGACGTTTCCGAATGACACTTCCCCCAAAGGGTTCTTATATGCTTACCGCCTCATGCGTCACCTTCAAGAAGACGCAAGTGATGGTCTCCGCTGGCGACACGGCCGTCGTCATCGTGATGAAAGCGGACAACCTACTGGAAGTCGTCACCATCACGGGCACACGCACCCCCAAGACGTTGGCGGAGACCCCCGTGGTGACCCGCATTATCTCGCAGCACGACATAGAGATGAGTGACGCTACCAACGTGAAGGACTTGCTGGAAGCCGAACTGCCTGGCTTGGAATTCACATACAGCATGAACCAGCAGGTTTCTATCAGCTTGCAAGGAATGGGAGGCATGAGCGTGCTGTTTCTCGTAGACGGTGAGCGGCTGGCAGGGGAGACCCTGGACAACACCGACTTTCAGCGCCTAAGTATGGACAACATAGAGAAAATAGAAATAGTCAAAGGCGCCGCCACTGCCCTTTATGGAAGTAATGC
>JAXFQM010000010.1:0-7130 GCA_034178965.1 Bacteroidales bacterium | reverse complement strand
AGAACGACCGCGAAGATTGGATAGCTGTGGTGGGAATGTATGAGGACCGCCCATATGAGATATTTACAGGCCGTGCCGAAAATTTCATCCTGCCCAAGTGGGTGGAGAAAGGCTGGGTGATCCGCGTCAAAGAAAAAGGAGACGAACACGCGCGTTACGACTTTCAGTTCTTGGACAAGGATGGCTACAAGGTCACCATTGAAGGTTTGAGCCGTATGTTCAGCCAGGAATTTTGGAACTACGCTAAGCTCATCAGCGGTGTGCTGCGCATGGGCATGCCAATACAGCATGTGGTGGGCTTGGTTGGCAAGTTGAACTTCGATCAAGAAAGCATCAACAGTTGGAGCAGCGGCGTGTGCCGCGCGCTGAAACGCTACATTCGTGACGGAGCTTTCACGGGCGAGAAATGCCCCAATTGCGGGCAAGAACTAACCTACAGCGGAGGATGCAAGGAGTGCAAGCACTGCGGTTGGAGTAAATGTAACTAAATGCAGGATGGGTGGCTGGCGATGAGGAAGCAATGTCGATACAGCGCAACGAATGGGATAGTAACCCTCCCCGCGACGCTCAAAACACCTTTCCAAACACATGCAAAAAATGCCGAAAACTTCAATGAAAAAATGTGCATTTCAAAAATTCTTCGTACCTTTGCATCTTCAAAAAGCAAGGAGGGAAAAAAAACTTGCTAACATAATGAACTGAAAATAAAATTATAAGAGTACAATGGGAGTCATTGGCAACATTAGAAAACATTCGTGGATTGCCGTCGTTTTGGTCGGCGTAGCCACCATCGCCTTCATATTAGGCGACCTTACTAAAAACAGAGGCGGCATCCCCGATATGGGAACGATTAACGGCAACACCGTCACCAACCAGCGTTTTGAAACTCTCTACGAGGATATGAAGAGCCAAGTGATGCGCAACCAAGGGCTCGTCTCGTTGACCAGCGAACAGGAATATCAAGTGCGCGACCAAGTGTGGAACCAGTTGTTGCAGGAAATATTGATGGGCGAGCAATACGACAAACTTGGCATCAGACTCAGCGAAGCGGAATTGAGCGACATGTATGGAGGTGAATTTATTCATCCCTATCTCAAGCAGATATTCACCGACCCGCAAACTGGCGTCTACAACAAGCAGGCTATTCAATACTACACCGAGAACTTCGACCAGTTGGACACTGCTGCCAAGCAACAATGGGTTGAAATAGAGAAAGTGGTGACGCAGGACCGCAAGCAACAAAAATTCAGCACCCTCATCGGCCAAGCCATGTACATGCCCAAGGCTATGGCGGCCAAGATAGCAGAGTTAGACGCTGCTAACAGCCGTGTGAAAGTGGCCGCCATTTCATATGCCAGCATTCCCGACGACCAGGCTACCCCTGGAGAGGAAGACTATAAGAACTACTATGAAGAGCACAAAGCGGAATACCGCGTAATGGACGAGATGCGACAATTGGACTATGTGGTGTTCCCTATAGAACCTACTCAACAAGACTATGCTAAGATAGAAGAAGAGGTGCGGAACACTTGGGCGGAGTTTCAGACCATGGACACGGCCAGCAGTCTTGACTTCGGTTTCTTCGTCAATAGCGAAAGCGACCAAAGTTATGACAGCACGTGGCACCACGCTTCCGACTTTTATGCCCCGTTGGACAGCGTTATTATGCGCACGGGAGCAGGTACATACATCGAACCAAGAGTGATCAACAATACGTGGATTATGGCCAAGGTGCAAGACATTCAGATGCGTCCAGACAGCCTGCGTGCCAGTGCCATTTGGGTTATGAACAATACCGCAGGTGGAAACGTTACGCGTAACCCCGAACAAGCCAAAGCATTGGCCGACACAGTGATGGAGCATCTAAAGAAAGGACTCGCCTTTGAACAGGCCGTGCAACAATATAGCGACAACAAGCAGGATAACGGCGACATGGGTTGGGCCTTGGACGGCGGGTATGGTTTCATGAACGAACGCGTACTTGAAACGCCCGTCGACGGCTATTTTCTGATGGAGCACCCGCAGAAATACGGCTACATGATAGTGAAGGTCACGGGGAAAACCGCACCGCAAAAGAAATACCGCGTGGCGATGATAGCCAAGAATATCGTGGCCAGCGATGCCACCGAGAAAGCGGCCTACAACGCCGCAAACCAGTTCGCAGGACAAAACCGTAGCCACGCCGCCATGTTGCAGGCCGCACAAAAGCAAAACCTGCAAGTGCGCACTGACAATGTTACGCTGATGAGTCAAAGCATAGGGGGCGTGCAAAATGGTCGCGAGATAGTGCGGTGGGCTTTTGGTAGCACGAACGACGCTCCTGAGAAAGGCGCTGTGGCCGACCAGGTGTTTACAGCCGACAATATGTATGTGGTGGCGGCACTAAAGGATGTTTTCGAGAAAGGCTATGCCACTCTCGACCAAGTGCGACCTTTCATGGAACAGGGTGTGCGCATACGGAAAAAGGGTATGTTGGCTGTAAAGAAAGCGGCGGAGGCCATGAAAGCCCATAAGGACCTCGCCTCCATTGCCTCCGCAATGGGCACCGTGGTGGACACCGTGAGCGACGTATCCTTCGATGGGTATTATTTTGGCAAATTTGGTATGGAGCCCAAGGTGCAAGCCACCGTGGCCCTCAACGCCAGCAAGAAAAATATGACCGTGTTAGGCCCCGTGGAGGGTGCCAGCGGCGTGTATGTGATGCAAATAGACAGCATTGCCACGCGCGAGGCTCTCACGCCAGAAGGCGTGCAGTCCCAAATGCGCCAAAGTTTCATGCAAAAAGGCCAAGGCGTGTTGAGCGCACTGCGCATGAGAGCCGATATCGTGGACCAGCGCAACAAGTTCTTCTAATCGAAGAAAAGACTGCAAATTGAGATAGGCCATAGGGAAGAGGGCGTGCGATTTTGCCACAGCCCTCTTTCCTATTGAAATGCCAAGGTAAACGTTGATGAAGAAAATAGGACAAAAGATAGGCGACTTCTTCCACAAGCTGGGGTCGCACAAGGATGCCTTAAAGGACGTGATGAAGAACCGTCACCGTTTTGTGGTGATGGACGAGGATACTTATAAAGAGAAGTTCTCGTTCCAACTCACGGGCATGAACCTATTCGTCACCGTCGGCGCTGCCATCATTGTACTCATCTTGCTCACAGCTCTGCTCATCGCTTTCACGCCGCTGCGGGAACTCATCCCTGGCTACAGCAACACGCGCGTCACCAAGCAGGCATACCAAAACGCGCTCGTCATCGATTCGTTGGAGCAAGAACTGGCTAACCAGGAACGTCAACTGGCCGACATCAAGGCCATCATGATGGGGCAAAACCCTGACGACCTACGGCGCGACTCGTCAAAGAGCAACCAAGAGAACAAGGTAGTGCCCAAAGTGGCGGCGGGAGACTATCATCGTAGCAAGGATGACTCTCTGTTGCGAGTGGAGGTGGAGAGAGAGGACCAATATTCTGTGCGACCTGTTAAGAAAGAAAACGAAAAAAAAATACATCATGTTCCTCCTACGGCCGTGCAAGAAATCCCACAACTCTTTTTTACACCAGTGAAAGGCAAGGTGATAGCTCTCTTCGATGCAAAAACCAAACACTATGGTGTGGATATAGCAGGTGCTGGAGGCGAGGCGGTGAAAGCTACCATGAGCGGCACCGTGATTTTTTCTGGATTTACGGTGGAAACAGGGTACGTGATAGCCTTGCAGCACGCAGGAGGCTACATCAGCGTATATAAACACAACAGTGCACTGCTGCGTCGCATGGGAGATGTGGTGCATGCAGGGGAACCCATCGCTTTCATAGGCAATAGCGGAGAGTTGACCAGCGGCCCGCACCTCCATTTCGAGCTTTGGATGAACGGCGTGGCGGTAAACCCATTACAATACATCAGTTTTTAGGGAGAGAAAGGATGATTTCCCGTCCCTTTTTATGAGAAACAATGAGTTACAGAGAACATCTCAACGCCTTTGGGTCAGATGCGGCGTTATGCAGTATGCCATTTGGCTGCGTTTCCCGCCTTGACATCGCCTCTTGCACGACGTTCTGTTTGGGAGCAACCCTCCCGGAAACGTCAGGAGACGATAAATAACAGCCATCTTTGACAAAACGCGGTAGGAGGCTATGTGCCCCAAACCATCAAATACGACCACAATGAAGAGTATCGCAATACTGGGTTCAACAGGTTCCATTGGAGTTCAGGCACTGAACGTGATACGACGCAATCCCACACTGTTTCGCGCAGAGGCGTTGGTGGCGGGAGGCAACGCGGACCTGCTTATTCGTCAGGCTCGCGAATTTGACCCCAATATGGTGGTCATAGCCGACAAGTCTAAATATGCGCAGGTGCGCGAGGCGTTGAAAGACACAGACGTGAAGGTGTTTTCCGGAGAGGAAAGCATCTGCGACATCATGGAGATGGACACGATAGACATGGTGTTGGGAGCCATAGTGGGTTTTGCGGGTTTGCGCCCCACGCTGCGAGCCATAGAGCAAGGCAAGACAGTGGCCTTGGCCAATAAGGAAACCATGGTGGTGGCGGGAGAGATAGTGGCTAATGAAGCAAGAAGGCACCGTGCAAGCATCTTGCCCGTAGACAGCGAGCATAGTGCTATCTTCCAGTCGCTGATAGGAGAGTGCAGCGAGGTGGACAAAATATTACTTACGGCTTCAGGTGGCCCATTCCGTGGCAAGACGCGCCAGGAATTGGAGCGAGTGACATTGGAGGAAGCTCTGGAACACCCCACGTGGAAAATGGGCCCCAAGATAACCATAGATAGCGCCACGCTCCTCAACAAGGGATTGGAGGTGATAGAGGCAAAATGGTTGTTCGGCGTTGACGCCGAACAAATAGAGGTGTGGGTCCACCCGCAAAGCATCTTGCATAGCGCGGTGCAATATAAAGACGGAAGCATAAAGGCGCAATTAGGAAGCGCCACAATGGAGACGCCCATCCAGTATGCTTTCACCTTTCCCGAGCGCATAGAGAGCCATCTTCCCCGTTTCAGTTTCCTCAACCACCCGAACTTAACCTTCGAGAAGCCCGACACGGATACGTTTCGCTGCCTTCCCCTGGCCTACGAAGCCATTGCCAAGGGCGGCAACATGCCGTGCATACTAAATGCCGCTGGAGAGGTGGCAGTGCAACGTTTTATAGAAGGCAGTCTGCCTTTTTTGGGCATCGCCGACTTCATTGCCGACGCGATGGCTAAGTGTCCTTTCGTTCCCAAGCCCTCGCTCACCGACCTTTTTGACACAGACCGCGAAACCCGAAACGTAGTGCAATGAAGCGGCTGACTCTTTTCCTCTTCCTCTTACCGCTACTCGTCATTGCGCAGCAGAGCGACGAGCAAATGGCCTCGTATTATCTTCAAAACAAGGAATATGACAAGGCAACAACGCTATATGAAGTTTTGTATGATAAAACCAGCAACGCCTTCTACTACCAAATGCTCTACAGGTGCTATGTGGCCGAAGAGCGATACAGAGACGCGGAAAAGTTGACGCAGAGACGCATGCGGCAAGCAAAGGGAGATTTGGCCCTGTATGTGGACATGGGCGAGTTGTACCTAAAGCAAGGCCAAAAGAGAAAAGCGGAGAAGATGTTTAATAATGCGGTGGACAAGGTGGGGTTTGACGGAAACCAGGTGGGTGATTTGGCCGAGGCGTTTACTCAAACGGGGCATTTGGACTGGGCCGTGAAGACCTATTTGACTGCAAGGGAGAGGACGAACAATCCGTACCTCTATGTGATGGAACTCGCCACGTTGTATGAAAGGCAGGGTCTATATGAGCAAATGATGCAGGAATATTTCGATTTGTTAGACAAGACCCCTGGAAGCATGGGAAACATACAACTTTCATTACAACGAGCGTTGCAAGAAACCTCAAATCCCGCCTTGGCGGAGGGCTTGCGCGGCGCATTGTCCAGCAGGTTGAGGAAAAATCCCGAGAATAGTCTCTACGTGGAGATGATGATTTGGTTCTGCTTGCAGCAGAATGACTTTCCTTTTGCCTTGACGCAGGCCAAGGCGGTGGATGCCCGCTTTAAGGATGATGGCGGGCAGCAAGTGTTGAGGGTGGCGCAGATAGCGCAAAATAACGGCGAATATGCCACGGCAATAGAAGGCTACCAATATCTTGTGCGCAAAGGCAGGGAGCACGATTTATATTTCAACGCAAGGGTAGGGGAACTCGACGCTCGCTTCCTGCAGTTGAACAAAAACTATGCCATATCCCCCAAAGATTTGGGAAAAATCATCAAGGACTACGACAACGCTTTGGCGGATTTGGGCAAGTCGCCGCTTACCGCCACGCTGATGCGCAACGAAGCCAACCTGTTGGCCTATAGCGGAGGAGATCTGCAAAAGGCCAGCGACCTGCTCTATGACGTGATAGAGATGCCCCAATTGGACAAGGCAACGCTGAACGAGACGAAGTTGGAATTAGGCGATCTGCTGCTCTTTGCAGGGGAGATATGGGACGCTTCGCTGCTATACAGCCAAGTGGAGAAGGCCAGCAGCAACGACGTGACAGGGGCGCAAGCCAAACTAAAAAACGCACGCCTTTCCTACTTCAATCATGACTTTGGCTGGGCCAAGGCGCAATTGGACGTGTTGCGTGCCTCCACCTCCAAGCTCGTCGCCAACGACGCCATGCAACTTTCGTTGCTCATTAGCGACAATATGGAAGACGACAGCACCTATACCATGTTGGAGCGTTACGCCGCCGCCGACCTACTCCTCTACCGAGGCCGTTTGGAAGAGGCATGGCAAGCCTTCGACACCATAACTATGCTGTCGTTGTCACATCCCATCTTCGATGAGGTGCTGATGCAGAAGGCGAAAATACGAATGAAGCAGGGGCGATATGCCGCTGCCGACAGTTTGCTTTCGCAATTGGTGGAATTATATGGCAACGACATTTTGGCCGACGACGCTTGGATGATGCGGGCGGAGTTGAACGAAAACCAACTGCAAAACGTGAGGTGCGCAATGGAGTGCTATGAGAAAATCATCTTGGACTATCCCTCCAGCCTTTACGTGGAACGAGCTCGAAGGCGCTATGGTGAACTTAAGAGGGCGCGTTAGGTGCGCGGGCACCGAGGCGGCACACATATCCCACTTACCT
>JAXFQM010000217.1:0-12372 GCA_034178965.1 Bacteroidales bacterium | reverse complement strand
TCATATTTGCCGCCTTCGTTGTTTTCTTCTGCTATCTCTTTGGAAACTTTTTCAATGGCCTGCTCGCGGTCGCTTTAGCTCAAGTTGTAGCTCAAGGCGGCTTTCACGCGTTCCGTCACATCGTTCATGCGCACCAGCAATCCGGCCGTCAAGCCAGGGTTGGGTAGTTCTTGGTCCATGCTGTAAGCCCAAAATCCGTCGCGTAGGTAATCGTGCTCCACGGAGCTGTGTTCTTGAATTTTTCCGTATCCGCAATGATGGTTGGTGGTCATCAAGCCCTTGTTGCTGATGATTTCGCCCGTACAGAAATGCCAAAAGGGGTTGCCATCATTGGCTAGGCCCACGATGGCGTCTTTTAGGCAGCTTTGGTTGATGCTGTAAATATCCTCGGGCGTAAGCCGTAAGCCTTGTTTTTGCATGTCGGCATAGTTTTTGCCGATGAGGGAAAGCAGCCACATCCCTTCATCGGCGCGGCTGATGCCTGGCATCACCAATAGCAATGCCAGGGCAAGAACAAAATGTTTTAGTTTCATAATTATTACTCAATATTTTAGTTACTAAAAAAGGTTCTTTTTGTAGTTTGCAAAATTACGAAAAAAAAACGACATGAGTGGAAAATAATATGTCATTAGAAATAAATGGCTTTTTTTATTCTATTTGGTACAGGATAGGCACCTATTATCCATCTACCCATCATCTACCCATCAACTACCCATTAACTACCCATCAACTACCCATAAATTATCAATATTTGATGGATACTTGATGGATGGTTAATGGAAGGTTGTCGGAAGAAAGCAGCGCAATGCGCAAGGAAATGACGCGCCATTTTGCAATGTGCGTCCATGTTGCATGCGGTGCAGAGTGACTATAATATCGGTTGGTAAAGGCGCCAGCGGCACAAGGGTGGGAGAAAGGCGCAATTCTATAGAGAGCGCGGCATCGTCAAGAGGTGCTTGGCTTTGGCGGAAAAGCCGCAAGGGGGGCGGAAAGCGAGTTTGTCGTGGCAGCCCTACAAAAGAAAAGTGTTGCGATTACCACTCGTATTCCCAGTCGCGTTCGAGCTCTTGTTTGGAGGGTTCGTAGTTTTCCTCGCGTTCTTGGCGGTCGTGTATGCGGAATAGTCGCCCCAGCCAGTCATCGCGCTTAGATTTTGTTTTGCCAGGATGGGCTTTGTCTTCGGCAATGATTTTCTCTATGCCGTTGATGTAGCGGCTTACGTAGGCTTGTGGCACGTCGCCGCTGTTCACTACGTGAGAGCCGGTGTAGTAGTGGTGTATGATGCTGTCGGCGCTGTAGCCCAGGTTGACCATGCGGATAGTGCCTTCCTGCGAGAGCCCAACGCCGTGGCCATAGCCGCGCCCCCAAAGCACCACGTTGCGGTTTGCGCTGTCGAACGTCACGGTGAAGTAGGTACTGCGTAGTTTCCAGTCCACGCGCACGCGGGTGAGTTTCACGCCAAGGATACGGGCTTGCCGACCGCTGTCCTGCGAAAAGGTAAGCAACAGGTGGCGCACGCTGTCGTTGTAGGCGTTAATTTTGTGGGTGTTCTTGAAGTAATTGAGCCATTGGCTTTCGGGAATGACTTTTTTCCATTCTGTTTGACGCATGTTGCAACTGAAGGTGTCTTTCACGCCACGCAGGTAGGGTAGTGCGGCGCTCCACACATCTTCGCTGTTGGCGGTTTCGCCGCCGCTGTTGGCGTGGAAGGGGGTTTCGATGAGAGTTCCCTCCTTGTCCACAATGGTTTCGCCGAAGCTGCTGATGACACCCAGCATGATGTCGGGGCGCACGCACCGGTTTAGGTAGGCTTGGCAATGTACTTGATCGCAGAAGTTGTAACCCTCATTATTGTGCTTACCCATGTTGCGCAGAGCCCATGTGCGCGAAATGGTGGCCTGCACGCGGAATATGTCGGGTAACTGGCCGTATATTTCACTTTGCGTAACGCCGGCCACATACGTCTCGAACTCTACCTCGTTAACGATTTTCAATGCCGTGGGGGAAATGGTGGAGACCAAGAGGTCGCCTTCGTAGGTGCGCTGTTTGCCGTTGGCGGGATTGAGACAGAGGATGCAGGCCGTGTCGTTGGCGCGAAGCCTCACCAAAGGAAAGGTGCCATATTCGTAGTCGTTTATGGCCACGTGCACGCCGTTCTTGGTGGATTGCAGAACCACGCTCATGCCTTCTCCCACGTGGGGTTCTAAAAGGCTGTCGCCAGCCATAAGGTCGTATTCTCCAAGGTCGAAAGAGACGTTGAGGGTTTCGATGCGCAGGTTGGAGAAAAGGCGCACGGTCACACGCTCCGCCCGCATGGAGGGGGTGGCAAGGACAAGGAGGATGAATAGTGGCAGGAGGATGGTTAAGGGGCAGCGGCTCATGGATTTGGTTTTTGCAGTTCCGCAACGATGTCGCGCGCCGTGCGTTCGCTGGCTCCCACGCCGCCCAGTTCGCGTTTTACCTCCTCATAGTCCTCAAGCATCTTGGTTCGATAGCCGTCGTCTTGGGTTAGGCGGCGGAACTCTTGTTCCAACTCGGGAAAGGTGAAATGTTCTTGTACCAGTTCGGTCACTACTCGGCGGTTCATCACGAGGTTCACCAGTGATATGTAACGCACTTTGAGCAGGTGGCGGGCTATGGCGGCGCTGGCGGCATTGGCGCGATAGCATACCACCTGCGGTACGCCAAACAGGCAGGCCTCCAACGTGGCAGTGCCGCTGCACACGATGGCGGCATAACTGCGCGAAAGGATGTTGTAGGTTTGGTCTAACTTCAGCAATACGTTTTTGGGGGCCTCTTTCAAGAAGGAAAGATAGTGGTTGCGTCCCAGCAACGACATGCCGGCAATTTCGAACTGGTATTCGGGATGTTGGCCAGCCACGTGAAGCATGGCTGGCAGGGATGCCGCAAGTTCCTGTTTACGGCTTCCAGGGAGTAAGGCCACAAGCGGGAGGTGGCGTTCCCCCTCAGCGGAAGAGGATGGGGCTGGGTGTAACGGATATTTTGCCGCCTCGTCCAGCAGGGGATGCCCCACATAGACGGCTTGCTGGAAATAGTTGTGGGCGAAGAAGTTGCGTTCGAATGGAAGGATATAGTAGAGTTTGTCTATGACAGGGCGCATCTTTTTGATGCGGCCTTTTTTCCAGGCCCATACCATGGGGCTGATGTAGTAAAAATTGCGCAGGCCGTGTTGGCGTGTGAATTTGGCAATGCGCAGGTTGAAACCGGGATAGTCGACAAAGACCATTGCGTCCGGTCTGTATTGCAGGATGTCTTTCTTGCAGAAAGCTATGTTTCCCAAGACGGAGCGCATATGGGTGGCCACTTCGATGAAGCCCATGATGGAAAGGCTGCTGATGTGTCGCACAGGCGTGCCTCCCACAGCGGCCATGTGGTCGCCGCCCCAAAAACGGAATTCCGCCGAGGGGTCTTGCCGCCTTATGGCGGCCATCAAGTTGGCTCCGTGCAGGTCGCCGCTGGCTTCGCCGGCTATGACATAATACTTCATTTCTAATAGTTAGTCGTTTAGTCCGTCATTTTTGAGGAAGAACCAAATGAAAACAATGAAAGTGACGAAGAGAGAGACGATAATGCTCTTCGTGGTCAAGCCTTGGTTGCGGTTTTTTGCGTAAAAGCGCAGCACCAGCACGGGCGGAACAAAGCAAAGCCCAAACCAGCGCAGGTTTCCTTCGAGAGGTTGGTTGAAGAGGACAAGTGCAGTCCCCAATGCCAAGCCGAACAGCAACTCGCTGGCAAGGACGGCAACGACGCCCACAAAGATGGTGTCCCGTGCAAAGAACTTTTTCATCAAAATCTGTCCTTAATTAGATTGATTGAACCGTGGTCGGTGTAATCGGGTTTACAGGGCACCACGGAGACGAAACCGTTCAGTAAAGCCCATTGGTCGGTGTCTTCGGCGAGGTCGTCGCAATGAAAATGGCCAATAAGCCAATAGTACTTGTGTCCGAAGGGGTCTTTACGTTCTTCTGCTTCGTCGCTCCAATAGGCGCGTGAACTGCGGCACACGCGCACCCCTTTTATTTGCGTTGTGTCGGGAAAGTTTACATTCAGCATCACGTGTGGCGGCAGGCCGTTGCGCAGCACTTCTTCGGTCATGCTTTTCACAAAAGGCAGCGTGGGGGCGAAGTCGGCTTTGTGGCCGGTGAGGTTGAGAGAGTAGGCCACGGCCGTGAGGCCTCCTTGTGTGGCCTCCATGGCGGCGCCTATCGTGCCACTGTATAGAGAGCATACCGATGCGTTGCTTCCGTAGTTGATGCCGCTGATTACCAAATCGGGGCGGCGGGGCACAAAGCGGTTCAACGCCAGTTTGATGCAGTCTACCGGCATACCGCTGCAGGCATAGGCTGCAAAGTCGGGCTGCCGCTCAATCAAACGTACTCGCAGGGGAACGTCGGATGTCATAGAATGGGCTTTGCCGCTGCGGTTGCCGTCGGGGGCAAAGACAATAACTTCGCCCAGCGGGCGCACGGTATCTATGAGCGCCTTCATGCCAGGCGCGGAAATGCCGTCGTCGTTGGTAAGCAGCAGTAGGGGTTTCATGTTGTTGGCGTTTTTCTGAAGTAATGTTACGTTTGTTTAGGGGCACGTTATTTGCGCTTGCCTAAGAAAAAACTTGCGGGTTGGAGTATGTTGTCGAAGACGAAGTATTGGATGAGCACGGTGTCCTTGTCGTCAAGCACCGCATAAAGGCGGTTTAGGTCGAAAACTTGGTACATGTTTGTGTCGGGCATGGCAAGGACATCGTCGGGGTTCTTGTACTTGATGAAAGTCTTCAACTGGCGGCGGTTGCCGTCTATGTCGGTGATGGTGAGGATGGTACGCGGCGCACGGTGGAACGTTGTGTCGAGTTCGGCTTTCGGAACCACCTTGGCATATTCGTCAAAGTTGAGGTTGGTGAACGAGGAGAGCAACTGCGCCACGCGCGCAGTGTCGAAACCGTTGACCACGCTGGGCGGATTGAGCAGCAGGAACTGGAAGCCATTGCCCGAGCGCTCCACGGCGAAACTTTCTTCAGGGGCATCGGTGATGTCAAGTTCGATGCGGGCAATCTTTTGTACGGGCAGGTTCGCTATCTTATGGCTGCGCCATAGAAGCGGGTCGGTGGCGAACGAGGCGGGGGCGATGAAACCGCGGAAATGGGGAATGTGTATGACGTAAGGGGTTTTGTCGCCCTCGCGGTACATGTATGAAGCCAGCATATCCTGCGTTTCGCTGCCCAGATAGTAGGTGTTGGTTAACTTCTCGTGCGGGAAGAGACGCAGCCTGCCCCCAAACCAGTTGATGCGATAGTCGTCTTGGTATACCTCTATTTTGATGCTTTTTGCTGCCATGTTCTTCAATACGTTAGGACGGGCCGCCTTATTCACCTGCTCTCGTATGCGCATGTTGTGCAGTATCTCTAAAGTGCGGTCCACAAGGGGCTTGCTGGCTTCCCATTTCCCGTTTACCATCCATACGGTGTCGCCGTTGGTGCTTATAGTGCGGTTTAAAGTGCAACTTTTGTCGAATTTGTCTGCAAAGAATAGTTTGGTGACGGTGGAGGGATTTTCAACGTCGAAGTCCTGGGCAAAAGTGGAGGAACGGCCGCGGGTGAGGGCCACGACGAGTGCGGTGATGCCTGCAATGGCGACGATGCCGATGAGTATGAGATTTTTTTTGTTCATTTCTTTAGGTATCTTTTCTGTCTTATGAGAAGCACCATAGGGACGAGTAGCAGGATGAGACTGGCGGGCAAGACCACATTCAAGGCTTGGTAGCAGGCGCGGCCTTTGCTGGCTTTCATGGTGTTGAGTTTGCGCATGGTGACGTCGTGCACGCGAGTTGCCATTCCCTCCTCGTCGCCCGCCAAATAGTCGATGGCGTTCAGAAGGAACTGGCGATTGGCATACATGGTGTTCGTATATAAATCAAAGCCGAGCGGATAGGGGAAACCCTCCTTGTAGTTGATGCGATTCTTGATGACGTCGCCGTCGCTGACCACTATCATTTTTGTGCGTTCGCTGGTGTCGCGGTAGCCCATTTCGGGCAGTTGCGTGAATTCGGGCGCTAGCCTGTTGCGCCACATGCTTTGGAAAGTGCCTTCAAGCAAAACGGCTACGGGCAGGTTGCGCTTGTTGAAGAGCCGTTGGTCCAATTGGTTGATGTCCGTCCGAGCCTCGTTGAGATCAATGATGACGGGCGCGTTTTTTACGCGACAGTATTCCGAGGTGGTGAGCAGCACGGTCTTGTCTACGTCTTGTGAGGAGGTGTTTTCCACCAAGTCGATGCTGCTGACAAAGTCGGTTTTGATGAGGTCGAGATTTTTCACAATAGGATGCTTGGAGGTGGGCACCAAGTCGGGGAAGTAGAACCACGGACGGAGTGCAATTTGTGGCTTGTCGCCCGCCATGCCCACCGTTAGGGGGATGGGGCGGCAGCGCACGTCCTCGATGAGGTCGGCATTGACGCGCACGCCATAGTTGAAAAACATCTCGTCCAAATTCAGCGGGAAACGGGTCACGATGGCTTGGTCCTTATTCTGTAGGCTGTCGAGGTCGGCATCCAAGGGGTCGATGAGCCAAAGCGCCTTGCCGCCATACATGAGGTATTGGTCGAGGATGTACAACTCTTGGTCGCTGAAGGCTTGTCGCGGCTTGGCCACCACCAGCACGTCATATTTGTTGGCAAGGTGTATAGTGCTGTCGGAGCCGAGGGAGCGTCCTGTAAGCACGTTGATGTCTTCCGTGAGATTCACGTTTTCCAGCGTGTAATTGTCGTAAAGTGACATAAGAATGTCATACATGTCGCGGTTGTCCAGTTCGCCGTGGCCATAGGTGAAGCCTATTTTAGGCTTCACTACGCGCGCCAGTCCGCGTATGGCGTTGGATAGGACGTACTCCAAGTTTTGGACAGAGTTGTTAAGCGCCATGTCGGCGCTGAGGAAATTGGAGAGGTTTTGCATGAGCTGTATAGAGGTCTCGTGACCTTTATAGTTCACGTCGGCGGCGGGAAAGACAATTTGTTGCTCCACGCCGTTGGTGGTCTTCACTTGCAGGTAGGAGGGCTGGATGCCTTTCTTGGCGAGTTTTTGGAAGAATTGTTGCTGTTCTTCTTTGTTCTTGATTTCGTTGGGGTTCACAAATTCGTAGTTGACGTATTTGCTGTATGCCCTAAACTGGTTCAGCATCTCGCGAGTCTCGTTTTGCAGCCGTTGATAGTCGGCCGTTAGATTACCCTCCAGATATACGCGGAACAATACAGGCTCATCAAGTCCTTTCAGCAATCGCTTGGTGCTTTTGCTGATGGTGTAGCGTTTTTCGGCAGTGAGGTCCAGGCGGCCGAAGAAATAGTGTCCTATGAGGTTAGCGAAGACAATGATGAGCACCGTGGCTCCCAGCTCGATGAGGTGGCTGCGTTTTATGTCCTTCTTTTTGTCGCTTTGCTTTGTTTTCTTCATTGTAATTGGAGTTCTAATCCCTTATTTCCGCCACGTCCTGCGTTGCAGTGCCAAGCGTGTAAGCATTAGGAACAGCGCTGATACGGAGATGAAATACAGCACATCGCGCGTGTCCACCACGCCACGGCTCATGCTTGCATAGTGTTGCTCTATGCCCAGCCCTTTGATGAATAGCCCTGTTTGACCGAGGAACCCCATGCGGAAGAACAGGTCGAACCCCCAAAAGCAGAAGGCGCAAAGGAATGCGGCAAGGATGAAGGCCACTATTTGATTGTCGGTGGTAGAGGAGGCGAAGAGACCTATGGCCACGAATGCCGCGCTCAAGGCAAGGAGACCTATGTAGGAACCTGCCACGCTACCAGTGTCTATGTTGCCGGCAGGGTCGCCTAAAGCGTAGACGCTGAAGTAATATACCAGTGTGGGTAATAGGCTGATGACCACCAAAGTAAGGCCTGCAAGAAACTTTGCCCACACAATGTTCCATTCTGTAAGAGGTTTGGTGAGAAGCAGTTCAAGGGTACCATTCTTTTTCTCCTCGGCCAAAAGGCGCATGGTGATTGCGGGGATGAGGAAGAGGTATAGCATGGGTGTCACAAAGAACAGCCCCTCAAGGGTGGCATAGCCGTAGTCCAAGATATTGAAGTTGCCTGGAAACACCCAAAGAAGCAGTCCGGTAAGCACCAAGAACACGCCGATGGCCAAATATCCAATCAGCGAGGAAAAGAAAGCGGCTATTTCTTTTTTGTAGAGCGCAAGCATGATTTTAGATGTTTTGTTCCCATTTTAATAATATAGTGTCATATACAAAACGTTCCGTGTGGGCCATTTACACAACGGAGTTTTGGCGCGGCGGCCGTCTCGCCGCTCATTCGAACCTGTATTTTCTTGAGAGTGCGCTGCGCCCTTGGTAGTTGCCGAAAGAAAGTTCATACACCGTTTCAAAAACCAATTTGGCCGCGCGTGTAAGGTAACTGCGGTCTATGTTCTCGGCAATGTCGCTGGGCACGTGGTTGTGGCGTTCGCCATTGAAGTTGGTGAAGGATAGGCTGGGGATGCCGATGGCGTCGAAGGCCAGCGCGTTGCCTTTTGGGTTGCTCTTGGAGCGATGGTAGAGGAAGTGGGTGTAGGTGGTGTCCATTTGGTGTGCCACGTCCCATAGGCCGGGGTATTTCATGTCGCCCAGCGCCGCCACGCTGTCTCCTCCACCCAAGTTTTCGAGGTTCACAAAGACCTCGATGCGCTTCAGTGGCGTGAAGTTGCTTACGAAGATTTGGCTGCCGAGGTACTGCTGTTCGCCGCTGCCGAAAAGCACGAAGATGATGCTGCGGTCAGGCTGTTCTTCCGCCTGCTTCAGCAAACGCGCCGTCTCAAGCAAGATGGCTACGCCGCTGGCATTTTGGTCAGCCCCGGGAAAAATGCAGGTCTTGCCTTGCATGCCAGCATGGTCTAAGTGTGCGCCAACCACTACATATTCGTTTTTCATCGCGTTGTCCGTTCCCGGATAGATGCCCACAATATTGCCCGTTAGGCTGGCTGGCTGGTAGCGTGTCTCCACTTTCGTCTCAATGTGTTTGCGTAGGTGAAAACTTTGCGGTGTCATGGTGCTTTCCAGCAGGGACACCGCGCTGTCCAACGTCATTTTCTCGTCGGCCATCAGTGCGCGCCCGCAGGATTTGGTAGGCTGCAGTATGGGAAACGTGGGCAGATGAGGCGGCTCGCCGCAATAGACGCGCGCTTGAGGCTCGTCGTCAGGGCAGCTGGGGCTCATGTTGATGGCTATTAGTGCGCAGGCTCCGTGTTTGTGCGCCGTGCGTGCTTTGTCTCGTAGGCTTGCGTAGTTTTTTGTCACGTCGCTGGGCAGCCAACTGGGTACTCCGCTTAAACACAGCACAATCTTGCCTTGTGCGTCCACATTGGCATATTCGTCGAAAGTGCCGTTGTCTATACCATAGCCACAGAATACCACGTCGGCGTTGGCGTAGCCGCGTCCCGTCATTCCAGCGCAACTGAAGTCGCGCCCCAACACATACACTGTGCGAGTGTCGTTTTGGTTCAAGTAGGTGAGCAGCGATGCGCTTTTTACCTCGTTGCACTCCGTCTCAAACAACTGGCTCCAGTCTCCTTGGTAAGGTTGCACTCCGTAGCGCGCCAAAGATTGTATGGCATATTCCGCCGCGCGCCAATATCCCTCCGATCCGCTTAGGCGCCCTTCGTATTGCGAAGAAGACAAGTTGCGGATGTGGTTCATCAGTGTGTCCCTCTCGGGCAGCAGGTTCTGCATCTGCGCGTTAGCCGTGCCGGCCACCAGTGCTGCACATGCACACAGGACAACGAAATTATGCTTTCTCATATTATAATAAATATGTCTATTCAACAAACAATAAAACAATTAGGGCAATTGTACGCCAAATGTTCAAGCATGCAAAGATACGAAAAAAAACAATAATGGCGGAAAAAAACACAAGGTGATCAAAACTGCAAATTCATCATTCCGTTGTCGCGCGACAATGCGGGGACGCGCAGTGTCTCCCCGCGCCCTGTTCCCAATGGAACTCGGGGAGAGTAGGGCAGTTGCGGTTGTCTCAACTGCAAACGGGTAATAATTTTTCCCTCGTGTCGCGACCGCCAACAAGCATCCAACCCTGTGACAAACGAAATCTTGTGCCGTTGTTTTGTCGAGGATGCTTTTCCCTTACTGCGTTTTGCGCATTGACAACGTATTTTTTGTGCTTGCCGCATCGTGGTTTTTTTCACCACTCTGCGTGGCGCACAACCTTGGGATTGTGCTTGCGCTGAACACGTCTTCTAAATTTCTACACGCGTCTTCCATATTTAATTTAAGTAGTCCGAGGCTGCCCGAAAGTGCAGGCAAGCCCATGTAAGTCTTAAGGCATGCTGCGCTCTGCTCATGTGTTGCATTGCGACATTCTTTGGGCGGATGCAACCATGGGGGGATGCCTTTGCGCGAACAGCCTTGCGGGCAAAAATGTCTGCCTGCTTTGTGGGCAATTTTTTTGACAAAGGGGCAGCACGAGAAGACCATTGCGTTTTTGCTGGTCATTCTTCGGAAAACTCGCAGACGAATTTCTTGTACTCGCTGAGCATGTTGGCACGGGAGATAAAGCCAAGGTAGTTGTTGTGGTCGTCTATGGCAATGATGTTGTAGCGGTTGCCGATGATGAACTTGCTAACAATTTCAGAGGGCGGGTCGCTGATGCGCACTACGTCGCCTTCGGTGAGGGGATGCATAAGTTCATCCACGGTGTATTTGTCGTAGAGGTCGTTACGGAACATGATTTTTCGTACGTCGTCCATCACTATCACACCCAAGAACTTGTCGTCGTCTGTCAGCACTGGGAATATGTTTCGCTTGCTGTTTTTTATGGCTTCCACCAAGTCGCGCAGCTTGTCGTTATGGCGCACGATGACAAAGTTTGTCTCGATGATTTTGGTGAGGTCCATGAATTGCAGTGCTGCGCTGTCCTTGTCGTGCGTCATCAGGTTACCCTGGAGGGCGAGTTTGCGTCCGTAGATGCTGTGCTTTTCGAAAGGGTTCACGCAGAGGTAGGTAACCACCACGGTGACTAGAAGCGGCACCAGTAGTCCATAGCCTCCTGTGATGGCAATGATGAGGAACGTGGCCATGAAAGGGGCGTGCATCACGCCTGTCATCACCGCCGCCATGCCTACGAGGGAAAAGTTGGTGACGCTTTGCGTCGGCAGCCCTAGTTGGCCCAGCAGTGTGGCCACAAAATATCCGCTTATACCCCCCAGCACCAACGAAGGGCCAAACGTTCCGCCCACGCCGCCGCTGCTCATGGTAATCGCCGTGGCAATGCCTTTCAGCGGTATGAGAAGAAACAGGAACAGCAGTTTACTCCAGGGGTGGTTCGTCCAACTTTCGAAAAAACTGTGCTTAAAAAAACCAGCGGTGTCTCCATTCAGAAGCAATGACAACGAACTGTAGCCTTCGCCGAAAAGCGGGGGAAAGAGGAATATGAGCAACCCCAGCGCCACTGCGCCTATGAGGTAGCGCACGGCCCAGTTCTTGCGGTGCGCGAAAAAAGCCTCCACGCGGTCGTTCACGCGTAGGAAATAGACCGAGGCAGCGGCGCAGAATACGCCGAGGATGACGTAGTATGGCAATTGATCGAGGGCATAGGCCTCCACTGTGTCAATGTAGAATAACACTTCTTTGCCCATGAAGAAATAGGCCATGGAGGTTGCGCTGAGGGTGCTCAACAGCAAGGGGATGGAGGAGCGCATGGTGAGGTCGAACAGGAATATTTCCACCACGAACATCACGCCTGCCACGGGGGCTTGGAATATGCCAGCCAAGGCTCCGGCCGCGCCGCAGCCCAATAGCATGCGTGTGCTTTGTGTGCCGAGGCGGAAAAAACGCGCAATGTTGCTGCCAATGGCACTGCCAGTGCTGGCGATGGGGGCTTCAAGCCCCACGCTGCCGCCGAAGGCCACGGTGAGAGTGCTGGCCACGAGGGAGGTGAACATATTCTTTTGTGGCAGTATGCTTTGCTGCCGGCTGATGCTGTAGAGCACTGTGGGCAGGCCATGGCCGATGTTCCCCTTGGCCACATAGCGCACAAAGAGTAAGGTGAGAAAAATGCCCAAGGCGGGGTAGAACAGCACGAGCAGATTGCCCCCAAGGAAGGAGGGCAAGTTGAAGCCCAGGAGCCACTTGTTGATGAAATGCACAACGGTCTTCAGCGCCACGGCGGCCACGCCTCCAAGAAGGCCCACCAATACGCTCAACACAAGGAGAAAGGCATATTCGGACATGTGCCTGTAGCGCCACGCGAGAAAACGGCGGAACAGCCTATGGTTCTTCTTTTTCTTGGTCATTCTTGGTCATCGTTAAGTTTGAAAAGAAATTGCAAAGTTACACAAAGTTTTTCAAT
>JAXFQM010000208.1:0-4330 GCA_034178965.1 Bacteroidales bacterium | reverse complement strand
CATTGCTGGCTTGCGTCGTACACGAGTTCGCTGTTTTCGTGTGCCGCGTTGAAAGGCAGTATTAGCCGCTGCACTTTGCCTTTTCCAATGGGGTAGCGAAAAATGGTGTCGCCGTGCACTTTGTTTGTTGATACCAGTCGGCAGGCAAAAAGGTCGAAACGGCTGCTGTCGCGCTGTTTTCTGTTGGATGAGAAATAGAGATATTCGTTGCAGATGCTCGGAGCGGTCTCGTCCGCCTCGCTGTTCACGTTGCTGCCCAGCGGTTGCGGCGTGTCCCACGTTTCTCCGTTCCATGTGCTGTACCATAGGTCGTATCCCCCCAAGCCCCCTGCTGCCTTCGAGGAGAACACCATGGTGTTGCCGTCGCTGCTAAAGGCGGGGTGCACCACGTCGCCGTCGAATTCGTTCCAGGTGACGCGTGTCGTTCTATGCCGTTCGTTGTCGTAACTGTATAGCGTCGATAGGGTTTGCCTGAACGATTTGGTTTGCTTGGTAAAGTAGAGTGTTCCCGAAACGGGGTTGCGCGTGGCATAGTCCATGTTTTTGTCGATGTTCCTCAGTTGCAGGTCTACGTCGCTACCTCGCGTTGTTTGATGCACTATGGGTGAGGACAGCATGAAACCGTCGCTGTGGAAGCAAAGCCGCCCGTCGAGGATGGAGAGGTTTTCTATTCGTCCTCTCTGCACTCCGCTCACTTGTTGCACGGTTACGCTCAAGTTGGTCTCTTGCGCCTCTGTCGTTAGGGCCATGGCAAGCAGGTACAGCATAGTCATTAAGGCGTAGGGTGTTGACCTCATGCCATGGCGTGTTGCAAGATGTTTGGCAAAGGCTAGTGGGTGCAAAAGAAATTTCATGTCTTAAACGGCTAATGAACGGTTTGTGGCGCGTGGTTAGCACTTGTTAATTTTCCAGTAGTGCAAGGGGAAGGGCATCCTTCATCTCGTTGATGTAGTGGAAGGTAAGTCCTTGTAGGTACTCTTTATTGATGTCTTCCACATCGCGCCTGTTTTCCTCGCAGAGCAATAGATCGGTGATTCCAGCTCGCTTTGCGGCGAGTATTTTTTCCTTAATGCCGCCCACAGGCGTTACGGCGCCCCTTAATGTGATTTCTCCCGTCATCGCGGTGTTGCTTCGCACCTTGCGATTTGAGAAAACGGATACCATTGCCACGAACATGGTGATACCTGCGCTGGGGCCGTCCTTTGGGGTAGCACCTTCGGGCACATGGATATGCAGGTGGCTGTTTTCTATTTCCTTTATCTTTATTCCGAAATGCTCTGCATTGGCTTTTAGATATTCGAAAGCCAGCGTCGCGCTTTCTTTCATTACGTCGCCCAAGTTGCCCGTGAGCGACAAGTCGCCCTTCCCCTTCGATTTGGAGGCTTCCACGAAGAGGATGACGCCTCCCATGGCCGTCCACGCCAGTCCCGTCACGATGCCCACCATGTCCTTTCTGTTTCGTTTTTCCATGGTATGCAGCGGCAGTCCCAGCAGTTCCTTCAAGTCCTCGAGCCGAACGGTGGGGCTCATTTCTTCGCCGCTCACTTTCTTTACCGCCCTGCGGCGCACAATTTGTGCCAGTTGCTTGTCCAACTGCCGCACGCCACTTTCAAGTGTGTACTGGTCAATTATTTGCGTCATGGTGGAGGGTGGAATGCGCAGTTGCGACTTGGCAATGCCGTGTTCTTTCAGTAGCCTTGGCAGCAGGTGTCGCCTGGCAATCTGTTCCTTTTCCTCAAGGATGTATCCTGAGAGTTCAATTACCTCCATGCGGTCCAGCAGGGCGGGTTGTATGGTTGCCAAGCTGTTTGCTGTGGCGATGAACATTACTTTCGACAGGTCGTAGTCCAAATCGAGATAGTTGTCGTGGAAAGCGTTGTTTTGTTCGGGATCCAAAGCCTCGAGCAGTGCCGCGGTGGGGTCTCCGTTGAAAGAGTTGCTCTGTACCTTGTCAATCTCATCGAGGATGAACACGGGGTTCGAACTTCCAGCCCTCTTCACGCTTTCCAGCACGCGTCCCGCCATGGCTCCCACATAGGTGCGTCTGTGGCCTCTAATTTCGCTTTCGTCGTGCACGCCGCCCAGCGCCATGCGCACATATTTTCGGTTAAGTGCGTCTGCTATGGATTTTCCCAAAGAGGTCTTTCCCGTGCCTGGAGGTCCCACAAGGCATAGGATGGGCGCCTTCATGTCTCCTTTCAGTTGCATGACGGCCACATATTCCAATATGCGTTCCTTTATTTTCTCCAGCCCGTAGTGGTCGTGGTCAAGTGTTTTGCGCGCATGGTCTATGTCGAGGTTGTCTTCAGTGCCTTCGTTCCAGGGTAGGTCCAGCATGAATTCGAGATAGTTTTGCTGCACAGAGTAGTCGGGTTGTTGCGGCGGGATGCGTCTAAGTTTCTGTAATTCCTTTTGGAAGTGTTCTGCAGCCTCTTTGCCCCATTGCTTCTTCTTTGCACGTTCCTCCAATTCCCTAATCTCTTTCTCGTAGGGCGAGCCACCCAGTTCATCTTGGATGGCGTGCATCTGCTGATTCAGGTAATATTCCCTTTGCTGCTGATCCATGATGTGGCGGGCCTTGCGATCCACTTCACGTTCCAAATTCCTTGCCTCTTGTGCCAGGCTCATGCATTTGAGCAGTTCGTCCACGCGTGCGCCTAAATTGGTTATTTCCAGCAAAGCCTCCTTTTGGTTTGTTTCGATGAGGGCATGCGCAGCTATCATGTTCACCAAGGTGCGGTTACCATGAAGTATTTTCAGCACGTTGCTTGGTGGAGTGAAATGTTCGTGAGCGTTTTTCCCCATTTCGGTGAATTTGCGTCGCAATGCCGTAATTTTGGTGCGGGCTTCTGCACCGTGGAAGTCAGATTCGTCTTCAGGTGGCGCAGGTGTCACCTTTGCTGTCAAATAGGGCTCGGCACGTTCCACCTCGCCCAGCAGAAACCGTGGTCCGCCAAATAGGATTGCCAACATTTCGCCCTCTCCCAATGCCGCTACGCTGGCCACGCGAGCATAGCATCCCATGTCGTACAGGTCCTTGCGTTGAGGTCTTTCCGCCTCGTTGCGCTGCGTTACCACGCCTATGATGCGTCCGCTGCGATTTGCCTCGTTGAGTATTCGCTTCGATTGCGTCCGTCCCACCGCCACGGGTACGCTGGTCAGAGGGAAAAGCACGGCATCGCGTATGGCCAAGATAGGCAGGTCCTCCACGGGCAATTGTGTTTCGTCGAAGTCCAAGTCGTTGGGGTCTATGCCGAAGGCCTCGATGTGTATTCCGCCGCGGCTTTCATTTGCCAACTTTCGCAAGGGCGCCGCGTCGCCAAAAAGTTCGTCTATGTTGTGTTTCATCTAATGTATCAACTTGATAGCTAAAATATTACAAATGTCATTTCCCGTCTTGTCCACGTTTGTTTAGCCTTTCGCTTTTTTGCCACTTCATTATTGAACGCAAAAGCGGTGAAAAAGTTTCGTTTTGGGCGCAAAAAAAGGCTCTCGCCGATATCGACGAGAGACCTTTCACTAAAACAAATTACTATATAAGAAGTATCTTATAGTCGCATACATGCATGGCGTGTGGCCGCTTGTGGCGCGCCACAATATGCCCAGTTCGCCTTACTTGGAGTTTTTGGAGAAGCGCTTGTACTTGTTTTGGAACTTGTCTACGCGTCCAGCCGTGTCGACCAACTTCAACTTGCCCGTGAAGAAAGGGTGCGACGTATTGGAGATGTCAAGCTTCACAACGGGATATTCCTTGCCGTCGGTATAGGTGACGGTTTCTTTTGTGGCCGCGCAACTTTTGGTGAGAATCATGTCGTCGTTTGACATGTCTTTGAACACAACCAGTCTGTAGTTTTCGGGATGGATACCTTTTTTCATCTTTATTCTTTTACAATTTTTCTGTCGTTTTAAACGATGGTTCTTAAACGATTATATAAAAATTTTAGTTTAATACTCTCTCGAAATGAGATTGCAAAGATACGAACTTTTTTTGACATGGTGGAAAAAAACGTTCAATCGTGTAAAAAAAATCCATAATTGTTTGTAAAGTACTTGTTTTTTTAGTGATTATTGCACAACAACATCGGCGAGTGGATGAGCCGATAGCATCCTGCATGAGAGGCATAACTCCCTTCAGACGGCGATACGCCAGCACTCAGGCGGCACTCATCTCCCACTTATCTCCTGCCGCGGTGGGAGATAAGTGGGAGATGAGTGCCGCCTGGGCTGTAGGATGCCACTGCCACGCTGCCCCGTGTGAGCCTGTTGTCGCCAGCCTACATCCAGACTGGGATTTTTTCCCACACGGCGCGCAATATTCCATAACTTTTCG
>JAXFQM010000120.1:0-7062 GCA_034178965.1 Bacteroidales bacterium | reverse complement strand
GATGTTTCCAATTTATACATTTCTCCTTCTGCATTAAGCAACCATTGCAGGTTAATCTCAGGGTAACGTCGCATCACTTTCATCACAAAATCCAAACTCGGGTTGTTTCTCCCACTTAAAATATGTGACATTCCCGACGGCTGTATCCCAATTTCTTCTGCAAACTGCTTTGCGGTTAGGTTCTTCGCCTTTAAAATAAGGTTTATCCTGTCTATCATAATTTTACAATCATAAAGTTATCGTAAATCATTTTACAAAAATACGAAAAATATTTTACATGTATGCAAAATACATGTGGTGTACGTTTGTAATAACACCCTATCGCTGTATTATACATTTATCAAAACAATGTTATTAATTATTTTTTAATTATTTATATTAATTACTAATACAGCATTAATTAACCTTAAAAACATGCATATTACATCAACTATATATTTATTATTACTGTGTATAACTTTGATTATAAGTAGTTTTTATGTATTAATCAGGTGCTTCTTTTCTGTTATTGATATTCTTACAATGTTTTTTGTAAACTTTGTATCATTGTTACAGCAGTATGCGATTTTACTACATTACACATTTGTAATACAGTATACTTGTATACATGTGTAATTTAATAAAAACGGCGAATAACGCATCGTTGGCTTCAACTACGTAAAAATATCCACTCATGTATTTTGGGTGTTTTATTCGGCGTTTTTTGAAGGTATGCAGAACTTCGTAATATTATTCCACAAAGAGGGAAAAATCCTTTGGCCTCATCCTGCTGTAATAAGGAGTGTTCTCCCCCACTCTACCCATTGGATATTTCATGTGGCAATTTTGCTGAAATGATAATGATGACCATCCGTATCTTACGACATTATGCCATGTTATACCATGTTATGCCATGCTTGTTATGCCAAACTGTTGTTCTCCTCACAATAAACGCTGACGTATCAGCCCAATTATTGAAAAGTAGGATTGTTTTTAGTTGTTAATTTCATACATGAAATTTGTTGAATACACAATCATGTGCATTAAATGCCATGTTGTTTCTTTGGGCTGTTTTTTTTACACAAAACATAATAAAAGCATCGAATTAGCGTTATGAATATATTAAAGCCAATAATAGGTATCAAAAAATTATTATGAATGAAATAATCATGAAGAAAAAAACGCTTGCTATTGTCTGTTTACTGCTTGCATTGGGAGTTGCCGCCACTAGTTGCGCGCATAAGACTTGTCCCGCTTACCGCGGCTCCATTGCCGAAAACATTAAATAGCAAAAAACTTCAAGGGAGGTTTCATTACTTTCTGGATCACACCAATTTGCAAGAAACATCCCTTTTGCAAAAGACGCCTGGAAGCAAAAGGCGCCAACAGGCAAAAGCCGCCACAAAACAAAAGGCACCTTTTTGCAGGTGCCTTTTGTTTTGTGGCGGCTTTTGCTTTACCCCAAATACAATGGGGACTCGCCCGTGTTAACCTATTTTTTGATTAACCATCTCCAATATTTCCGCCTCTTCCTGTATTGCTTTCTGCTCTAATGCCTTGGCTTTGGTTAATATGTCTTGCTTGAACGCCTCATCCTTAAGGCTTGAAGCATTGATTTTTACGTTAAGATGTGCACCTATCACAGCACTGCGCGCGCAAAGAGCGCCTACTCCTGCATCTGTCACGCTGTTGGGATTACCTATTTCCACCATCTTTCTAATGAGAGGGAATGCTTCCATGGCTTTGTTCATCGTACGGAAAGGCACTTCTGTGGCATATTTGGTAGCCTCCTGTATAGCAGCCGTGCGCATGGCTTTTTCCTCATCCGTTTTCTTTGGTAAATCGAACGCATTCATGATGCGATTAAAAGCATCAGTATCTTCATCCACCAAGTGAAGCAAGTCGTCCTTTATTGCCTGTCCTTTTTCGGCCCACTGCGAGAAAGTTTCCCATTGTTCGTCCCATCCTGCCTTGTGACTGCTAAGGTTAGCCACCATGGTGGCAAGGCTTGTGCCAAGAGCTCCAAGATATGCCGAGACACTTCCGCCGCCTGGTGCAGGGCTTTCGCTTGCGGTCTCATTGGCAAAGCCTGTACAGGTCATATCAACAAGTTTCTTCTTGCTGTGATCCTCTATGAGATATTCTATGACTTTTTCTTTGGGGTTAAATGGCTTGAGGTCGTCAAGGCCCATGCTCTTGATGGCAATCTTCATTATTTCGTCCTCGCTCACGCCAAGGGACCGTTGTTGCTTTGCGAGATAATGCTTACCCGCATCTATGAGCACGCTCTTGGGAATGAGCCCCACTATTTCGCACCCCGTCACGCGCACGCCGCGATCGGCTGCCTTGGAACAAACCTCGTCAAAGCACTTATGCACAGGTGCCACCTTGATGCTTGTAATATTCATCGAGACTTGCGCGATGCCATAGTCTTCAATATACCAGCCAATTGCCCTCGTGCCTTTCAGTGTACCAGGTATCATGAGAGGTTTTCCATTTTCGTCCTTAAGAGGTTTACCATTAGGCTTGCCGCCTTCGCGCTGTGGGCGTCCCTTTTCGCGCACGTCGAAAGCGATAGCATTGGCGCGACGCGTGCTGGTGGTGTTTAAGTTATAATTTATCGCCACCAAGAAATCACGGGCGCCCACGGCCGTTGCGCCCGTGCGCGCTACATGCTCACTAAACACGTTGGGGCCAAAGTCGGGCTTCCATTCCTCTGTTGCAATGCGTTCCGCCAGCGCCTCGTATTCTCCTTGCCGACAGGCTGCCAGATTGCGTCTTTTGGGTTCACGTGCCGCGCTTTCATAGCAGAACACTGGTACTTCCAATTCATCGCCGATGCGTTTGCCCAATTCGTGCGCATACTTCACCACTTCTTCCATGCTGATGTTGGCCACTGGTACTAAGGGACATACGTCCGTTGCGCCAAAGCGTGGATGCGCGCCATGGTGGTTGCGCATGTCGATAAGTTCGCTTGCCTTTTTAACCACTTGATATGCAGCCTCGCACACCTGTTTGGGCTCCCCCACAAAGGTGATGACGGTTCGGTTTGTCGTTGCGCCAGGGTCAACGTCAAGCAGTTTCACTCCGTCCACTTTTTCGATGACGCTTGTCACTTGGTTTATGATGTTCATGTCGCGTCCTTCGCTAATATTCGGCACGCATTCGATGAGTTGTCTCATACTATTTTTTCTTTTTAATTATATGTTAAACAATACTATCATACATTTCATTCCTAAAACGATGTGAATGCAAAGATACGAAAAAAAAAGCAAATGGCAGTGTTTTTTTTATTCCTTACATGTAGTATTCCTTTTTTCTTCCGCACCGCAGGAAGCAGTTTTCTGTAGCCGTCGTTTGTCACACGACCCCCGTTTTTCTTTTCAGCAGGGTAAGCAGCTCTTCGTTCAGTCTGTATTCCGCCCTTTCTGTGTTTGTTGCTTTCTTTTTGACGCAAGCTTCCATTTCCATAGGGGTATCACGCTTCACCGCCATTTCCTTGAGCCTATTTCACTTTATCTGTCTCTAAACCTATTGCGTACCCTTTTGTTGCGCTAACAATTCGCGGTGTTTTTTGCAGACGTTCTGCTTCATGTCCTTGCATAAACATCTGTGCACAAATATGCTACAGCAATACTTCGGCGGCATATTGTTAGGTGTTTCTGGCATATTTCTCACGTTTTTGCGGAAAAAACTCCTTCGTCGCTTTCTGCAACGAGATGTAATTACGCAGGATGTTGAGCATAAGGAGTAATGCCCATGCTCTTTTGTAGTACAAACGAAACAAACTGTTTTGGGTATGAAAAAGGGCCGCGTTCAACGCAATAAAATTCCCTTTTTATGGTTATTATATGTGAGTGAAGGTCTTAACATTCACCATAAATTATTGTAAGAAACATCATGAGCAATAAACAACTATACGACACTTGGTTCTTTTTTTCGGCGGCCTGCCGTTTGCCTAACGAAGACACTGCACAACATGCTATACGCCTCCACACGCCACACCCTTCTCACACAAATAAATAACCCATCCACATTGCACGTCCAAACACACGTATGGCTTCGGACTTAAACGGTAAACGCATTGCCATGGCTGTTACAAACGACTTGGTGACAGACCAACGCGTGCATCGCGCCTGCTTGGCTTTGGCTGAAGCGGGAGCCATCGTCACGCTCACAGGACGGCATATGCCCCATAGCCTACCTGTGCAACGCCCCTATAAAACAAGGCGCTTACGACTGCTATTCAAAAAGAAAGCGGCCTTCTACGCTGAATACAACTTTCGGCTACTGATTTGGCTGCTGCGCTGTCGCGCCGATTTGTTCTACGCTAACGACACCGATACCCTTCCCGCTGTGTTTCTTGCCGCATGGATGAGACGTAAACCCGTTTTCTTCGATGCGCACGAGATGTTCCCCGAAGTGCCAGAACTAGTGGGCCGCCCTCGGGTGAAATCATTTTGGCAAGGCCTTGAAAACAAACTTATTCCCAAACTGAAAAAATACCCGCACGGCGCTGCGTGCTGCACTGTATGTCTCTCCATCGCAAACATCTACAAGGAGCGACATGGCGTGAGCATGCAGGTGGTGCGAAACGTACCAATTCCCTACAACAGAAATGAGATTATACCTGCGGACATTGAAGGGCGAAACGGGAGACACCTGCTCCTTTATCAAGGCGCGGTGAACGTGGGGCGAGGACTGGAATGGCTCATCGATGCCATGCCGCTACTGGACGACTGCCTTATGCTGATTGTGGGCGCAGGCGACATCCTCGATGATATACGCCAACGCGTGGAAGAACGCGGCGTAGTAGACCGCGTCAGGGTGATGGGGCGCATGCCGATGGAAAAACTGAAAAGTTACACCGTCTGCGCCGACTTGGGACTATCGTTGCTTGAAAACAAGGGACTGAACTACTACTATTCCCTACCAAACAGGATACCCGACTTTGTGCAGGCCAATGTGCCCGTGCTCGCCACAGATTTCCCCGAAATACGCCGCGAGGTAACACGCTACGGCATCGGCACGCTGGTGTCTGATAGCCAAACCAACCCCGAACAGTTGGCTCTAATTATACGTAATACGCTGAAATTCTGGAAACAAATGACATTAACGGAAAAAGAAGCCCGCTTCGCAAAAGCACGCAAAGACTTGTCATGGTCGCACGACAAAAAGGTGCTGACCGCAAGCGTGTTAAAGGCCTTTAATCACTGAACGCAGCGACTATGATTTTGCCACGGCTCACCAAATACCATACTACATGAATGCAACAGAAACTCTAACTAAAGAATACACCTCCCTCCTACAACGACAACAGGCTTTTTTTGCCACAGGCGTCACGCTTGACACCGCTTTCCGACGCCGACAACTCATAGCGCTGCGCAATGCGCTGCACAAACATGAGGAGGACTTTTACTACGCGCTGAATGCCGACTTCGGAAAAGGCCGCTTTGACACCTACACCACCGAATTGGCACCACTGTATGGCGAAATTTCATGGCAATTACGGAACCTGAAGCGCAACGCAAAGACAAGCCGTATCTCTTGCAACTTGGCCAATCTGCCGGCCATCTTTAGGCTGCAACGAGAACCTGTGGGATGCGTGCTGACAATAGGCGCGTGGAACTATCCGCTACACTTGGCTTTGATGCCCGTTGTAGACGCCATAGCGGCTGGATGCACCGTTGTGATAAAGCCAAGTGAACTGACTGCAAATATTTCCAAGACGATTTCTTGGATTATCAACGAAACTTTCCACGAAAGTTATCTGCATGTAGTAGAAGGAGGTGCAGAAGAAACAAACATCCTAATAAACCTCCAATGGGACAAAATCTTCTTCACTGGAAGCCCACGAGTGGGACGGCTGGTATATATGTCGGCAGCGCGGAATTTGGTACCCGTAACTTTGGAACTGGGCGGAAAAAGTCCTGTCATAGTAACGCCCCACGCCGACCTTGCGTTGGCGGCGCGACGCATCGCATGGGGTAAATGTCTGAATGCGGGACAAACATGCGTAGCCCCTGACTACCTTGTAGTACACCACAGCGTGAAGGACGAGTTGCTAATCCTACTGTCAAAAGAGATGAGCTGCCGTCACTATTTACCCGGCGGCGAGGCCAGCGTAAACATCATCAACGATAAAAACTTCAAGCGCTTGATGCAATTACTCATCCCCTATTCCAAAAAAGGAGAAGCCACGGCACACAACGCGATGCTGCCACCCAATGACACAAATATCAAAACACTAAATGGCAGCATATTATGCGGTGGTACAGGCAACGCCGCCACACGTAGCATAGCCCCCACCTTGGTGGAAGGCGTGCTATGGGACGACCCCATCATGCAGGAAGAGATTTTCGGTCCTATCTTGCCCGTATTGACCTACGAACATTGGGATGAGACGTTGGAGCGCATCGCCTTGCAGGAACGACCCTTGAGCGCATACCTCTTCAGCAACAACCGCAGCGAGCAGCAACAATTCATGCAAACATTGCACTTCGGAGGCGGCTGCATAAACGACGTGATGATGCACCTAACCAACCCCGCCGCACCGTTTGGAGGCATCGGCAACAGCGGCATTGGCAGTTATCATGGCAAACACGGTTTTCTTTGCTTCACCCACGAAAAAACCATCATGAAAAAGCCGCGGCTGGAGTTTCCTCTGAAATACCCGCCATATGGGAATCTGAAAATAAAACTGATAAAAAGAATCCTCAAATAACCATGCTTTTCTCCATTCGCCATTCTACGCCCAACGATCTACCTGCCATGCAGGAGATGTATGCCCACTCAAAAAGCATCATGCGCGCCGATGGAAACATGTTGCAGTGGTCGGGAGAATATCCCACAAAAGAACAACTGCTTGATGACATATTACACGGGCACAGCTTCGTCATCGAAGAGGCCGCTGGCGCACATTTGGCTGTCGGCACGTTTGCTTTCATCCTCGGCAAAGACCCCACTTACAACAGCATCGAGGAGGGCAAATGGACAGACGACGACGTGCCTTACGGAACCATCCACAGACTGGCCTGCGCGCCAAAAACGCACGGCATAGCTGCGGCTTGTTTCCACTTTTGC
>JAXFQM010000194.1:0-13457 GCA_034178965.1 Bacteroidales bacterium | reverse complement strand
CGAACTTCTTGCCCCCATAGGCTCGCAAACGCACCGGGACAAGCAAAACGAACGACTGCAATTTCACAACCACTACGGCGGTTTCAGCAACGAGGGCACGGAATACGTGGTAACGCGCACACGCACGCCTATGCCTTGGATTAACGTGCTTTCCAATCCTCGCTTCGGTGCCATCGTGTCGTCCACGATGAGCGGCTTCACCTACGCACACAACGCGCAGCAATTCAAAGTTACCGCCTGGCACAACGACATCGTTAGCGACCCCGCCAGCGAAATGCTTCTCATTGGCCACCGACTGTTTCTGCCCTCTTTGGCGCGCCACGGATTTGGTTACAGCGTATTCGAAGGCGTATTCGAAGGGCTCTCTGTGCGAGTCACCGTCTTCGTGGCACGCCAGGACATGACCAAATTCTACCTCATCGACATGGCCAACACAAGCGACAGCGACACCACGCTGCGCTGCGAATGGGTAAACAAAATGGTACTCGGGGTTACGGAAGAAGAGAGTTGCAGATACCTCATCAGCGACTTCAATGCCGAGGACAACGCCTTGTATGTGCGCAACACGTATGGCGAACTGTATAGAGACGAGCACGCCTTCCTCTCCTCCACTGAACCTATTGCGGAGGTGGACACCATAAGTCCCAATCGCAAGACCGTGATGGTAGATATATCCCTCCCCGCCAACGGCTCGCATCAATGGGCCTTTGTGCTGGGCGTGAAACAACAGCATGTCAAACTGCATCATTGGGACATAAACGCCATTACAAACGAACTGAAATACGTGAAAGAGGACTGGCAACGGCGACTGGGCCACGTGCAAGTGGCAACCCCAGATGTCTCTTTCGACAACATGCTGAACGGCTGGTATCTCTACCAAACTTATTCCGCACGTCTTTTCGGCCGAGTGGGTTTCTACCAAGTGGGAGGTGCCACGGGTTTCCGCGACCAACTGCAGGACGTGATGAGCGTGGTATACAGCGACCCCGACTACGCGCGCAAGCAAATACTGACGCACGCGGCACACCAATTCCCCGAAGGCGACGTGCTGCATTGGTGGCACGATGACCTCATGTTTGGTTCCCGCACCACCTGCAGCGACGACTACCTTTGGCTCGTCTACGTTACTTTCCAGTACGTGCGCGTCACGAGCGACCTATCCATATTATCCGAACAAGTCTCTTTTGTTGAAGGCGACATGCTTCGTGAAGGAGAGGTCGAACGCGGCATGACCTACTCGGTGAGCGGCAAAGCCCAAACACTATACCAGCATCTACAGTTATGCATCAACAAAGCCCTGCGGCAAAAGGGCATCCATCATCTGCCCCTCATGGGGTGTGGCGACTGGAACGACGGCATGAACCGCGTGGGAGCGGAAGGAAAGGGCGAAAGCGTATGGGTGGCTTTCTTCCTTGTAGACCTCTTGCGACGCATGGAAAAATTATCGCTTTGGGCCAAACAGCCCGAATACGCACAAAAATGCCACGACGCCATCCCCTCCCTGCAGGATGCCATACACAAGAACGCTTGGGACGGAGCCTGGTACTTGCGCGCATACTTCGACAACGGCGACGCACTGGGCAGCAGAAACAACATCGAGTGCCAAATAGACCTCATCTGCCAAGCATGGAGCCTGCTCACAGACACCGCCACTCCTAACCAAAAAGAATCCATACTCGCTGAAACCGAACTCCGGCTGGTGGACCACGAAAACAACCTCATCCGACTGCTTTCTCCCGCCTTCAAAAACAGTAACGACGACCCTGGCTACATCATGACATATATGGAAGGCATACGCGAAAACGGAGGTCAATACACCCACGCCGCCATGTGGTGGATTATGGCCCTTCTGCACGAAAACCAAAACGATAGAGCCTATTCCTATTATTCAATGATAAACCCTATAAACCGCTCCTCCACTCTATCCAACGTATTGGAATACAAAGTAGAACCCTATTGTATAGCAGCCGACATCTACAGCAGCCGGCAACATGGCGGGCGGGGCGGATGGACTTGGTACACTGGCAGTGCAAGTTGGGCCTACAAGGTTGGACTAGAAGGTATCTTGGGCCTACACCAAAACGGAACCACGCTCTCCTTTGCCCCTCACACTCCCAGCGATTGGAAAGAGTTCAAGGTTTCCTACCGATACGGCTCCTCCACCTACGACATCACCGTGCTGCTGGACGGCGCGGACACCAACGAAAACTCACTGCAACTTGTGGACGACGGACAACGGCATGAAATCACCCTGCATTGCTAACGCCAACCACCTCAACAACCAAACCGAACTATCGTGCCAACCCTTTTCATCACTGGCGGCGCCACTGGCATAGGACGCGCCACGGCAAAAAAATTCATCCAAAGGCAATGGAACGTAGCTTTCATGGACCTTAACGCAGAAGAAAGCTGGAGCCTGCTTCGCGAAACGGATGCCCGCGAACGGCTCCTCTTCGTGGAAGGCGACACGCGCATACGCGAAAACATCCGAAACGCCGTAGACCAAACCCTTTCTCACTTCGGCACACTCGACAGCGTCTTCGCCAATGCTGGCATACATCGCAGCAATACGCTCCTATCCATCTCCGACGAAGAACTACACCTCATGATCAACACCAACATATATGGCACCGTAAACACCTTACGCGAAACCGTCCCTGCACTCATCCAAGCGGGTGGTGGAAGTATCGTCATCAACTGTTCCGACCAATGGTTCATCGGCAAACCCAACAACTTTGCCTACGGTCTCACTAAAGGCGCCCTCGGGCAAATCACGCGCAGCCTCAGCATAGACCTTGCCCCCCACCGCATACGCGTCAACGCCGTTTGCCCGGCATCCATCCACACGCCCCTACTCGACAAAGCCTTACTGCTTTCGTCGCAGCGAAACAATATCCCGCTGGAACGGCTCTATACCGAAGAGAACGCAGACTATGCACGCGGCGTCATGGGCACTCCCGAGGAGGTCGCCTCCCTTGTCTATTTCCTGGCCTCACCCGAATCTTCTTTCTGCACTGGAGCACACTATCTTGTGGACGGTGGCCTCGTGGCAAAATAGCATGCGCGATACGCCTTGAACTAGAAGAAGACACGCCAATGAGGCCGCAACCACGCCGCAATGCCGGAGATTGGTAGGCTTTCCGAAATCGATATTCTATGACTGTATATTTTTTTCTCTAAATCGATATTTTTTTCGTATCTTTGCATTTCAGAAATTCATACAACTATGGAATACAGCCATCTCAAAACCTATAAGAAAGAGAACATTGGCATACTTGCCATCAGCGCTCCAAAAACGTTGAATGCCCTCAACAGCGCCATCCTTGACGAGTTAAACGACTACCTCGCCCACTTGGATTCTGACTTGCGCTGCCTCATCATCACAGGCGAAGGCGAAAAGAGTTTTGTGGCAGGCGCAGACATCAGCGAAATGGCCACCCTCAACGAGGCACAAGGCGCCGCTTTCGGCAAGCGAGGCGCAGACGTGTTCCGAAAGATTGAAACGTTGCCCATCCCCGTTATTGCCGCCGTGAACGGCTTCGCTTTGGGAGGTGGCTGCGAACTTGCGCTGGCATGCGACATTCGTCTTTGCAGCAGCAACGCGCGCTTTGGCCAGCCCGAAACGGGGCTGGGCATCATTCCTGGCTTCAGCGGCACCTACCGCTTGGCAAAGATTGTGGGCATGGGCATGGCCAAGCAACTCATCTTCACAGGAAACAGCATCAAAGCCGAAGAGGCGCTGCGCATAGGGCTGGTGAACGCCATCTACGACCCAGCAGATCTGATGCACTACGCCGTGGAACTGGCTACCGCTATCAGCGCCAACGCGCCTGTTGCGGTGTCATTCGCCAAAAAGTGCATCAACGAAGAATACGATCTCGCCGCCGATGATGCCATAGCCTACGAGGCACGCCTGTTTGGCAAATGCTTTGCCACTGAAGACCAAAAAACCGGCATGAAGGCGTTCCTCTCCAAGGAGAAGGCCGCCTTTCAAGGAAAATGACACCATAGGAAACCAAACTCAATAATTCATTAAACATAGTTTTCAACATGAAAATTTCTGTCATAGGAACAGGTACCATGGGCAGCGGTGTTGTGCAGGCTTTAGCACAAGCTGGCATGCCCGTACTTATGAAATCTCGCAGCCAAGCCAGCATAGAGAAGGCATTGGCCAGCATCGGTAAAGGACTTGCCAAGCAGGTAGCCAAAGGCAAGATGGAACAGTCCGCCATGGACGCCACCTTGGCCAACATCACCTGCACCACAGAGTACAAGGACTTGGCCGACATGGACCTAATAATCGAAGCCGCCAGCGAGGACATGAACCTCAAGAAAGAAGTCTTTGGCATCTTGAAAGGCATCTGCAAGCCAGAAACCATCTTCGCCACAAACACCTCGTCCCTTTCCATCACCGAAATCGCCGCCGTCTCCGAACGCCCCACACAGTTCATCGGCATGCATTTCTTCAACCCCGCGCCTGTGATGAAACTCATTGAGATAATCAAGGGCCAAAAAACCAGCGACGAAGTGTGCAAGCAAATAGTAGACTTGGCCTCACAAATGGGCAAGACGCCTGTGATGGTGAACGAAGCCCCAGGTTTCGTGGTCAACCGCATCCTCATTCCCATGATAAACGAAGGTGTGGGAATACTGGCCGACGGCGTGGCCAGCGCGGAAGATATTGACAACGCCATGAAATTGGGCGCCAACCATCCCATGGGACCGCTGGCACTAGGCGACCTCATCGGTCTCGACGTGTGCCTGGCCATCATGGAAGTGCTTTACAACGAATATGGCGACAGCAAATATCGCCCCCATCCCCTGCTTCGCAAGATGGTGCGCGCTGGCTTGCTGGGACGCAAAACGGGAGAAGGCTTCTTCAAGTACGACCGCTAAACCGACGTTTCTCGAAATCCACAAGCAGTGGACGACCCAAAGGGCTATCCACTGCTTTTTTGGCATAGCATACAAAAAAACACACATTTCATGGCACAGCACAACGACCTCGGACGCATAGGTGAAAATCTGGCAGAAAAATATCTAGTGAACCACGACTTCAAAATTGTGGAACGCGACTGGAGGCTGGGACACAACGACATAGACCTCATCGCGTGGGACGGGAACGAGCTGGTCTTCATAGAAATAAAGACTCGCAGAAGCAACAAGTGCGCTGAACCAGAGGAGTGGGTGGACTTGGAAAAGCAACGGTCATACGTGCGACTGGCAGACTACTACGTAACGAAGAATAACATTGAGGAAGAGGTGCGCTTCGATATCATCGGGATCATCCTCAACGCACAACGACAAGAACTGCACCATCTGCGGCGTGCTTTCGACGCCTCCAGTGTGAAGGCTGCAAGGAACGCGAAAAGGCAAAATATACATACGCCTTTGGAAACCAACCACAATGCCATGCGATGAGACTGGGCTCCAGCGGGAATATCAGCATGCATTTGCATGTAAACCAAACTATTGATTTTTTTATCAGAAACTACTATTTCCACATTTCTACGTTAAACATGACATATCCAACAACATAATGTCAGCTACTCCACGTTGGCTGCGCCCTTCTAACCAATAATCACGCCAATGGACACGCTCTACATTTGCTACTTCACCCTAGGCTTGGCCACCGCCACCTTCGCGGTGTGCTCGCTGCATTTCTTCCTACAACCAAACATTACCTCGCTCAAGCGTATGTCAGCCTTCACGCTGGCCCTGTTTAGCCTAATGTGCGTGAAAGACTTCATTGGCTACTACTTCCTCTATGCCTTTTCCGACCTTTCCACTATACATATTATCAGCGTGCTGGATATCCCCTTCATCGTGACAAACTGCTATTTTGTGTGTCGCGAGATGCTACAGCCTGGATGGCTGCAAGCCAAGAGGCTCTTTCTGCACATTTCCGCCTTCATAGCCATAGCGCTTCCCTATATGGTATATCCCTGCCCCGCCACGCTCTATCTGCTGTATGGCGTCGCTATCTGCTACGTGGTTGTAGCCATTATCCTCGTTGCCGTGCTCCGTAGCAGATTCATCCGACTGCTTGATAATGAACTATCCGACAACATTGCCAATATTAAGCGTCTCAACGCCACCCTGGCTCTCTATTCTATCTACTTTCTAATAGGCATCCCCACCTATCTGCTACAAGGCCAATGGGCAAACATCGCTTGGTATGCTGCCAGCAGCGTCATATGGATGGTGCTCACAGTGCTCATTGAGAACCACAACGTGCCTGATGAGGTGGTTAGCGACATCAATGAGAGCATCCGACCGTGCGACGAAAGACCTGCAGACAGCTGTGCAGACCTCTCCGACAAACTTACCCTGCTCTTCGAGGAAAAAAAACTGCATCGCAATCCCAAACTCACCCTTTCCGACGTAGCAGCGGAAATAGGCACCAACCGTACCTACATCTCCTCTTTCCTAAACAACGAACTGAACGTCACGTTTATTGAATACGTAAACCGTTATCGCATGGAAGATGCAGTCACCCTACTACGCGAAAGCAGCAACACCCACGATACCATAGCTCACATCGTGGGTTATGGCTCTCCAAGCACATTCTACCGCGTTTTTAAGAAAACTTTCGGCTGCACACCAAATGAGTTCCTTGACAAAAAGCAAGATTAGTACTTATAAATACCTGATTGTTAGTCCGAAACAAGCTCCTTTCAACTCGCCTACAAGTTTTCTTATCTACAAGGTATTAATGCGTTATTAATCAACAATATATTAGAATAATTGTTGAATTGCAAGCGTTTTTTGTTGAATTGCAAGTGAAATTTTTATTACGGATTATAAACATTGCGTACTTTTGCAAAACAGAAATAATGAGTTCGCAAAAGATGCAACGCGACTGTTCAATAATAAGGAAATTTTATGTGCAATAACAAAAAACAAAAACATGAAAAAAGCAATCTACCCCCTCTTTCTTGCCACATTGACAGCAGTCCTGGCAACAACGTCAAGGGCTGAACCCGTGTCGCCACAGAAGGCCAAGACGGCGGCAGCCACATTTTTATGGAAAGCAAACACAGGCATCAAACACTGCGGCGTTCCCGTGGACACCGCCATGCTCAGCCTAATCTACGCCGCCCCGCAGAACGACGGAACTGGAACGGCATACTATGTCTTTACGCACGCAGAGACAGGATGGGTGATGGTGGCAGGCGACGACGCGGCGACACCCATCATTGCCTACAGTTATAGCGGAACATACCGCACCAAGGAGATGCCCGACAACATCAGTGCATGGCTGCGCCATTACGTGGACGAAATTAGCGACGCGGCTCACAGCGCAAGCACCAACGCCGCTACGGCTGCAAAGTGGAGAGCCCTGCTGGAAGGCAATGCGCCAATCTACGAGGTCGTGCGCGCGCAGGCTGTGCCAGCAATGATGACCACCACATGGAGCCAAAGCCCCTATTACAACAGCCAATGTCCCTATGACAACGCAGCGAGCGTCAACGCCGTAACGGGGTGCGTGGCAACGGCAACGGCGCAAATCATGAAATACTGGAACCATCCCCCCACGGGATACGGCAGCCACAGTTATGTGGAGGACGACTATGGCACGCTGACGGCCAACTTCGGCGTCACCTCATATAACTGGCCTTCAATGCCTAACGCGCTAACCGCCAGCAGCACCACAACAGAGATAGATGCCGTGGCCACACTGATGTCGCACATCGGCATAGCCGACGAAATGGATTATAGCACAACGGGCAGTGGTGCACAAAACTACAGCTACAACGGAAAAGCCTCCACGCCTTCTTCGCAAAACGCGCTCATCAACTACTTCAAATATGCTCCCGACATTCAGGCTGCGGAACGTTCCCACTACACCGACAATGAGTTCTGCAACATTCTTTACGACGAACTTGCAGCCTTAAGGCCCATACTCTTTAGCGGGAGTCACGAAACAAGCGGACACTCGTTCGTGCTGGACGGCAGCGACCTCACGGGCCTGTTTCATATTAACTGGGGTTGGGGCGGTTACTGCGATGGTTATTATGCCATTGGAAACCTCAACCCAAACTCCAGCGGAACGGGCGGCAACAGCGCCAACTCATACAATGAAAGAAACGTGGCTCTCATTGGCATACGCCCTAATCCAACATGGGGCACTTCGACCAGCGTATCCGTACTCTCGGCCATGGACGGCTTTGCCACAGGCGGCGGAACCTATCCATTTGGCGACACGGCCATTGTGGAGGCTTACGCCAACGAAGGCTACCGCTTCAGCCATTGGAGCTCAGGAGGCACACTCATGCCTCGCTCCTTCGTCGCCACAGGGGGCAGTTATTCGTTCACACCTGTTTTCGAACCACTGGGTGATGACACGGTGAGTTATTGTGGCAACGGAAACCAACTGACCAGCCTTGGCGGCAGCGGCACAAAATACTGGGGTATGCGCATCCCAGCCTCGTCGCTCACAAGCGGACACCAACTAACAGCAGCACAATTATATGTGCGATATGCTGGGACATACAACATTGTGGTGTATGAGGGCACAACGTCTCCCACTACGCAAATCTACACAGCCACTATGTATTTCACCGACGACAACCTCGGCTGGAACACCTTCGCTCTCACCATCCCGCACACAATAGATGCCACCAAGTCGCTATGGATTACTTTCAATTGCTCTGACGTCAGTTATCCAGCCACCATGGCCGTAGCCAGCGGCAACGGCGACGGGCTACTATGGGGTAACAATTTCCAATCCATCTATTCCAGTTGGAAATACACTTTCATGATACGTGCTCTTATGAGCGACCCGACAGCCATTCCCATGGTAACGGTGAGTAACGTAACGACCTCCACCTCGGGCGACGGCACTTGCAGCGTCACCTTCACCACCACGCCGAACGCGGCAACGACAGAATACGACGTTTGGTGCTTCAACGACAACCTATATAGCCAAATTGAGAACTTTATGGTGCAATATCACTACGACCTGAGCATCATCTACTTACTCACCATGGGCGGTGAACCCATCTATCCCCATTTCCAAGGCACCGCGACAAATAGTTGGACACGGTACAACTTGACTCCTAATACGGGCTACCACATCATCACTGCCGCAAAGAGTAACAACGATACCACCTACAGCGAAACGTTCTTCCTCTCCCCTATGGTCGGCGGCACAGGACTGGCCACCATAGCATGCTCCATAGACAGCGTGACCGACAACCGCGCCTACTTCCACACCACAATGGGCGACCAAACGGCATACTACTACATGTTTCATGCCACGTCGGAAATGTGCAGCATTGCCTATCCCAACGCACAGGCTGTCATCGACAGCGGTCTATACAACGTAATGTCCAGCAACTTCAATGGGTACTACAACAACCTGCTGCCTAACACGCAATACGAAATGTGGCTTATCCCGTTCAATCAAGACAGCGTACAAGGCACCCCACTGCAACTTGCATTCACCACAACGCAAAGCGTCACGCGAATTGTGCTTGTAGAACAATTCACCAATCAAAGCATGGGGCTATGCGGCACTGCTTGCAACCAAGCCGAGGCAGCCTTGGCAGGACAAGAAAACTATATTTGGATTTCACACCATCTGAACTTTTGGAGCGACAGTCTCACCAATCCTGCCAGCAACGCCCTTTCTTGGTTCTTTGGACCAAGCGGAGGCTATTTGCCCTCCATAATGTACGACCGCACCAACTTCAACGCGCAAAACACCACGCCCATGAATAGTGTCGGCGATGTGGCCTCTATTCAAAACGCCATTGAGCAAGCGCGCAACGTGCATTGTTCGCTCATTCTCAACGCCGACAACATTGCCTACAACGTTGACACACGCACCGTGAACGGCGCCATCGAAGGACAGTTCCTACAGGCCACCTATGGTAACCGTCTGAGAATCACCATATATGTCGTGGAGGACAGCATCTACATGAGCCAATCTGTATTCTCAGATGGCATAAACAGCGTCGAACCTAACTACCTGCACCGAAACGTGGTGCGAGAGGCCGTTTCCAGCCACTTTGGCGACCCCATCAACCCTGCCAGTGATGGCACCTTCAGCTATGCGCTGAACTTTACGCTCAACAGCAACTACAATGCAGCACACACTTACATTGTCGCCTTTGTCTGCAACTATGACTCCACGGACATAAATGCCTTTGGCATATACAACGCGGCGGCCACGGGCTTTCTGGGTCCGTACGTGGGCAACTCCACACAGCCAGAGGTGACTGTCAGCGTGTCATATATCACTGATTCCTCCGCCACGGTGACTTTCGACGTGGACGACGACAGTCATCCTTTCTATGCCTATGTAGACGTGAATAATGCCATATACAACTATATTGCAAGCCATCTTGAAGACAATACAACGGAAGAAGAGGCTTTCGACGTATTAAAGAATTCTTCGTGGCTACGCTATGGCGATTACATACAAAACGTTACGGGATTATTTCCAGGAACGGAATACAGCATTTACACGAAAGTCTATGCCAATTCCTCCGATAGCATGGGCATATTTTCCAAGACCACCTTCACCACCCGAAACTCTGGCGGCACGGCCCACGTAGCCATCACCGCCACACCTGACACCAATGCGGCCATTGCAGTTTTCCATCCCAACAACGCCTGCACGCAATACTATACCATCGCCTCTTTTGGCACCCTCCACAGCTATCTTGCTGGCAATGGTTTCAACAGCATAGAGGAGATGATTAGGCAACGGGGAATTCTGCGATATGGAGACGACACAGTGAGCTACTACAGGATTCGCGGAGGCGCGGCCGTGCATATTTATACACTCGCGCTGACAGAACCCAACGACTTCGGGAACGTGGACTCAGCAATCGTTGTGATCATACCAAGAGGCGGGACGGGAACGGCAACGATGAACATCACAGTTAGCAACATTTCCGACACCTCCGCGCATGTGCATTATGCAGCGGGTGACCAAACGGAATCCTTCTACGTATTCTACACCACAAGGCAGGAGAGTTCGGTGGATAGCATGATTGCACTCGTCAGCGACAATGGATGGAATCCCTCATACGGCAACGGAGGAGATTGGTACCCCTCTAACCTCACACCGAACACCACCTATTACGTGTGGGCCTTGCCCTACAACTTGAACGGAGAGCTCGGCACATACACTCGCGTGCCGTTCACCACGCTCGGGACTCCTTGTTACGTATCGGCAACGTGCGACACCGTGCAAGGCTACGTCACGGGAGGAGGAGCATACCGCACGGGAGACACCATTCTGCTACAGGCATTTGCGCACGTTGGATTTAGGTTCACGCAATGGAACGACGGAAACACAAATAATCCGCGTGCCATCGTGGTAACTGGTAACGCCACTTACAACGCCCTTTTCGAACAAGAGAACTACAACATTAGCGTAAACTGCGACAGCACGCAAGGTACGGTATCGGGGGGAGGTTCTTACCTATTTGGCGATACATTGCTGCTAACTGCCACGGCAAACACGGGTTATCGTTTTAAGCAATGGAACGACGGGGACACGAATAATCCGCGTGCCATCGTGGTAACCGGAGATGCCATCTATACCGCTTTTTTCGAAAGTAATACAAGCATCAACACTGTAAAGATACTTCACTTTTCACTCAACCCCAATCCCGCCCGCTCATTCGTCACACTCTCCACCAATGTTAATGCTTCCAGTATCCAAGTCGTCATTTTCGATATGACTGGCCGACGTATGCTGGAAACATCATTATCAGCCATGCAGACCACAATGCAAATAGACATCACCAGTCTACCCCAAGGCTCTTACATTGTCCGCGTTGAAAGCAATGGCATCCAGACACACAAGAAACTGATTGTTCAATAACAAAAAACGAATAATCACTGTAAGTTCCTGCCTATGTTAATATTGGCAGGAACTTTTATCATGATTTGTGCATCCCTACCGCCTTTTACCACTGCTTTTGTGCACAACAATTTCACTACTTCCTCGTTATTAATTATAGAACAAATTTCACAGCTCAGATGGACATCAAGAACTTTTTGAAACACTACTTCGACTTAATGCCCGACAAAGCCGACGAAACCGCTACCATAGAAAGTATACAACAAGGTATCTCTTTTCGCGGGGCAAACCTATGGGTGCTTATTTTGGCCATACTTGTAGCTTCCTTAGGCTTGAACGTGAATTCCGTTGCCGTCATCATCGGCGCCATGTTGATTTCACCCCTAATGGGCCCTATCGTCGGCATGGGGTTAGCTGTAGGAATCTACGACGTGGACTTGCTGAAACGTGCACTCAAGAACTTTGCCATAGCCACTGGTATCAGCATACTTACCGCCACAGCATATTTCATTCTCACCCCATTCCATGGCGACGAGAGCGAACTGTTGGCGCGCACATCGCCCACAATATACGATGTGCTTATCGCCTTTTTCGGCGGTGCGGCAGGCATCATCGCCATGGCGACCAAAGGCAAGAATAACGTGCTGCCTGGCGTGGCCATAGCTACGGCGCTCATGCCTCCTCTTTGCACAGCTGGATATGGGCTTGCAGAAGGCAACCTGCAATATTTCATTGGCGCCTTTTATCTCTTTCTCATTAATTCAATCTTTATCTGCGATGCATCCATATTGGGCATCTACGTATTGCGTTTCCAACGCAAGCGATTCACAGACCCCTTGCGTTTCCCGAAAGTGCGGCGCATCATCATTGTCATTGAACTGATACTCATCATTCCCGCCATTTGGACCACTATAGTCACCGTGCGCGAAGGCATGCTAAACTCTCATGTATCCGATTTTGTCAAAAATGTGATGGATGCACACGGGACGCAAATTGTGGATACACAACTCGACAAGAACTCACACACTTTACGGTTGGTGGCTGTGGGAAACGAAATTTCCCAACAACAGATAGCCTATGCCACGGAACGCATGTCCGACTACAAACTGTCGGGTTACACATTACGCATCATACAAGGTACTGTAGGCGATAGTGTTTTACGCGCCAAACTGCTGTCTACCGATGCCGACCAAGCACTTACTCTGCAGACACAGAATGCCACCATAATGCAATTGAAACAGGAATTGGATAACTATCGTCAATATGATGACTACTGCCACTCTATGATAGACGAGATGACGTTGCTATATCCCACTGTGACAAGTCTTTCGCTGACGGCACCTAAACGTGTATTGCCGTCCGACACGATGTCGCATCGCATAGTTTATGCCATTGTAGGGTTGAAGCCGCACACCACTCTCACCACTAACACACTCCGGCAAATGCAACTTTGGATCGCGGCACGCATAGATGCCGACAGCGTGGCCATCATCACTCTCTGAAAGGAAGCAGTGCATGGTGTATCCTGAACGCAGACGGTGCGGCATAACGCTGCTCTCCTAACAAGGAGACAGCCATATTATCTATTTACTGATGGCATAATCATTGTGTGGGTTGGCAAAAAAATCCTCCA
>JAXFQM010000170.1:0-17742 GCA_034178965.1 Bacteroidales bacterium | reverse complement strand
ACGAAGGCGGCAAATATGATGCCCAAGTGATAGACATGTTCAACGGGAACCAATTCTTCCTGCTGGTATACGTCACCTACAAGGATGTGCGCTTAGTGGGTGCGCCCCCCTCAAGCATGGGCAAATTTGGCGGCGACACAGACAACTGGAGTTGGCCGCGCCACACGTGCGACTTTTCCATGTTCCGCATCTACACCGCACCCGACGGCAGCCCTGCCAAATACAGCGCCGAAAACGTTCCACTAAAGCCCAAGCACCACCTGCCCGTAAGCATCAAAGAGCTGAACAACGGCGACTACGCCATGGTGATGGGCTACCCCGGCACTACAAATCACTTTATCACCTCCTACGGCTTGCAAGAAACCATGGATATCACCAACAAACTACGCTATGAAATTCGCACCGTGAAAATCAACGTGCTGCGTGAGCAAATGGCAGCCAGCCAAGCCACGCGCATCAAGTATGCCAGCAAATACGCCTCTTGCAGCAACTATTGGAAATACAGCCATGAGCAAAACATCGCCCTCAAGAACCTAAACACCATGGGGGTAAAGAAAGACATTGAGAAGGAATATTTGGGTTGGAGCCGCGACAAAGCGCCTAAATACGGGCAAGCCCTTGACCTGCTAAAAAAAGGTTACGCCGACCGCGCCCCTTACCAAGTGGCCTTGCAATACATCGTTGAAGGACTGCTGGACGGCGGCGAACTGCCCTGGGAGGCCTATCGTTGGGGACTCAACATCGTGCGTGCATTGGACGAAGAGACCAACTCCAGTTCGCAGGAGCACATCCTGAATGCCGTGAAAAGCATGGCGGAGGGTTTCTACAAGGACTACGACCAAGAGACCGAAATGAAACTCGAAAGCGCCCTCTACAAATACGTGGTGGACAACATGCAATTCGAATATTGCCCCGAAATGCTTACCAAAGCCAACGAAAAATACAAAGGCGACTTTAACAAATACGTGGCCAAAATGTTTGAGAAGAGCGTCTTCGCCTCGCCTGAACGCTTCAATAAATTCATGGAAAAGCCCAAAGCAAAAGCCATCAAGAACGACCCCATATTCCTCATGGGAGAAGCCATATACAACGCATATATCAAAGTGTATAAGAGCATGCCCCAGGACGCAAACGACAACATTAAGCGCGGACAACGCGACTTCACCGATGGCATACTGCAAATCAACGCAAAGAAAGGCATCCTGCAAAGCCCCGACGCCAACAGCACCATCCGTCTCACTTACGGCAACGTGAAGGCCTACGATCCACGCGACGCTGTGTCATACAAGCACTACACCACCCTCAAGGGTGTCATCGAAAAGGAACAGCCCAGCGGCGAATTTGAAGTACCCCAACGCCTGAAAGACCTCTACTTCGCCCACGATTTCGGTCCCTACGCCAACAGCAAAGGCGAACTGCCCACCTGCTTCATCACCAACAACGACATCACTGGCGGCAACAGCGGAAGTCCCGTCATCGACGCCGATGGCAACCTCATTGGACTAGCGTTCGATGGCAACAGCGAAGCCATGAGTGGAGACCTCGACTTTGAAGAGAACTTGCAACGCTGCATCTGCCTCGACACACGCTACATGCTATGGGTCATTGACAAGTTTGCGGGCGCCTACAACCTCATTGAGGAAATGGACATCGTGAAATAAACATCGCGTGAGACGCATCTGCATTCTATTTGCGGCAGTGCTATTTGCTTTTTCCGCCACCGCGCAGAAAACACAGATAGCACTGCTAAAATATGGCGGCGGGGGCGATTGGTACGCTAATCCCACGTCGCTAACCAACCTCATTGCATTTTGCAACCAAGACCAAGGCATGAATTTGGATGCACAGCCCGCCACCGTGGACGTGGGCAGCGCTGAACTTTTCAACTATCCCTTTCTGCACATGACAGGGCATGGCAACGTGCAATTCACGCAGCAAGAGGCGCAAAACCTGCGCAAATACCTTCTTGCTGGAGGCTTCCTGCACATTGACGACAACTACGGCCTGCGAGAGTTTATTGTGCCACAAATGAAGAAAGTGTTCCCCGAATTGGACTTCGTCGAACTACCTTTCTCGCACCCCATTTACCACCAAAAGTATGACTTTCCAAACGGACTGCCCAAAATACATGAGCACGACGGCAAGCCGCCAAAGGGATATGGACTAATATGGGAAGGACGCTTGGTATGTTTCTTCTCATGGGAGTGCGACTTGGGCGATGGCTGGGAAGATCCCGACGTGCACGGCGATTCGCAGGATACGCGCCTAAAGGCTTTCAAGATGGGTGAGAACATAGTGCAATACGCCTTCGGGTACTGACAGACCCTTTTTTGTGAATATTTTTTCCGCCATAAGGAAAAATCTTCGTATCTTTGCAAACTCATTTAAGCGTGGACATGAAACGTACGTTTGACACAGAGATTGAGTTTGGCAACTTAAAGCCAGGCGTTTACAACTTTGATTTCAAGTTGGACAGTGCGTTTTTTGCATCGTATAATAATGAAAAAATGCAAGGCGGAGACGTCGTTTTCCATGTCAAAATGGAGAAGAACGAGCACTTGTTAACGCTTTTTATTACTTTCTCCGGGCACATTGCGACGCTTTGCGACAGATGTCTCGGCGCTGTGGAAGTTCCTGTGCAAGGAGAGGAAATGCTGGACATTACTTTCAGGGACGAAAACGAGGTACTGCAACCACAAGAGGCTTTCGAAGGCGAAGAGGCGGCGATGGACACCGTAACGCTACCAGCCAACGCTTATAAGGTGGACCTTGCGCAACACTTCTACGAAATGGCGGCGGTAGCCATGCCCATGCAATGCCTGCACCCCGATGACGAGAATGGAACATCCACCTGCAACCCCGATATGCTGAAGTATCTCGTCGGCGAAGACAAAGAGGTAGAGGGCGACAGGGGAACGGACGAGATAGACCCCCGATGGGCCATTCTCCAACAATTAAAAGAAAAAAAATAAAAAATAAAATAAAATAAAGTTATGCCACATCCAAAACACAGGTTCTCGCAGACGAGAACGGCAAAAAGAAGAACGCATGACGCACTTGAGACTCCTCAACTGACGAAATGCAGCAACTGTGGCGCACCCGTGATGGCTCATCACGTCTGCCCCGAATGCGGTTACTACCGCGGAAAGCTTGCCATCGAGAAAAACACCGAGGCATAAGCGCGTTGCTACTTATTTACAACAAAATGCAAGGAGACATTCCAACAGGAAAGTCTCCTTTTTCTTTTGCGATGCCATGCAGGCTACAACCTAATGTGTGCGTCTCATAATCCATACCATCGCCTCCATCGGTCTATGCACCCCAATCATGGGACTATCATGGCGCGGTAACAACGACGTATACACCTAACTGCGCACTTTTTGCAGCCATGCGCTGTCGTCGGGTGGCACAAAGGCATCTATGGCACACAACAAGTCGTCTGGAGTGGCGGACGATAACACCGTGGCAAAGTTGCTTTGGCGCAACAGCCCCTCGTCCAACATCAAACGCAACTGCTGCAAGAAGCAATCATAGAAGCCGTCCACATTCAGCAACCCCACAGGCTTGCAGCCAAAGCCCAGTTGGTTGTTGGTCAGCATTTCTGTCACCTCGTCCAATGTGCCCACGCCGCCAGGCAGGGCGATGAAAGCGTCGGACATTTCGGCAATACGTTGCTTTCTTTCTGCCATGCTGGACACCACAACAAGTTCCGTCACAGGTTGCGATTGGATGACATCCTCGTGGAATATGCTGGGTATCACTCCTACCACGCGGCCGCCTTCCTGTAGTGCGGCGCCACTAGATACTCCCATATAGCCCCAATTACTCCCGCCATACACAAACGTGTCGCCTCGGCGTGCAATGAGACAGCCCATCTCAGCAGAAACCTTCGCAAAACGAGGGTTTCTGCCCATTTGTGAACCGCAGAAAACACCTATTTTCATTTGCGTTTGAGCACGGCGTGCGCCTTTTCAACAATGTCTTTGGCGCGCAAGCCATAATGGGTCAACATTTCATCGGGCGTGCCGCTTTCGCCGAATTTGTCGTCCACTGCCACATATTCCATCGGCGAAGGGCAATGCATGGCGAGGGTCTGCGCGATGCTGTCGCCAAGGCCGTTGTTGCACAGGTGCTCCTCACAACTCACCGCCGCGCCTGTTTTTTTGACGCTGTCCACGATGGCTTGCACGTCAAGGGGTTTGATGGTATGCATGTTTATTACCTCGGCTTGTATCCCTTCTTGCTCAAGCATTTTTGCGGCTTCCAAGGCCTCCCACACCAAGTGACCGCAGGCAAAGAGCGTTACATCATTGCCTTCTGCCAGCACCTGCGCCTTGCCTATTTGGAAAGGCTCGTCCTCAGGGGTGAAATTGGGCATCTTGCTGCGTCCTAATCGCAAGTAGACGGGGCCGTCATGCTTGGCGGCGGCGAGAGTGGCCATTTTTGCTTGATTGAAGTCACAGGGCACCAACACTGTCATATTGGGCAAGGCTTTCATCATACCTATGTCCTCCATGGTTTGGTGCGTGGCCCCGTCCTCGCCAAGGCTGATGCCGGCATGGCTACCGCAAATCTTAACATTCTTATTACTGTAGGCTACCACCTGCCTTATTTGGTCGTAGACACGCCCTGTCACGAACTCGGCGAACCCGCCCACAAAGGGCACCTTGCCGCACAGTGACAGGCCTGCAGCTATTCCAATCATGTTGGCCTCTGCAATGCCACATTGGATGAAACGTTCGGGATATGCTTGGGCAAAATCGCTCATCTTCACGCTGCCACACACGTCGGCGCTAAGCGCCACGACATTTTTGTTTTGCTTGCCAGCCTCCACAAGGCCTTCGCCCATGCCTGCTCGCAACTCTTTAGATTTGGTATTGAAATATGCTTTCATTTTTCTTTTTGTTATTGGGTCTCCCGCTCCCTGCGGGGCGAACCATTTATTAAAAACTAACGTTGGTCTGCAAGCCCGCCTCTATGGTGAAACGCTTTTTCACTACGTTGCCGTATTTGCTGGAGCCTGCGGGATGTAATATCACTTCGTATGTGCCTGGAAGCAGAAAAATCCGCTGGGTAGAGTGCTCCGCGTCGATGTCGCTGACGCGCGTCATCTTGCCGTTGGCATAGGAAAGTACATTTCCTTCCCACGAGCCACGTGGCTTGACCAAGTTCAGCATGCCTGGCAAGGGAATGCCGAGGTCAATGTTTGCATTGGGCTGCACCGTTATGCCTTCCAGCCGTAGCGTTGGGATGGAAAGTATCTCAACGTCGTAGGTGCCGGCTAAATAGCCCTTCTGTTCACCCATTTGCTGCACATTTAGCACGGCATTGTCGCCATGGCGTCGCACCAGTACGGGATATGAAGGTACGTTCAGCGCGGTGCGCTTAACTTCGTGTTGCAAGCGCAAATTGCCCTGCTCAATTGACACATTGATGCGTGTGGTTCTCCCTGCGGCAAATTGCAGGCCACGCGTCGCCGTCTCGGGGTGGGTGTGGAAGACGATGTCGTAACTCACCAAGGGATCCACTGTGAGCGTATCGGGCATGAAGTTGCCGTCTACATTGTAGCAGGTAGAGAAACGTGGTAAGCCCGTCTGTGCGTCGTAGAACGTTACGGGGATGGACGCCTCAAAAAGATGGTTTGTGGCATCCGTAGCTTGCAGCACCACGCGCGCTTCTTCCCCAGAGAGGGAAAAGATGTTGTACAACGTTTGCGTATATTGTTCCTCGTTGGGGACATAGGTAAACTTGCCCGCACAGCCGATCCGGCTGTCAAAGTTACCGCTGCCGCCTATGCCCAACAGGAACGTTTGTACCACTACTCCACTCATTTGCACCTGCTGCGCCACTTGACAAATATGGCCATCGCTGTCATCGATGCCATCGGTGATGACAACGATTATGTTGCGGGCATCACTGGCTGCGGGAAAGTCGTTCAGCGAGTGGGTAAGCGCTTGGTCTATGGTGCAGCCGCCTTTCGGAACAAGAGTCTTTATCTTACTTTGTATTTTATAGTTGTTGTTCTTTTCAAACGGGACCTCCAGTTTCGTTCCGTAGGCATCCTTATTCAGATGGCCGAATACTCGCAACGCCACCTCGAAGTTGGGCTGATTGGCCACGCTGTCCAAGAACTTGAGCAACACTGTTTGCGTCACCTTTATCTTTGCGTTGCTCTGCCAGCGTTCCCACATGCTGCTGCTGCAATCCAATATCAACAGCACGCGCGTTTTCTCCTGACTTGTATCCGGTTTGCGCAGAGTGGCCTTCGCGTTATGATAGCCTTGCGCAGGCATGGTAGCGGGAATGCACACCAACAGCAACAAAAGCAACCATTCGAGCGCGCATATCTCAAAACGCGAACGCCTTGCACGCGCACCTCCTATGCCGCTCATTCTTATTGGGCTTATAGGAAAAGGTCGTTTGCCGTGCTCTCCCATTGCTTTAGAAGTCTTTCAGTTCCGTTTCTGGCAGTTGCGCCAGTCCTTTGAGCAGATCCTCCTCGCTTAACACACTGCCGTGGTATTTGTTAGTGCCTTGCATGAAGTCCACGCCATAGCCCATTTCGGTGGTGAGTATCACCATAACAGGTTTTCCCCTGCCAGTAAGCCCTTTGGCCTTGTTCATTCCATCCAGCACCTGTTGTATGTCGTTGCCATTCTCGATGGTCACCACTGTCCACATGAAACTCTCGAACTTGGCCTTGAGGTCGCCCAAGTCCATCACTTGCATCGTGGTGCCGTCTATTTGCTGGTGATTGTAATCCACTGTACTGACGAGGTTATCCACATGTTTAGCTCCAGCAAACATGGCCGCTTCCCATATCTGTCCTTCTTCCAATTCGCCGTCACCGTGGAGCGAATAGACAAGGTGCTTGTCGCCCGTCATTTTCTTTCCCAAGGCTGCACCTATTGCCACACTCATTCCTTGGCCCAGTGAGCCACTGGCCATGCGTATGCCAGGCAGTTTGTGTTCCACCGATGGATGCCCTTGTAGTCGCGTGCCAAACAAGCGGAACGTCTTTAGTTCTTCCATTGGAAAGAAGCCGCGGCGCGCCATGGTGCTGTAGATGACCGGCGTGATGTGTCCCTGCGACACGAAGAGCATGTCTTCGTCCTTTCCTTCCATGGTGAAAAGAGCGGGGTCTTGCTCCAAAATGTTGAATTGCATCGCCGTCATCCAATCTGCCGTGCCCAACGAGCCGCCCGGATGGCCGCTTTTGGCAGCAGTGGTCATGCGCAGAATATCTCGGCGCACCTGCCGTGCGATGATTTCAAGGTCTTTGGTAGTTTTCATGTATTACAAGTTTATTTTAGTGTTTTTGTTTCCTCTCTTATTCATGCGCAAACTTGCGGCTCGCCCTTGCACACCTTGTCGGCGGAGTGCGTTCACAGCTTGAACACGTATCCCCTACCGTTTTGGTCAATGCCATGCAATTCGTTTCCGTGCCGCGTTACGTTGATTGTAAGCGTGTTCTCATTGTCATCTTGAATGGTGCCGCGGCCCGTGCCACCCTGCATGGTCACATACCCCCATACATGTCCTTGGGCTCCATAGGTCTGCACATATATCGTGCCGCTTTTCTGCATAACCTCTTCACGTTGCCTGATGGGTGCGCTGGGCGACACAGGCTTCTCTTCCTGTCTCTTTTGGGGCCTGCCAGCCACTGGCATGTTCTCTTCGTTGAGGTACACGGGCACATCACTCTTGGGTACCTGTACGGGGAAAGCATCCTCCATCACATCCTCCTCTTTCCCAACCACGACGGCACTGACTGCCTCCATGGGAGCTCTCCGGCCACACCCCACCATGCTCGCCGATAGGATAAAAGTACATAGCGGTATAATTATGAGCCTCGTTTGCATTCTCAATATTGTTTCTTTCACTTTGCAAAGTTACGACTTTTTTTCTTCATGGCAGCAAAAAAAGCATGGGCGGCGGCAGGGCGGCGCTCCTTGCTTCCTCCCTTATTGCTCCAGTCTTTGACAAACGCAACATTGTCCCAGCCTCTTTCTTCCCTTTAATTCACTGGTTTTTTGCACAAATTTACGGATAAGTGTAAAAAAAAAACGCCATGAACTAAAAATTTCGTACCTTTGCATTTGGAAAAATTTCGTTATGAGGAACTTCATTCTATCCATCCTTTTGGCCGCCACTGCTTTTACCAGCTGCAATGCCCCAACAGGCGAAGAAGATATTTCTATGCCAAAGAGTGGGTTGACCGACACCGTCTTTAAGGAAATCAATAAAAAATACACCGCTATTGACGCCTTTTCCTGCATTGACGTGGTGATGAGCGACTCGGTGAAAACGTTGATGGTTGTGGCAAACAAGGCCGTGCAAAATCAACTGAAGATTTACGTTAAAGGGAATACACTGAATTTGGGTCTCCAGTCCAACGTCCATCTAAATGACTTTGGGAACATTGTTATCTATGTGCCGTACAACGCAAAAATAAAAGAGGTAGAATTGAGCGGTGCCTGTTCTTTCACGAGCCTACGCCCCATTGTGGGCAACAGTTTCAGTTTGGATATCAGCGGTGCGAGCATGGCCACGTGCTATTTTGACATGCCCGATGGGCAGTTAGAGGTTAATCTCAACGGTTGCAGTTCCTTGAACGCCACCGGACATGTAAGATTTCTCGAGGCCGACATAAGCGGTGCATCAAACATCAATAGCAAGGAGAAACTGGGCCAATTTACCTTCACCGCAGAAGACGCGGAACTAAACGTCAGCGGCAGCAGCAACGCCAAACTACATTGCAACGGCACGATACGCGGCGATGTAAGCGGTGCAAGCAATGTCATCTATACAGGCACACCAAAGATTAAGCTTGAGGTCAGTGGCGTCAGCAGTATTAATGGAAAATAAATGGCGGCTTGCATGCTGGTTTTGCTGCCAATATCTATTTGGTGCCAGACAGGCTTGCTGAATGGCCTAGTGCAAGACAATAAAGAATGCCATGCTTCGCCAACACCATCCTCTATTCCTCCTTCGTTTTTTTGACCCGTCGGAACCACGGGACCAACAGGGGGTCATACTACCGCTGCCAGTTGGAATGACCTCACATAACCCCGTGCCTTGGGCTACAAGCGTTCCTCCTCATACCCCCATGCTTCACCTGGTGCTCTCTATTCGTTAAGAAAAGGCATGCATAAAATATTGGGAAAAAACGTGCATGAACTTTTTTTTTCGTAATTTTGCAAACGGAAAGAGAATAGAAATGGAAGGACTTGTTGTCAAATCCACAGGAAGTTGGTACCAAATACTGGCAACAGAGGGCACGCGATATGAATGCAGATTGCGGGGGAATTTTCGTTTGCATGGCAACAAGCAAACCAATCCCCTCGCCGTAGGCGATAGGGTGACGTTTCACCTGGAAGAGGATGGGACGGGCACCATCTCTGCCGTAGCAGACCGAAAGAATTGTATCTTGCGTAAATCCATCAAACTTTCCAAGCAAACACACGTCATCGCCGCCAATATTGATCGGATGTGCGTAGTAGCCACACTGTCTTTCCCTCGCACCACAACGGGATTCATCGACCGCCTTCTGGTAGCTGCCGAAGCCTATCGCATCCCCGCCTGCATCGTGTTCAACAAGACAGATTTATATGACGATGACTTGCGACGGGAGCAGGCGCGCCTACGAAGCATCTATGAGAGTGCCGGATATGAAGTGTATGAAGTTTCGGCAAAAACGGGTGACGGTATTATTGGAGCAAATTTCTTTTCCTTGCCAAACAAACTGTACAATGGGAGCGATGCTGACGTGTTTGCACGCCCTATTTTGCTCTTCGTGGGGCACAGCGGCGTTGGGAAAAGCGCGTTGATGAACGCAATAGATCCCAACCTGCAACTGCGCGTGGGAAAAATAAGCGACTACAACGAAAAAGGCAGACATACTACAACCTATGCCGAACTGCACCCTTTTGGAAACGGCTTCCTGGTGGACACGCCCGGCATAAAGGAATTTGGCATGGTAGACTACTCGGTTGAGGAGGTTTCACATTTTTTTCCCGAGATGAGACGCGCTCTGCCCGACTGCTATTTCGCCAACTGCACACACTACCACGAACCACACTGCGCTGTGAAGGAAGCCCTAAAGACAGGCTCCATCAGCGAGGAACGCTATACCAACTATCTGAACATCATCGAATCACTAAAGAAGAATCAGTAAATGGAAGAACATCTCGAATTTGAACAGGAAGGCCGTACGGAATTGAGCCAATTGGGCGAATTTCCGCTTATCCAACGATTATCAGAGGGTTTTGAGACCGTTAATGCCAGCACGGTGAAGGGCATTGGAGACGACTGCGCCGTTCTTGGGGAAGGCGACAAAAAGACAGTGGTAACCATCGACAGCCTCGTGGAAGGTATCAACTTTGACATGATGTATACCCCCCTACGACATTTGGGATACAAAGCCACAACCATCAGTTTGAGTAACATAGCAGCCATGAATGCCCGTCCCAAGCAAGTATTGGTAAGTCTTGCCGTGAGCAATCGCTATAGCGTGGAAGCCCTCGAAGAATTCTATGCGGGAATACGACTTTGCTGTCAACGATACGGCGTAGATATGGTTGGCGGAGCGATGAACACCACTACGGCAGGCATGACCATCACCATCACTGGCATTGGCGAGGCGGAAAAAGACAAAATAACCTATCGTAGCGGAGCAAAAAAATACGACCTTATCTGCTGCAGCGGCGACTTGGGCAGCGCCTATGCTGGCCTGCTCATATTGGAACGCGAAAAAGCCACCTACCAAGCCAATCCCAAATACCAGCCCGACCTGGACACCTATGACTATGTGTTAGAACGTTTTCTCAAGCCCGAGCCTCGATTGGACATCGTAGATTTTTTAGCCCAAAAAGACATTGTCCCTACCAGCATGATAGATGTCTCCGACGGGTTGGCAAGCGAACTGTTGCATATCTGCCGAGAAAGCAGCTGCGGCTGCCAAGTGTACGAAGAACGCCTACCTATCGACTATCAAACCACACGCGTATGCACGGAGATGAACAAAAAATTGCTCCCGACCAGTTGTGCCCTTAACGGTGGCTCGGACTACGAATTGTTGTTCACCATCAATCAAAAAGATTACGACAAGATAAAGGACAGCAAAGAAATCCACGTCATAGGTCACATCACCGAAAAAGGTTCTGCCGCGGAAATGGTCACGCCACAAAGCACCGTCATTCCGTTGAAAGCACAAGGATGGCAAGGAAACTGTTGACATGTGGCATTATCGCCTGCATGGATTGTTAATGTACTACAAAAAAATGCAAGATAGTTATCTTCATAAAGGAAAACGCGCTACTATGGTGCGTTTATTAAGAGAAAAGGGGATTACGGACGAAAGAGTGTTGTCGGCCATGGAGCGTGTACCGCGGCATCTCTTTATCGACGACGCCTTTGAAAACCTGGCATATGAAGACAATGCAATACCCATTGGTGCAGGCCAAACCATCTCACAACCCTCGACCGTAGCCTATCAAAGCCAACTGCTGGATGTATCACACTCGATGAAAGTACTGGAAATTGGCACTGGCAGCGGATACCAAACAGCAGTGCTTTGCGAAATGAAAGCACAGGTATTTACCATAGAGCGCCAAAAAGTTCTTTTCGACCGCACGCGTCATATGCTGACGCAAATGCATTATCACCCACGCTGCTTTTTGGGCAACGGCTATCAAGGCCTCACGGAAGCCAACTTCGGGCTCTTCGACCGCGTGCTCATCACGTGCGGCGCCCCATGCATACCCAATGATTTGCTAAAGCAAATGAAAATAGGTGGCATCATGGTAATCCCTGTGGGAGAAAGCAAAAAACAAACCATGCTGCGCATTACAAAAACAAGAGAGGGTGGCTACGAAACAGAACGCTTCGGCGACTTTAAATTCGTACCCATGCTTCAGGACATTAACTTCCACAGTTAACCCCTCTTACGGTTCCTTACGGCTTAACTTCCTGTGTAGCATACCCGCAATTTGCCACCCTACAGCGATGCCGAATAAATTGGCAATAAAGTCGTTAATATCGAAACTACGATAAGGTAAGAAATACTGTATCCCTTCGGTGAGCATGGCCACGCAAAAAGACAATAAAAGCGCCCTAACACGCCTCAAGCCTTCCATATCAAGGAAGAACCAACTACAAGGAATGTACACGGAAGCATGGAACAGGTGGTCCAGCCTTATGCCCAACACAAAATTATCCAATTGCAACCCCAACCCACCCAACGGCGCCCACATCAACAATGTCAAGCTTAGAAAATACTATGGCAAGAAACGGTTGCGCATCTCCTTGCTAAAGTATCTTCTCCCCCATTGGCGCATAGCATTTAGGCGCATGGCTTTGCGAGATGCCGAGCGCCACTGGTTGTCGCAACACGACACAACAGTGCCGTCTGCATGCTTTATTTGCACAAGCAATGCCACTACCTCGTCTCGACTTACACGCTCTTTCTCCCTGCACGAGTCGCCGCGTACTACCAAAAAGTCACCCTTTGCGCGCAGGATTCGATGTAGCACATGTTGCATGCCTCTTTTATAAAGCACCACATCGCCGCGGCGCAATGCTTGCGGCAACGGCGATAGCACAATTACATCACGTTCGCCGTGTATGGTGGGTTCCATGCTTTCGCCCGTCATAGCAAACTGTACGGGACGCCCTTCCTTCAATGGCAATAACACCGCTGCCATTACTTCAGGACTATTCGGCAATGTTATCATGGTACACGTGATATCTTGCTATGAATGACGATTCTCGCGACCGCTTTCTATTGTTTCGCAGCAAAGTAATGCCGCCTCTTTATTGGGCAAGCAGTCCAAATGAAATATGGGGACGGACTCTATTGCACGTTCCGCAATCACCAGCATGTTTTCCTTAAGGTGTTCCTCATACGCGAATGCAGGTGGAAGCGAGGGAAGAATTGCAGCCATTGCTTCCAAGGGAGATAGACGATGTATGGCATTGCTTGGTGACTGCTGAAGGCGAACGATTGACTTTAACGGATAGCCTATGTTGTGGTAGCAAGGAGACTTTCCACTCCATGGCGAACCGAACACAAGGGGATCCTCACTGGAAAGAGATAGTATTGGGCTGTCGTCGTTTAGAAGCCAAACGCCTGGCACATGCTCGGTCCACAAACGGGCATGCGTGCTTTTTCCTGCACCGCTTTCTCCAAGGAACAAGACGACGCGTTCGTTGTGTACGATGGCTGCACTATGTATCAACGTGCTTCCCGTTGGCGCCGCCATCAAAGCAAAGGCATACCATAAAGCAAAATGCAAATCTTCATCGCGTTCGTTCGGCAAGATGGTAGCCGTTGATGTCCCGTAACGGTAGTTCAAAAAAAGTGACTGGTCGCCATTTTTCGGCTTCATCCGCAACTGTAATGACGGGAACTGCCCTTCCTCTTCCTCGGAGGCAGAAAAAACGCAATCCGTGTCTGTTTCAGTGAAGCGGAACGAAAAGAGCGTCTTTTTGCGCTGCTCGTGATGGTAGATTGGCGGCGGCGTAACATGCCATTCGTCTGCGGCAATCATATTGCAAAAAGGACAATATTGAGGTCCTGCACCCATCTCCGTAGGTTTCAAGAAAGCCTCAAAGCCACTTGGAATGCCCAGTTCATCATGAATGGAAAAGCGATGTCTTGCTACGTAATAATCCATCTATCTCGCTATCTCGGAAATCATTTGTCAATCTCATACAATCATCCGAATTTCAAGCCATCTCGAAGTGATTCGCTTTCCTACGGTAAGGTGTGGTTATGCCAATCCATACTCACTCAACAATCCAATCCAGCCTGATGCGTCTTTTTGTGCCACATTCTCCTCCACTTCGTAGTGCTCCATAAGCAACCGAACAACGTCTTTTTCTGTAAAATCTTTGTCCTGTAAAGCATTCCATAAGTAGAGCGACGTCCCATTCATGGAGACCACACGGCTTCTGTCTCCTGTTCTGCTTCCTTGAACAATCACGAAACGTTCGCCGGCCATTTCGTGCAACTTATACTTTTTCAGTTTCATTCTTCCGCTGAAGTTGCTTCCAGTTCAAGAGACCCGCTCTCGTTCGTTGCAACGGAAACAGTCGGCGCGGCAAGAGGTGTTGCTGCTTTCACTTTGGCTATGGAATCTTGTTTTGCAGCCTCCACGTCTGCTTTCTGTTGCTGACGCGAATGATATATCAACCATCCGATACCGCATACCAAGGCCACAAAAACTATCCAATGGACTATCTTCCGCCATAGAGGCGTTTTCATAGCATACGGGTCGTTGGTCTTTATCACAGGATACTGCGCCAATGCCGTCAAGGTGGTTCCGAATCTACTATTGACAATAACTTTAGCGTTTATCGCCCAACCATTTGCATTTAACACAGGACCCAGGTCGCGGTTCCTCAACTTGCGCCACGCAATGAACATGGCGGGTCCGCTTATGAGAAGCAACAGCATTGCTATTACCACTAACATTTGCCACCATGTTAGGCTCATAAACCCTGTTAACATAGTGGTGAGAAAAGCTCCAATGGCCCCTAATGCCAATCCTATAGCAGCAAAAATACCTGCAAATTTAGCGATGTCAAACGGTGGCTTTTGGGGTGCTTTTGTCGCCGCCGTGGCTTCTGTGTTGGTTGCGGTCTGCAGATTATCCACTTTTAGTTTTTCGCTCATATCGGCGTTAATTTTGGCATCCTTGTCGGCGGCTATCTTGTCCACTTGATCAGATATCCATTTACCCGCTTTGCGATATGGCGTGCCAAAGGCATACCCCACACTGATGGGGTTGTCCACCAACTTGGTCACCGTCGCGTCCCAATCCAGTCCATTTCGGTCATAAAAGATGGCGTTTTGACCCACATATAGGCTTCTCGTATCGCCTCTGGTCAGCACGGCCACAATGTCCATTGTCTCGTTCCTCACCTTGCTGGTGCATTGGCAGTAGATGAGGAACATGCCGCTTGCCGAGGCTATGTTGGCGTGCTTGCTCATATCCTCCACCCGTATGCACAATTCGCAGCATCGCTGGTCAATGAACAATTGCCCCGCTTGGAAAGTAGTATCCATTTTGACGTTGCGATCGTAAAAGTCGGTGAAGATGACATAATTCTTAAGCAACTTAAAGAAATCACGGTAAAAATGCAACAACATATCTACCTTCTCTATGCTTTCCACCTCGTCTTTTAAGGCGTTGTCCTTTTCCACCAAGCCAAGAAGCGTCTCCTTATTGTTGTCTTTCAGCAACGAAATTATGCGACTTACTCCAAGGCATTCTACCTCTATGCCTTTTTTCTCCCCCATCCAAGCGTCATAATCGCCAAAACTTGCCACAATGTCGTGCCAGTTTTCTTCGGTAATTGTGCCCTTATCCGCGAAGTCAACGTCAAGGATTAGTTTCTTCAGTTTGGCAAAAGCATCGCGCCAAGCTGGGTTTATGCCCTCTTTTAGCGGCAATAGACCCTCCTTGTTTGGACGCGCTAAAGGATAAGAGGCAATCTCTTCTTCATGCAGTGCCAAATTGCCTCCTCCTATTGCTGCCACCTTCTCCGCATTCACATCCAACGCTGTGGCGCAATTCTCGTCGAAAGCGATGAATCGGCAACGCAAAAAGAAATCCTCCACTTTGTCCTTCAGCGCATCCACGGCCTCTTTGGCTGCGGCTGTGTCTTCTCCGTAAGGCCGCATGTTGGCATTTTCAAGGCTCTTATTGTACCACTCCGCATAATCGGTCAACGCGGCGTAAAAAGCCTCTATTTTCTCGGCGTCGACGCCGTTTTCTCCACTGCGGTCTTTCAAGCCGCCCATACACTGCATGCAACTTTCAATATCTTTTGCTACCTGCTCGTCGTCAGTGGAAGCCATTGTGATGATGCCGTCCCCGTTGAAACGTGTTTGGGCAAAAATGGCAATACGGTCCTTGGTGTCATCAACTGAAATGCTATCTTTCTCCAGCCCGAGGTTTTTCAATATTTGCCGTGCCGAAGACAACAATTTCTTACCTTCCTCATTATCTTCGTTGAACGCTGAAAACGGTAGGACATCATCTCCCTTAAGCAAGAGTTCCGGATTGTTTACAACTGTCGTCAACCATTTGGCTGCCGACACCACCTCTTCAACGCGTATCTTCCCGTCCTCGTCCGTATCTAACATCTTTAACGTGTCTGCATCCAATTCCAACCCCTTCGTGGGGCAACTGAGCACAGTCCACATTTTTTTATCAAGCTCATTCAAGTGAGCGATATCCTCTCCCGTAGCGATGTTTACCCTTGTCACACCGCCCAATGAGCAATATTTCCATTTGTACTTGTCCTTTGATAGCATCGGCGTACTATTTTAATTTAACATTTAAAACATTAACGCATTTTTTTCTGTTTTATTGTCCATAAACAAATAATTATCGCTGAAATTAGTCGGCGTCCTCTCCTCCAAAACGCACTGGGGCAACGTTGCTTGCGTTGCCCCAGTGCGTTGTTCTCACTGACGTTATTATCGTCATGCTTCTATTACTTCTTTTTAAAGACCAATTTTTTCCCTTCAAACGTCATGGTCAATTCGTCGTGTTTGTCATTGGCGATTGCTACTACACTGATTTTTTCCGAGTCTCCGTCCATCGAGGTAAATAAGCCTGCCATTGATACGGTGTTTTCATTCACTGTATAAGTGAACTTATAGTTTATCGAAATTGGAAACGAATATTGTTCCCCATCTTCCTCCATGGAAACTTTGCCCTCCATTACCATACTACCTTCTTTGTCGCTGCTGAATGTAAGCGTGTTTTGAGTGTTTATGGACATGGGAGGCTCTTCGTCTTCATCAATCTCACTAAGGGTGCCAGTCCATGTTGTTCCCTTCAGATCCAGTTCCTTTGTGCAGGAAGAGCAAAGCATCGTTGTTATTGCAACGATAGTGGCTAATATTATCTTTTTCATTGTCAAAATATTTTATTATTTCTGTTTTTTCAATATCAAATCAAATGACGACATTCGCATTTCATCGTCGTTTACAGCAAATGTGATAGATAAAGCATTATTGTATTCATCCAAATAATTGATGATGCCACCTTTGCCTTGGATAGCATATGAGAACTGGTACTTGCCCACATAGCTCTCTCCCTCGTTACTCTCGACAGTGAACATTCCGTTCGACTCACTTGTAAAAGCCAATGTTACAGTCTGCTCATACAACATCGAGTCATAACTAATCACAATGCTGTCGCCTTCGACCGATTGAACTTCCCGAATATAATATTCCTGGCTCGTTCCCTCCCATGTTGTTCCGTTCAGTTCAAGGTCTTTGTTACAAGAAACAAATCCACCCACCATTAGTGCTGTAATGGCAATAAATAATACTTTTTTCATAATTAATACATTTTATTTTTAGTGATAGGTTGCAATAACACTATTGTTCATCAATATGCCTAAACTTGTCTCAATGAATGTGATGGAATATGTCTTTATAAGATATAACGCGGATTGGTAAACATTATTGTGTGGGTTGGCAAAAAAATCCTCCAAGGACGGTATCGTCCTTCGAGCCCCGCAATGCGGAAACGTTTCCCTTTAGGGGAGAGCCTATCGCAAATGAGGAACGGGAAAGGTTTTTGGCGAGCCCTGCCATTAGGAACGAGGGATGATGGATGTAAGGGTTTCATGCCATGCGCAAATAAAAGGCGCAAAAAAAAAGGAGCCCCAAAAGGGACTCCTTCAAAAGGATTGGCGGCGACCTACTTTTCCACGAAC